>NZ_JBJHAI010000016.1:0-96930 GCF_054050955.1 Modestobacter sp. SYSU DS0290
GAGTCGTGGAGCTGACCGGTACTAATAGGCCGAGGGCTTGATCACACACACCATCCAGCCTCTTTGCAGGAAGTGTCGCGTCCACTGTGCAGCTCTGAAACGACGAACTATTCCACCGTGTGGTGGGTGGTCGACAGTTTCACAGAGTTACGGCGGTCATGGCGAAAGGGAAACGCCCGGTCTCATTCCGAACCCGGAAGCTAAGCCTTTCAGCGCCGATGGTACTGCCCGGGGGACCGGGTGGGAGAGTAGGACGCCGCCGGACAATCTTTCCCGAGACGGGGTTCCAGTCACTTGGCTGGGGCCCCGTTTCGGCGTTTCCGGGGCAGTGTGCCCCGCGCCGATTCCCCGGGCCCTTCGGGCTTCAGCGCGCGTGCGTTTGCTGCACCGAGAGCTCCAGCGTTTGCTGCACCGAAAGCGCGGCAGCTTTCGGTACAGAAAGCGCGGTGACTCCGGATCAAGCGACGTCCCGGGTCACGTCGACATCGAACAGCGGGGTGCCGGCTGGGTCTGGCGGAGCGTTGCTCCCGGGGGCCGGCGCGCGCTGTCCGCGCCAAACGGCTGGTGGCTCGGCGGCAGCCGGTTGCGTCCGTCGCCGGCGGCTCAGGGTGCCTGCGCCCATGCCCGGTTCGCGTCACGTGACGCAACGCCGCTCGGGGACGTGCGAGTGGCCGGCCACTCGCTGGTGACCGGCCACTCGGATGACGTGCGTCAGGGGACGGCGCGGCGCAGTCCCGTCCACGACAGGCCGGCGAGGACCGCTGCTGCCACCGCTGGCAGCAGCAGTGTGTAGGCGTACACGCTCTGCTCGACCAGCCAGCGTCCGACGGCGCCCCATGTGTCGAGGCCGGTGATCAGGACGGTGAGGCCGCCGAACAGCACGAGCACGCCGATGCCGAGCGTCCACAGACCGGGTGCCCCCCACCGCTTGTGGACGACGCCGATGGCCATGCCGAGGAAGGCGCAGGCGAGCATCGGCAGGCCGTGGACGAGGACCTGCAGTGCGGGGCTGCCCACGTCCAGCGGCCCTGGTGCCCAGAAGCGGAGACCGACCCCCCAACCGTCCGTGGCTCGCTCGATCGCACTGAGCGCCGTGAGCGCGACGCCGTAGGCCAACGCCTGCACCGCAGCCACCAGTGCCGTGCCCAGGTAGAAGGTGCGCCGGCTGAGGCTCACCCCCAACGCGAAGGGGAACATCTGGGTCACCGCCTGCACGAAGACGATGAGCACGGTGATGTAGAGGGAGACGAGCCCGCCGGCGAGCCCGCCGTCGGGCTCCTTGGCGGCGACGTCCCCCAGGCCCCAGATGCCCAGGTTGATCACGAAGCTGATCGTCACGACCAGCCACGGCACACCCAGGATCACCAGGGGGTGGGCCAGGTGCATCCGCGCGGTGGCCAGCACCCGGTTCATCGGGCCACCTCCTCGAGGGTCCGGTCCGCGGCATGCGCCTGGCCGCCGGTCGCCGCCTGGCTCAGGGCGACCACCAGCTGCTGGATCGACGTCGGTTCCACGGTGAGGCCCGCCCGGGTCGCGGCATCGCGGTCGGTCACCGAGCCCACCTGGACGATCGTCCGGGCGTGCCCTGCCAGGGACTCGGTGCGCAGGACCCGGTGCGCGGCGGTGAACGCGGTCACCGCCGGCGCGGGGCCGGACACCGTGAGCGCGGTTCCCCGCAGCGCCTCGGCGTCGGAGTCCAGGAGCACTCGGCCCTGGTCGATCAGCACGACGTGTTCGAGCAGGTCGCTGATCTCCTCGATGAGGTGGGTGGAGAGCACCACGGTCCTGGGCTGCTCGGCGTAGTCGGCCAGCAGGCGGTCGTAGAACAGCTGCCGGGCGACCGCGTCCAGGCCGAGGTAGGGCTCGTCGAACAGCGTCACCGGTGCGCGCGACGCCAGTCCGATGACGACCCCGACGGCGGAGGTCATGCCGCGGGAGAGCTTCTTGATCGCCCGCTTGCGGGGCAGGTCGAAGTCGTTCAGCAGCTGCTCGGCCAGGTCCCGGTCCCAGTTCGGGTAGAGCGTCCCGGCGACGGCCACGGCGTCCCGCACGCGGAAGTGGTCGGGGTACCGCTGCCCCTCCTTGATGAAGCAGATCCGGCTGAGCACGTAGTCGTTCTCGTAGGGGCGGGCGCCGAGCACCTCCACCCGGCCCGACGTCGGCACGCGGTGCCCGCTGAGCAGCTGCATGAGCGTCGTCTTGCCCGCGCCGTTGCGCCCGAGCAGCCCGGTGATGGTGTCGGCCGGGAAGCCGACGGAGACGTCGTTCAGGGCGGTGTGGCCCCGGAAGCGCAGGGTGACCCCGTGCAGGGTGGCGGCGGTCATGCCCCGTCCGTCCGTTCCTGCAGCATTGCGGCGATCTCGGGCACGCTGATCCCGACCTTGGCGGCCTCGACCAGCAAGGGGGTCAGGTACTGGTCGGCGAACTCGCTGCGCCGCCGCTTCAGCAGCTGCTCGCGGGCGCCGGTGGCGACGAACATCCCCACTCCTCGTCTCTTGTAGAGAACCCCGTCGGCGACCAACTGGTTCAAGCCCTTGGCGGCGGTGGCGGGGTTGATGCGGTGGAACGCGGCCAGCTCGTTGGACGAGGGGGCCTGGCTCTCCTCGGGGAGGGAGCCGTCGACGATCGCGTCCTCCAGCTGGGTCGCGATCTGCCGGAAGATCGGGCCGGCGTCCTCGTTCACGTCGTCCCGGTAGCAACGAGACGAGCCCGGCGGCTCGCTGGTTCATTACTCATGTAACGAACCGTAGAGGCAGTCGTGGCCGCCGGGCAAGAGGGGAGGTGCGCCCCGGGCGCGCGGACGGCGCGGGGGCGGATGTGTGCGGCGGTCGGGTCGCGGCCGAGCTGCCGGGTGGTGCGCGCCCCCTCGGCCGCCGGGCGACCGAGGGGGCGGTGGTGTCAGCTCTGCTGTTCGCCTTCTTCGCGAGCGGCCTGGTCGAGCACTCGCGGGTCGTCGTCGACCCCGCCGGCCGGGTCGGCGTTGCCCAGCGCGGTCTCGGCCGGCAACTGCTCGACGTGCTGCTTCGCGCGGGCCTTCAGATCGTCATCGGGGCTGGTCATGGGACCTCCTGGGAGCGGGCGGGTGTTCCTCGCAGGCCCTACCCGGCGGCGCCACGGGAACGCCCGACGACGAACATCACATGCGGAAACCGCGCGTCAGCTCCAGAACGGCTCGAAATCGGCCGATGAGAGGAGGACCAACAAATCTGATCCCGGGAGCAACCACGGTGTCGTCGCTGACCCCCTCCTTCCTGCGCCGCAGCGTGCGCACGAAGCTCATCGCCGCGTTCCTCGGCGTCGCCGCCGTCATGGTCGCGCTCGGTCTGACCAACGTCGGGCAGATGGCCTCCATCCACGGTCAGGTGGAGGACCTCTCGGCCCGCGACGTCACGCCGCTGGCGCACCTCCAGCAGCTGACCGACGACTACCAGTCCTACTCGGTGCACGGCCTGGTCGCCGGTCTGAGCGCTGCCACCGGCGACCTCGCCACCGCCCAGATGCAGGGCGGGCTGCAGGTCGAGGCGAAGGCCGCCACCGACGCCTCGGTCGCCGCCGTCGTCGAGACGGTCCCGGCGGAGTTCCGGGCGCAGGCCGAGGCGCTGAGCGACCAGTGGGTCGAGATGGTGGACACCGACGCCGCCTACCAGGCCGGGCTCCAGGCCGGGCTCCCCAACGCCAAGGAACTCGGCGACATCGCCACGGGGGCGTACCTCGAGCTGCAGCAGCAGGTCGGTGAGCTCGCCGACGTCCTGGTCGCCGACGAGGAGGCCAGCCGGGAGACGATCGGGGACAGCTTCTCCTCCGCGGAGACGCTCACGCTGGTCCTGCTGGCCGCGGGCGTGCTGCTCGCGGTCGGCCTGGGCTGGTTCATCGCCCGCGACATCCGCAGCCGCATCGAGCCGGTCCGGGCGGCCGCTGACGCGCTGGCCCGAGGCGACCTGACGTACCAGATCGATCGCACCTCCGAGGACGAGCTCGGCCAGCTGAGCGGCGCGCTGTCCCAGGGCATGGCCCGGATCCGCGAGATGGTGGCCGACGTGATCGGCTCGGCCGGGTCGATGACCGGGCTGGTCCGCGAGCTGACCACCGCCACGGCGGACGTCGTCGAGGCCTCGCGCACCGGCGTGGGCCACGCGCACTCGGTCTCCGGGACCGCCCAGTCGGTCTCCGGCAACGTCGCGCAGCTGGCCACCGGCGCCGAGGAGATGACCGCCTCGATCCGCGAGATCTCCCGCTCCGCGCAGCAGGCCGCGGCCGTCGCCGACGACGCCGTGCGGATCGTCGCGAGCACCAACGACACGCTCAACCAGCTCGGCAACTCCTCCGCCGAGATCGGCAACGTCATCAAGGTGATCACCGGCATCGCCGAGCAGACCAACCTGCTCGCGCTCAACGCCACCATCGAGGCGGCCCGCGCCGGTGAGCTGGGCAAGGGCTTCGCTGTCGTCGCCACCGAGGTCAAGGAGCTGGCCCAGGAGACGGCCAAGGCCACCGAGGACGTCTCGATGCGGATCCAGGCCATCCAGGCCGACTCCGGCCAGGCGGTGCAGGCGATCGCCCGGATCGGCGACACGGTCGGGCAGATCAACGAGCTGCAGGCGACCATCGCGGCAGCGGTGGAGGAGCAGACCGCCGCGGCCGCGGAGATCGACCGGAACATCGGCGTCGCCGCCGACGGCAGCCGGGACATCGCCTCCGCCGCCGCATCGGTCACCGGCTCGGCGGAGACCAGCGCGCAGCGGATCGAGTCCACCCGCAGCATCGCCGACCAGCTGGCCGGCCGGGCGGCGGACCTGGAGACCCGGGTCGCGCAGTTCGTCGTCTGACACCTGACCGCCACGGGGCCCCGGTGCTGCCGGGGCCCCGTGGTGGTCAGCGGCTCAGCTCGCCCCGCGCGACCGAGAGACCGGAGTGCGTCGGGTCGCCGTCCAGCGGCTCGACCGAGACGTCGACCAGCGGGTACGCGGCCAGGTCGAGCGCGTCGGGCAGCGGCAGCGACGTCGCGCCCTCGGTGAGGACGCCGACCTGCACCATGCCCGAGACGGCGGGCCGCAGCAGCCACACCTCGTCGTAGCCGTCGGTCAGCGCCGCCCGGGCCTGGATGCAGTACCGCCGGACTTCCGTCAGCCGGCCAGCGCGCGGGCCAGCGCGTCGAGGTCCGCCGGGGCCGCGTCCAGGTGCGGCGAGACCCGCAGCACCGGGCCGTTCAGCTCGGGCCGGGCCCGCTCCCGGCCGACGGCGGTGACGACGACGCCGTGCTCCAGCCGCAGCCGCTGGACGGTCTCCCGGACGTCGACGCCGGCCGGTGGGCGCAGCGTGGTGATCGCGGTGGGCTCCTCCAGCGGCTCGGCCACCTGCCACCCGCCCCGGCCGTCCAGCCGCTCCCGGGTGGCACGGCCCAGCGCCGCCAGCCGCTCGCGGACCCGGTGCGGACCCGCGGCCAGGTGCTCGCCGATCGCCAGCACCAGCCCGATGCGTCCGGCGATGTGCGCCTCGCGGGACTCGTACCACCGGGCGTGGTCGACGCCCGCGCCGCCGTCGTCGTACCACGAGGGGGCGGTCTGCGGGGTCATCCGTGCGGTGACCGACGGCCGCACTGCCAGGAACCCGACGCCCCGCGGGCCGGCCAGCCACTTGCGCGAGGTGCCGTAGGCGACGTCGACGGGCAGGTCGCAATCGACCTGGCCCAGCGCCTGGGCCAGGTCGAGCACCAGCGGGACGCCGACGGCCCGGCAGACCGCCGCGAGCTCGCGGGCCGGCTGGACGACGCCGCGGTGGCTGGCCACCACGGTGAGGTGGACCAGCGCGGGCGGGGCCGCGCGCAGCGCGCGTTCGACCCCCTCGACGTCGGCCCGGCCCAGGTCGTCGGTGGGCAGGAGCACCGGGATCAACCCGGCTGCGGTGAAGGCGGTGACGTTGTGCCAGTACTCGTTGGGGAACAGCCCGACGGTGCTGCCGGCCGGCAGCCGCCACCCGGCCAGCAGCGTGCGCAGCGAGTCCAGGGCGCTCTCGGTGAACGCGACGTCGGCGGCGGCCATGCCGACCAGCCCGCCCAGCACCGACCGGCCCTGCTGCAGCAGCCCCTCGGCGGCCGCCTCGGCCACGTAGCCGCCGAGCTCGGCCTCGTGCCGGGCGTGCCGGGCCACCGCGTCGAGGACCGCGGTGCTCTGCCGGCTGCACGCCGCGCTGTCCAGGTGCACGCCGGCCGCGCGGGGGCGCGCCGCGCGCCAGGCGTCGCCGAGGTCGTCGTGGGGGAGGTCGGGGGAGAGGGCGCTCACCCCCTGGACGCTAGGTGAGCCGCGGAGGCCGGTGACCGGTCCACCGGCAGGCCACTGCCGCCGGACTCGGGGAGCGCGACCCGGCGTCGTCTGGTTCCATCCGGCAGAGTGCGGCAGGCGCGCGCCGCGCCTCCCCCGCAGGGGTGGGGCGCCCGGGTCGAGGACTGGCCGCGTCACGGCCGGGTAGGGAGCCCTCGGGCACGCTGCCGACACGCGGGGTGGCAGAGGATCGGCAGGACGGAGAACAGCACGCATGGACGGGGCAGCAGAGCCCGGGGTGCACCGTGCGCTCGTGGCCTCCTCCGACGCGGAGCTGGTCGACGGCGCGGTCGCCTTCGTCGTCGCCGGTCTGGCCGCCGGTCAGCCGGTCGTGGTCGTCAGCACCGACCCCACCGCGGCGCTGCTGGAGAAGGAGCTCGGGAACCGGCCGGGGATCGACTGGGCGGCCTGGGCCGACGTGTACGGCAACGGCCCAGCCGCGGCGATCACCGCCGTCCGCCGGCTCGGTGAGCAGCACCGCGACGGCGGCGGCGTCGTCCGGGTGGTCCTCGAGCCGCGGCCCGGCCCCGACCCGGACACCTGGCGGGAGTGGCAGCGCTACGACGCGGTGCTCGACCACACGCTCACCGAGGCCGCCGAGCTGGGGGACGACGGGCTGGTCGTGCTGTGCCTGGTCGACACCCGCCGCGTGCCCGAGCCGCTCGTGGCCGCCGCCGTCGCCACCCACCCGTACGTCGTCGTCGACGGCGAGGTGCGGCGCAACCCGGACCACGTCGACCCCGCCGACTACCTGACCTCGCTGCCGATCCCGCCCGAACCGCTGGAGGAGACCGAGCCGCTGGTGCGCGCCGACGGCGTCCGCGACCTGCGCGGGCTCCGCCGCGACCTGGCCGCCCGCGCCGCCGGGGCGGGTCTGCCGCCGGGGTCGGAGCCGGCGCTGGAGGACTTCCTGCTCGCGGTCGACGAGATGACCACCAACGCGCTGCGGCACGGCCGTCCCCCGGTCGACCTGCGGCTGTGGATCGGCCCGGAGCGGCTGGTCTGCACCGTCACCGACCGGGGTGCCGGGCTGCAGGACCCCTTCATCGGCTACGGGCCGGCGCACGGCGACGACCTCTCCCTGGGCGGGATGGGGCTGTGGCTGGCCCGGCAGCTGTGCGACCACGTCGACATCACCCCCACCGACGACGGCGTGCGGGTGCGGCTGACCACGGTCCTGCGATGAGCGCCGGGCGGGACCGCGACGAGGCGGGGCGGGCCCGCAACGCCCGGCCCCGGGACGCCCTCGGCCGGCCGCTGCCCCACGGCGCCGTGGGGGAGCCGCGGGCGCCCGAGGGCGTCGTCCGGGCCCCGGCGCAGACGCTGGCCGAGGCCCAGCAGCTGCTCGATGCCGGCCGGCCCTTCCACGCCCACGAGGTGCTGGAGGACGCCTGGAAGTCCGGCCCGGAGGACGAGCGGGACCTCTGGCGGGGGCTGGCCCAGCTCGCCGTCGGCCTCACCCACGCCGCGCGCGGCAACGCGACGGGGGCGGCGACGCTGCTCGGCCGCGGGGTGCGCTCGCTGTCCACGGCGCAGGAGGCGGCCCGCCGGCACGGGGTGGACGACGCCGGCCTGGCCGCCTGGGCCACCCGCCTCGAGGCGGACGCCGCGGCCGGCCGGCCGCTGGACCTCGCCGCACCCCGGCTCCGCGCCGGGTGAGGGTGGTCCGGTGAGCGACGACCTCCCGGCCTCATTCGATGCGGCCTCCTTCGACGCGCTGAGCGAGGACTCGCTGCGCGCCGCCGGCAGCCTGAAGTGGACCAGGTACGGCACCGCGATCGGTGCGTTCGTGGCCGAGATGGACGTCGGCACGGCGCCGGTGGTGACCCGGGCGCTGCACGAGGCGGTCGACGCCGCCGCTCTCGGCTACCTGCCGGCCGCCGTCCAGCAGGACCTGGCCCGGGCCTGCGCCGGGTGGCAGGCCGAGCGGTACGGCTGGACGGTGCCCGCCGAGCGGGTGGCGCCGCTGGCCGACGTCGTCGCGGGGCTCACCGCAGCGATCGACCACTTCACCCCGCCCGGCGCGCCGGTGGTGCTGCCGACCCCGGCGTACATGCCGTTCCTGCGGGTGCCCGGTGAGCGCGGCCGCGAGGTCGTGCAGGTGCCGATGGTGCCCGGCGCCGACGGCCGGCTGACCTACGACCTGGCCGGGATCGACCGGGCGCTGGCCGACGGCGGGCTGTTCGTGCACGTGAACCCGCACAACCCGCTGGGCCGGGTGTTCACCGAGGCCGAGCAGCTCGAGCTGGCCGAGGTGGTCGCGCGGCGCGGGGCGCGGGTGTTCGCCGACGAGATCCACGCCCCGCTGGTGTACCCGGGGCAGGTGCACCGGCCCTACGCGTCGCTGTCGCCGCTCACCGCCGCGCACACGGTCACCGCGACGTCGGCGTCCAAGGCGTGGAACCTGCCCGGCCTCAAGTGCGCGCAGCTGGTGCTCTCGAGCGACGCCGACGCCGCGCACTGGGCCCGGGTGGGCGAGCGGGCCGAGCACGGCTGCTCGACCCTCGGCGCGATCGCGAACACCGTCGCCTACACCGCGGGCGGTGCCTGGCTGGACGGCGTCCTCGGCCACCTCGACGGCAGCCGTCGGCTGCTCGGCGACCTGCTCGCCGAGCACCTGCCGCGGGTGCGGTACACGCCGCCGGAGGGCACCTACCTGGCCTGGCTCGACTGCCGGGAGCTGGGCATCGCGGAGCCGCTGGGGGAGTTCCTCCTCCGCGAGGCCGGGGTGGCGCTGGTCGACGGCACCGAGTGCGGCGCCGCGGGAGCGGGGCACGTGCGGCTCACCCTGGCCACACCGCGGCCGGTGCTGCGCACGATCGTCCAGCGCCTGGCCACCGCTCTCGGCTGACCGCCCGGCTCCCGGTCAGGCCGCGGCGGATGCCGCGACGAACGGGGCGGCCGGGTCGGTGAGCAGCCGGTCCAGGGGGATGCCGCACTCCCGGCTCAGCGCCTCGAGCAGGCCGTGCCGGGTGCTGAAGCCGGCGGCGGCCATCGCCCGGGGCACCCCCTCTCCGGCCCGCAGGCTCACGATCGCCCGGTTCAGCCGGGCCCGGGGCCGCCCCGCGGCGACCCTTGCGGCCGACCCGCTGACCGCCCCTCGGGGTGGCGGGTGTGTGGATCATGGGGGCGTGCCCGAGTTGCCCGAGGTGGAGGCGCTGGCGGCGTTCCTGCGGGAGAACGCCGTCGGCCGGACCGTGACGCGCGTCGACCTGGCCGCGGTGCAGGCGATCAAGACCTTCGACCCGCCGCTGTCCTCGCTCGCCGGGCTGGAGGTCACCGGCGCCGTCCGGCACGGCAAGTTCCTCGACCTCGACGTCTCCGGCCTGCACCTGGTGGTGCACCTGGCCCGGGCCGGCTGGCTGCACTGGCGGGAGGACCTGCCTCCCGCACCGCCCAAGCCCGGCAAGGGCCCGCTGGCGCTGCGGGTCCACCTGGCGCCTCTCGACGACGACCCACCGGCCCCGGGCTTCGACCTCACCGAGCAGGGCACGCGCAAGGGCCTGGCGGTGTATGTCGTCCGCTCGCCGTCGGAGGTGCCCGGCATCGCCCGGCTCGGCCCGGACGCGCTGGAGCTGGGCACCGAGCAGCTCGGGGCGCTGCTGGCCGGCAGGCGCGCCCAGCTCAAGGGCACGCTCACCGACCAGACGGTGGTCGCCGGGGTCGGCAACGCCTACTCCGACGAGATCCTGCACGCTGCCCGGCTCTCCCCGTTCAAGATGGCCGACAAGCTCACCGACGACGAGCTGATCCGCCTGCACGCCGCCCTGCGGGAGGTGCTCACCGGCGCCCTGGACCGCCAGCTCGGCCAGCGCGCGGCCACCATGAAGGGCGAGAAGCGGGCCGGTCTGCAGGTGCACGCCCGCACCGGGCTGCCGTGCCCGGTCTGTGGGGACACGGTGCGCGAGGTCTCCTTCGCCGACACCTCGCTGCAGTACTGCCCGACCTGCCAGACCGGCGGCAAGCCGCTGGCGGACCGGCGGATGTCCAAGCTGCTGCGCTGAGCGCAGGATGGCCCCATGGCCTTGGTGACGTTCGACCTCTTCAGCGCGCTCATCGACTCCCGGGCGGGCGGATCGGCGGCCCTGGAAGCGCTCGCCGCCGGCCACGGCTGGGACCTCCACGGGGAGGACCTCTACGACGACTGGGACGCCCGCAACAAGGCGTCGCAGAAGGACACGGCCGAGTGGGTGCCCTTCGCCGAGCACTGCCGCCGAGCGCTGTCCGCCACCTACGCCGCCCGCGGCCTGGTCGCCGATCCGACCGCCGACGTCCTGGCCCTGCTGGAGTCGCTGCCGGACTGGCCGCTGTGGCCCGAGGTCGGCCGGGCGCTGCCGCTGGTGGCCGAGCAGCACACGGTCGGGGTGCTCTCCAACGTCGACGACGTGCTGTTCCGCCGTACCCGGGCCGCCGCCCTCGTCGCCGACGACGCCGTGCTCACCAGTGAACGGCTCAGCGCCTACAAGCCGCACCCGGAGCTCTACCGGCGCGCGGCCGCCGCCGGGGTGGACGTGCACGTGCCGGCCTCGGCCCGGGACACCCGCGGGGCCCTGGAGGCCGGGATGACGGTGGTGCGGGTGCGCCGCCCCGGGCACCGGGTCGACCCCGACGGCCCGCAGCCGCAGTACGAGGTCGAGGACCTGACGGAGCTCCCCGCCCTCCTCGCCCGGATCACCGCCGGGGGCTGAGCCTGCCCCGTCGCGCCCGCGCGGCCACGGTGCCGACCAGCCCGGTCTCCGGACCGGCTTCGACCTCGGCGGACCCGACCGCGCTCCACCAGTCGGTCAGCGGCGGCGGGTCGAGCACGTCGACCCGCTCGCCCGGCCGCGGGACGACGAGCTGCACGTCGCGCTCCCCGGCGGCGGTCAGCAGCCGCTGCACGGGCTCGGCCCACCGGTGGAAGGCCAGGTTGAACGTGGCCCAGTGGATCGGCAGCAGCACCCGGCCGCCCAGGTCGCCGTGCGCCCGGACCGCCTCCTCCGGGTCCATGTGGATGGCGTGCCAGGCGTCGTTGTAGGCGCCGATCGGCTGCAGGGTGAGGTCGAAGGGGCCCAGCCGGGCGCCGATCCCGGCGAAGGCCGGGGTGTAGCCGGTGTCGCCACCGAAGAAGACCCGCCGCCGCGGTCCGGTGACCACCCAGGACGACCACAGCGTGGTGTCCCGGGCGAAGAAGCGGCCGGAGAAGTGCCGGGCCTCGGTGCAGGTGAGGGTCAGCCCGGCGACCGTCGTCGACTGGTCCCAGTCCAGCTCCACCACCCGCTCCTCGGGGACGCCCCAGCCGCGCAGGTGGGCGCCGATGCCCAGCGGGACGACGAAGGGCGCGGACTGGGTGCGCACCAGCGCGCGCACCGAGGGGAGGTCGAGGTGGTCGTAGTGGTCGTGGCTGATCAGGATCGCGTCCACCGCCGGCAGGCTGGCGATCGGCGCCGGCGCGGGGTGCAGCCGGGCCGGTCCGAACACCGGGGACGGCGACACCCGCTCGCCCCACACCGGGTCGACCAGCACCCGCCGGCCATCGATCTCCAGCAGCGCGCTCGAGTGGCCGTACCAGGTGACCGCCAGGTCGCCGGCCTGCTCGGGCACCTCGGGGGTGGCCAGGGGGATCGGGGCGCCGGGCAGGCCCTTGTGCCGGTCCTCGTGCCACTGGCGCAGCAGGCCGTTGCGGGCGTTGGCCGGCTCCAGCGCGGGGGTCGGCATGCTGTTGTGGAACTTGCCCTCGGCGAACTGCGGGGAGCCGGTGACGGTGGGGCGCAGCCGGCGCTGGCTGGCGCCCAGCGCCGTCGGCAGGCCCCAGGCGGCCCGGGCCAGCCAGCCGACCCCGCCGGTGAGGGCAGCGGCGGCGGTGAGGGCGGCGGTACGGCGGAGTCTCGGCACGCCCTCCAGCATCCCCGACCCGGCTGGGTGTCGCCCGGGAAGTGGCGCAGACGACGCCGGGCCCTGCCCACCAGGAGGTGGACAGGGCCCGGCCTGCTCGCGGTTCAGCCGGCGATCGCCGCCACCGGCGGGGTCTTCGCCGCGCGCCGGGCGGGCAGCACCGAGGCGAGCAGCCCGGCCACCGTGGCGACGACGACGACCGCCGCCACCTGCAGCCACGGCACGCTGACCACGACCTCGCCGACCTCGCCGAGCGCCGAGGCCGCACCGGCCGCGCCGAAGGCGCCACCGACGAGCACCCCGATCACCGCGGCCACGCCGGCGACCAGCACCGCCTCCCAGGCCAGCAGCGCACGCAGCTGGCGCCGGGTGAGCCCGAGGGCGCGGAGCAGCCCGCTCTCCTGCCGCCGCTCGACCACCGAGAGGGCCAGCGTGTTGCCCACGCCGATCAGCGCGATGAGCACGGCGACCCCGAGCAGCCCGGTGACCACCAGCAGCAGCACGTCGACCACCTGGTCGATCGCCGCCCGCTCGCTGGCCAGGCCGGTGACCCACGCGGTGGGGACGGCGGCACCGGCCAGGTCGGTCACGTCGTCGATGGCCGTGGTCTGGTCGGCGTCGTCGGCCAGCCGCAGCCAGACGGTGTCCTGGACGGCGTCCGGCACCAGGGCGCGCAGGTCCGCGTCGTTGAGCAGCGGGTTGTCGCCGTCGCCGGCCACCACCGCCAGCTCCCGCGACCGGTCGCCGGCGGTCAGGGTCACGCGGTCGCCCACCCCCGTGCCCCAGCTCTCCCGGGTCCAGCGGGACAGGGCGACCTCACCCAGGGCGGGCAGCGTCGTGTCCGCGGTGGAACGCAGCACCGGCAGCGCCTGCTCGGGGTCGACCCCGAGGGCCCAGGTCTCCCAGCCGGCCGGGCCGGTGACCGTGCCCCCGGCCAGGGTGGTCGTGGCGACCACGCCGTCCACCGCCTCCAGCTGCCCCGACAGCGACGCGGGCAGCTCGGTGCCCCCGCCCTGGACGATCACGTCGGTCGGGTATTCCGCGGCCAGGCCCGCCTGCGCCGTCGCCCGGGTGGACGAGGCGCCGACCACCATCGCCGTGGTCAGCGTGACACCGATGATCAGCGCGGTCGCGGTGGCCGCCGTCCGGCGCGGGTTGCGCGAGGCGTTGCCGGCGGCGAGCCGGCCGGGCAGCCCGCCGGCGCGGCCGAGCAGCCGGCCGGCCGCCGCGACCACCGGGGGCACCGCGCGCTGGGCCAGCAGCAGCCCGCCGAGGGCGCTGAGCACCCCGCCGGGCAGCGTGATCAGGATCTCCGCGTCGCTGACGCCGTACACCATGAGCGCCACACCGGGCACGACGAGCAGCAGTCCGAGGACCAGCCGCACCACGCCGCCCCGGGAGCGCAGCGGCGCCGGGTCGGTGGGCCGCAGCGCGGCCAGCGGCGCCACCCGGGTGGCGGCCCGCGCGGGGGCGATGGCGGCCAGCAGGGTGGTCAGGGTGCCGACGGCGAGGCCGGCGAGCACCGCGTAGAGCGGCACCGAGACCCCCGACAGCGGGATGGGCGAGTCGGTGGAGCCGACGATCGCGGAGACCAGCGTGGCCAGCCCGACACCGGCGAGCACCCCGAGCACCGAGGCGGCCAGCCCGGTCACCGCGGCCTCACCCAGCACGCTGCGGCGGATCTGCCGCGCGGTGGCGCCGACGCAGCGCAGCAGCGCCAGGTCCCGGGTGCGCTGGGCCAGCAGCACGGCGAAGGTGTTGGCGATGACCAGCCCGGCGACCAGCACGGCCACGGTGCCGAAGACCAGCAGGATCGTGGTGAGGAACTCGGCGTCGCCGGTGATGGCCGCGGCGGCGTGCTCGGCCTGCTCCGTGCCGGTGCGGACGGTGAATGCGTCGTCGGTCAGCGCGGCGCGGACGCGGTCGGCCAGGGCGGCCGGGTCGGTGCCGGTGGTGGCGGCGACCCGCAGCTCCGTCGGCTCGGTGGCGCCCCAGGCCTGCGTCTGGTCCGGGGTGGCCCAGAGCCGCCCGTAGACGCCGGCCGTGGGGTCGCCGCGCAGGTCGACGACGCCGGTGACGGTGGCGTCGACGGTCGTCGCGGTGCCCTCGGCGTCGTAGACGGTGACCGGCAGGACGTCGCCGACCTCGGCGCCCACCCGCTCGCTCACCGCGACCTCACCCGGGCGGACCGGCAGGGCGCCGGAGGTCAGGTGCTGCCAGCGCAGCGAGGGCTCGCCGGCGACCGACTCGACCTGCGCGTACTGGGCGCCGGTGCGCCCCGGCGGGACGATCTGCGCGGAGGTCTCCCAGGTGGGGTCGACCGCCTGCACGCCGTCGACGGCGGCGATCCGGTCGGTGGCGCCGGCCAGTCCCTCGTAGGTCTCCGAGGTGACGACGACGGCGGTGTCGACGTACTGCGCGCCCGCCGCCTCCAGCACGGTCGCGCGGGTGGTCTCGTTGAGCACCAGCGTGGCGACGACGAAACCGACGGCGATGACGATCGCCAGGGTGGAGGCGACCAGCCGGCCCGCGTGGGCGCGGATGCTCGCCCTGGTGACTGTGGACATGGCCCCGGTGCGCATCGGTCAGTCCCCCAGCCCGCGCAGCGCGCTGATGACCGAGTCGACGGTGGGCTGCTGCAGCTCCCCGGCCAGCCGGCCGTCGGCGAGCAGCACCACGCGGTCGGCGTAGGAGGCGGCCATCGGGTCGTGGGTGACCATGACGACGGTCTGCCCGGTCTCCCGCACGCTGGAGCGCAGCAGGTCGAGCACCTCCGCGCCGGAGCGGGAGTCCAGGTTGCCGGTCGGCTCGTCGGCGAAGACGACGTCGGGGCGGGGGAGCAGCGCCCGGGCGACGGCGACCCGCTGCTGCTGGCCGCCGGAGAGCTCGTGCGGGCGGTGGTGCAGGCGGTCGCGCAGGCCCAGCCGGGCCACGACATCGTCCATCCAGGCCTGGTCGGGGCGCTGCCCGGCCAGCTGCATCGGCAGCAGCATGTTCTCCTGCGCATCGAGCACCGGCAGCAGGTTGAACGCCTGGAAGACGAAGCCGATCCGCTCGCGGCGCAGCTTGGTCAGCTGCTCGTCGCGCAGGCTGGTCAGCTCGGTGTCGCCCAGCCAGACCTGACCGCCGGTGGCGGCGTCGAGCCCGGCGAGGCAGTGCATGAGCGTGGACTTGCCCGAGCCGGAGGGGCCCATGATCGCGGAGAAGGCGCCGCGCTCGAAGTCGACGTCGACCCCCGCGAGCGCGTGCACCGCGGTCTCGCCGGCGCCGTAGGTCTTGCGCAGCCCGCGGGCGCGGGCGGCGGCGGTGTAGCCGGCAGCCGGCGGCTCGCCGGGGACGGACAGGACGGGGACGGACACTTCGGGCCTCCGGACGGACGCGGTCGTTGACGGTGACCACGTTCTCGTCCCGGCCCGTCACCGCGCGTCGTCGCCGAGGCTGGTCTCGGTGAGCGTGCCGCTGCTCCCGCAGGGGGACGCGGTGTCATCCTGCGGGCTGATCGGGGAGGCGGGGCGGTGGCTGGGACAGGGCAGGACGGAGCCGCGCCCGCGCGGAGGCCGGTGCGGTGGGCGACCGCCGCGGTGACGGTCCTGGTCTGCCTCTGGGTGCTGGCCTGGCCGAACGCGGTGCTGTTCGCCTTGCGCACCCCGTGGGCCGGGTGGGGTGAGGTGCCGACGCCCGACCAGGTGGCCGAGGGGGTCTCCCGGGCCCGGGACGCCGGGGTGGTCGGGGTGACGCTCCCCGTGCTGGCCGCCGTCGTCGCCGCCTGGAACCGGATGCGGGTGACCACGGCGCTGCTCCTGACCGGTGCGCTGGTCGCTGCCGCGTTCTCCGGCGTGCTGTACGCACTGGCCCATGACTGAGGGGCCGGGGGACGAGGGGCGGACGCCCCGGCCGGGGCAGGGCGCCGGGTCCCCGCCGCGGCGCCTGCCGCCCGGTGCCGGCGTCCTGCTGGGCCTGCTCGCCCTCGCGTGGGTGGTCGTGCCCACGGTCCTCGTGCTGGGCATCGCCTGGGACGCGGTCAGCTGGGCCGGGTCGCTGCCGTTCGCCGGGAACACCACCTGGCACGAGCAGGCGGTGGCCCACGAGCGGGCGGTCTGGGCGACGGTGGTGGGGGCCGGGGTGCCGCTGGTCGGGGTGGTGCTCGGGCTGGTCTGGCGCCGCGGTGCGCTGGTCGCGGTCTCGGGGATCGCCGCGGCCGCGGGCCTGGCCGGTGGGTTCACCCTGCTCCGGCTGGTGTCGCCGTCCGAAGCGCCGGCGCCGGTGCCGGACAACCGGCCGCCGGTCTGCCAGGAGCACAGCGGCGGCGACACCCGGTGCCCCGGCGGGTGACTCAGGCGGGGGCGTCGCGCAGCAGGTCGGCGGGGGCGACCAGGCCGGTGCGGTAGGCGAGCACCACGGCCTGCACCCGGTCGCGGCTGCCGGTCTTGGCCAGCACCCGGCCCACGTGCGTCTTGACCGTCGCCTCGCTGACGAACAGCTGCGCGGCGACCTCGGTGTTGGTGGCGCCGTAGGCCATCAGCACCAGCACCTCCTTCTCCCGGGGGGTCAGCTCCGCCAGCGCCCGGTCGTCGTGCGGCTGGGCGGCGCCCGCAGACCCGGCCCCGCGCAGCATCGGGGCGACGTGCTGCAGCAGCCGCCGGGTGGAGCTGGCGGCGATCACCGAGTCACCGGCGTGCACCGTGCGGACCGCGGTGAGCATCTCCTCCGGCGGGGCGTCCTTGAGCAGGAAGCCGCTGGCTCCGGCCCCGATCGCCGACATCACGTACTCGTCGAGGTCGAAGGTGGTCAGCACGACCACCTTGGGCGGGTCGGGGAGCGCGGTGACCTGCTCGGTCGCCGTGATGCCGTCCGTGCCGGGCATGCGGATGTCCATCAGGACGACGTCGGCCGGCGTCGACCGCAGCAGGTCCACCGCCGCGGCCCCGTCGCCGGCCTCGCCCACGACCGTGAGGTCGGGCTGGGAGTCGATCACCATGCGGAACCCGGCGCGCACCAGCTGCTGGTCGTCGACGAGGACGACGCGGACCGGGCCGGTGGGGGATGTGCTGCTCATCGGGCCGAACGGTAGGGCAGGACGGCGTGCACGCCGAACCCACCGCCGTGTCGCGGCCCGGCGGTCAGCCGGCCACCGTGCAGCTCGGCGCGCTCACGCATGCCCAGCAGGCCCTGCCCCTGTCCGTCGGAGACGGCGATCGCGGCGGCGGCGCCCCGGCCGTCGTCCAGCACCGACAGCTCCAGGGAGTCCGGGCGCCAGTGCAGCCGCACCCACGCCTTCCCGGCCGGGCCGGCGTGCTTGAGGACGTTGGTCAGCGACTCCTGCACGATCCGGTAGGCGGCCAGCTGCGCGCCGGCCGGGATCGGCTGCGGGGAGCCCTCCACCAGCAGGTCGACGTCCAGCCCGCTGGCGGCGACGTCGGAGACCAGGTGGTCGATCGCCGCGACGTCGGGCTGCGGGGCGAACTCCTGTCCGTCGCCCTCGCGCAGCACGCCGAGCAGCTTGCGCATGTCGGTGAGGGCCTGCCGGCCGGTCGCCGAGATCTGCTCCAGCGCCTCGGTGGCCGCCGCCGGGTCGGCCTGCCCGGCGTACCGCCCGCCGTCGGCCTGGGCGATCACCACTGACAGGGAGTGGGCGACGACGTCGTGCATCTCCCGGGCGATCCGGGCGCGTTCGGCCTGGGCCGCCAGCCGCATCTCCTGCTCGTGCTCCAGCTCCAGCAGCCGGGCGCGCTCCTCCAGGCCGGTCATCCGGAGCATCCGTGCCCGGCGCAGGTCGCCCAGCGCCCACGCGGCGACCACGGAGACGCCGATGGAGCCGGAGATGATGATCAGGGACTGCGGGTCGAACGAACCGGTGTAGTACCGCAGCGCGGCGAGGACGGCGCCGACCAGCCCGATGGCCAGCCCTGCCTTCGACGCCCAGCGGGGTGCGTAGGCCGCCAGCGCGTAGACCATCACCAGCGCGGCGAGGTCCGCGGCGAGCAGGTCGGTGGAGTAGGTCAGCAGCTGGATGAGGCAGAGGACGACGACGGCCGCGGCAGCCGGCACCGGCGCCCGGCGGCGCCAGGCCAGCGGGACGCTCAGCAGGAAGCCGAGGACGAGCCCCGCGTCGCCTGCGTACCCCGCGCCGAGGGCGGTGGTGAACAGGAAGAAGAGGGCCGCGAGCGCGCTGTCGACGGCGAACGGGTGCCGGCGCAGCCAGGCCGCGAGGCGCTCGAGAGCCGTGGGGTCCATGCTGCCGACAGTAGGCAGCGGACGGCGTGTCGTCGTCGTCCCGCGGGGTGAGCCGCGCGTCCGCCCGTGGTCGGACCGGGGCTCAGGCGGGCGAGACGGTGATCCCGGCCGGGCCGACGGTGAACCGGACGTGCGCCGGGTCGGGGGCCGGCTTGCCGTGCGCGACGTCGTCGACGGTGACGATCTGCCGGGGTCGGGGCAGCCCCGAGCCCGCGAGCCGGGCGGCCAGCCCTGCGCTGCCCGGCCGCGTCACGGGACGACGGTCACCGGCCAGCGGCCCAGGCGCACCAGCCGCACCGCGACCGAGCCGACCACCCGGTGCCCGGCCTGCTCCGAGGCGCCGATGACGACGGCGTCGGCCGGCAGCTGGTCGGCGATCCGGGTCAGCTCGGCCACCGGGTCCCCGTGCGCGGTGCGGTACTCCGCGTCCACCCCGAGCTGGTCGGCCGCCCGTCCCAGCTCGGCCCGCAGCTCGGCGTCCACCTCGGCCGCCGCGTCCCGGACCAGCGCCTGCGCGCTCGGCACCCACCCCGCCATCGGTGGCGCCGCCTCGGTCACGAACACCGCGACCAGCCGGGACCGCTGCCGCCGCGCGAGCCCCGCGGCGTAGGACGCGGCCCGCAGCGACGTCGGCGAACCGTCGACGCCCACCAGGATCACCCGCGGGCCGTCGGTCCCCCGCTCGAAGGGCCCCACCTCGGTCACGCCGCCATCCAAGCGCACCGGCCGGGACGGTGGGGGTCAGGCGCTGGCGCGGTGCTCCAGCTCGGCGGCCCGGTCCAGGGCGGCACCTGCGGCGGCGAAGTCCGCGAGGGCCCGTCGCAGCGCCACCCCCAGCCGGTCGGAGCGCAGGTGGAGCTCGTCGCGCAGCAGGAGTGGCAGGCCGGTGCTCGCGGTGCCTGCCACCAGGCGCAGGTCCTCGGCCCGCGCGACCTGCTCCGCGGACACCTCGGCCGCCACCACCTCCGCCGGGACCGGCTGCCCGTCGGCGCCGGCGAGGAAGAGGCAGGTGAAGACCCGCGTCGAGTCACCGTCCTCCGGCTGCAGGAGGGTGAGGACGGTGGTCCCCGCGCCGTCGGGCGCGGTGAGCCGCAGCAGCAGCTGGAACGGCGCCCGGTACACGTGGGTGGCCTGCAGCGCACCGTCCTCGACGGCCAGCGCCTGACTGCTGCAGAACCCGCCGGGCTCCCGGGTGACCGGACGGTCGGGCACCTCCGCATCGAGGCCGGCCGCCGTGGCGTGCACGACCGGCGCACGGGCGGCGTCGAGGAAGGCGTCGGCCAGCGGGCCGGCCGGCGCGGGGGTCCGGGCCGGGGTCAGCCACGCGGCGGTGAACCGGGGGTCGTCGACCTCGGGCACCGGCAGGGGCCGGTCCAGCGGCTCCTCGGGGGCCAGCCAGACCAGCCCGAGCCGTTCGGTCACCCCCCACGCCGGCGGATCGGCGTCCAGCGCGCCGCCCCGCCGGTGCACGGTCCAGTTCCGGCCCAGCAGCCGCACCTGGACGTACCCGCCGTCCCGCAGTTCGCCGGCGAGCGCCACCGGGTGCCAGGCGTGCTCCAGCGCGGGGTCGAGGTTGCCGAGGACCGGGCCGGCCGGCTCGGGCAGCTCGGGCACCGGCTCCGGGTCGGGCGCCGGGCGGGAACCGCCGGCCCCGGGCGGCCGGGCGACCGGCGTGCGGTCGGGGGCCAGCCACACCCAGCCGTCGCGCTCCTCGACCGCCCACGGCACCGACAGGTCGGCGCGGGGCGGGGGCGTGCCGTGCGGGCCGAGCGCGGGGATGGAGGTGCACCGGCCCTCGGCGTTGAACTGCCAGCCGTGGTAGCCGCACTGCAGTCGGCCGTCGACGACGGAGGCCGTGGTCAGCGGCACCAGCCGGTGCGGGCAGCGGGCACCCACGGCGGTCACCTCGGCGCCGGGGGCCAGCCGGACGACGACGAACGGCCGGCCGCCGGCGCCCACGGGGACGGGTGTGGTCCCGACGTCGGCCGAGCGTGCCACCGGGTACCAGCCGGTGCCCTCGGGATCGGATCCCGTCGCCGTCCGCGTGTCCGTGCCCCGAGTGCCGCCAGCCCAGGAGAACGCCATGCACCCATGTCAGCAGGGGTGGGTTACCCCGGCGTTGCCCCTGGGTGGAGTTCTGCAGCAGATGCGGACGTTGTCGCAACTTTTCTGCAACGTGTCGCCACGTGATCTTCCCCATGTCCAGGTCGGTCCGCCTATGGTGACCGCGATCACGACCCAGGCGACGCACAGAGAGGTGTGCCGTGACCACACCGAATGACCGCAGGCTGCTGACCCCGGAGGAGTACCGGCAAGCGCAGGACTCACCGGAGTTCACCGAGCTGCGGCGCCGTTTCCGCAGCTTCGCCGTACCGATGACGGTGGCCTTCCTGGTCTGGTACCTGCTGTTCGTGCTGCTCTCGACGTACGCCCCGGACCTCATGTCCACCCAGGTGTTCGGCAACGTCAACCTCGGCATCCTGCTGGGCCTGGGGCAGTTCGTCTCGACCTTCGTCATCACCCAGCTGTACGTGGTGCACGCGAGCAAGAAGACCGACCCCATCGCCGACGAGATGCGTGAGCGCCTCGAGGCCCACGAGTACGCCCCCGGCACCCGTAGCGAGGAGACCACCCGTGGCTGACGTGCTGGCCGCCGAGAGCGCGACCATCGGCAACCCGGCGATCAACATCTCGATCTTCGGCGCGTTCGTGGTGATCACGCTGGCGATCACCTTCCGGGCGAGCCGGAACAACAAGAGCGCCGCCGACTACTACGCCGCCGGGCGCAACATCACCGGCACGCAGAACGGCCTGGCGATCGCAGGTGACTACCTGTCCGCAGCATCGTTCCTGGGCATCGCGGGTGCCATCGCGATCTACGGCTACGACGGCTTCCTGTACTCGATCGGCTTCCTGGTGGCGTGGCTGGTCGCGCTGCTGCTGGTCGCCGAGCTGATGCGCAACACCGCTCGCTTCACCATGGCCGACGTGCTGGCCTTCCGGATGCGGCAGGGGCCGGTGCGCACCGCGGCCGCGATCTCGACGCTGGCCGTCTCGCTGTTCTACCTGCTGGCCCAGATGGCCGGCGCCGGTGGCCTGGTGGCCCTGCTGCTCGGCGTGAGCGGCCCGGTGGCGGAGGCCGCGGTGGTCATCATCGTCGGCGCGCTGATGATCTTCTACGTGCTCGTCGGCGGCATGCGCGGCACGACGTACGTGCAGATGATCAAGGCGACGCTGCTCATCGCCGGCGCGCTGGTGATGACGCTGTGGGTGCTCGCCGAGTACGGCTTCAACCTGTCCGGGCTGCTGGGCGGCGCCGCCGACCAGGTGGGGGCCCAGGTCCTCGACCCGGGTGCGCAGTACGGCCTCAGCGGCGCCACGAAGCTGGACTTCATCAGCCTCGCCCTGGCCCTGGTGCTGGGCACCGCCGGCCTGCCGCACGTGCTGATGCGCTTCTACACCGTGCCGACGGCCAAGGACGCCCGTCGCTCGGTGGTCTGGGCGATCTGGCTGATCGGCATCTTCTACCTGTTCAGCCTGGTGATCGGCTACGGCGCCGGGGCCATGGTGGGCGCCGAGGACATCCTCGCGGCCCCGGGCGGGGTGAACGCAGCGGCGCCGCTGCTCGCCTTCGAGCTGGGCGGGACGGTGCTGCTGGGCATCATCGCCGGTGTCGCCTTCGCGACCATCCTCGCGGTCGTCGCGGGCCTGACGATCACCGCATCGGCGTCCTTCGCCCACGACGTGTACGCGTCGGTGCTCAAGAAGGGGCAGGTCTCGCCGAACGCGGAGGTCCGGGTCGCCCGGATCACCGCGATCGTGATCGGCGCGGTCGCGATCGGGCTGGGCATCCTGGCGCTGCGCGCCGGGCTCAACATCGCCTTCCTGGTGGCGCTGGCCTTCGCGGTGGCGGCCTCGGCGAACCTGCCGACGATCCTCTACACGCTGTTCTGGAAGAACTTCACCACCCAGGGCGCGCTGTGGTCGATCTACGGCGGTCTGGCGATCTGCCTGACGCTGATCGTCTTCTCCCCGGTCGTCTCCGGCTCGGAGACGGCGATGTTCCCGGGTGTCGACTTCGCCTGGTTCCCGCTGCGGAACCCCGGCCTGGTCTCCATCCCGCTGTCCTTCCTCCTCGGCTACATCGGCACCAAGGTCTCCAAGGACCGGCCGGACGTGGACAAGTACGCGGAGCTCGAGGTCCGGTCGCTGACCGGCATCGGCGCCGAGAAGGCGGTCGCGCACTGAGGAAGGCGGAAGGGCCTCGCTGCCCCCCATGACTCGCAAGCTCGCCATGGGACCCTGCAGCGAGGCCTGACCCACCACTCGCAGGCTCGCGGCGGGGCCCTGCAGCGGGGCCGTTCCAGCACCTGGCGCGAGGCCCGTCCCCGGGAGGGGGCGGGCCTCGCGTCGTTCCGGCCGGCGGTGCGGACGCCGACCGGACGGTGCTGGTTCAGGCGGTGCTGGTTCAGGCGGTGGCGCGGGCCGGTTCCTCGGCGAGTGCGGGCGCCGGCAGCAGCGTGTCGACGGCGTCCGTCGCGACGGGGACCGCCGCGGTGGCGGAGCGGCGCCGGCGGACGGCCCAGCGGCTGACCAGCCCGGCGAGCACGAGAGCGCCGGCCAGGGCCTGCTCGGCCGGGGCGGTGGCCGCCACGGCCAGCGCGGCCAGGTAGACGACCGTCAGCAGCACCGAGGCCGCGGTCAGCCGGGCGGGGACCCGGAGCGCGGGCAGGTGGACGGCCGGCAGGTGCGGGGTGGGCACGGACAGGTGCACGAGGACCTCCAGCAGGTCGGGCGCCCGCCGCGCCGGCGTCCCGTCCACCCGCAGGTGGGCCGGGGCGCCGGCACGGCGGCGGCGCGAGGGGACGCTTACTTCAGGGCGTCCTTCGCCTTCTGGATCAGGGTGTTCATCTTCGTCTGCGGCGTCGGGTACAGCCGCGGGTCGCCCGGCGGGAGGATCGGCGCGTCGGCGTTGGCCGAGATCGGGGCGGCGGAGAACTGGTTGTCCGTGCCGTCCAGAGCCGGGCCGCTGGCCCAGCGGCCGCTGGCGGCCTCGGGGCCGTCCGAGGCGTCGATGAAGGTGTAGGCGAACTCGGGGAGCTCCTCCTCCACCGGGAAGGCCTCGGGCACCGGGATGCCCTCGAGGCCGTCGGCCTTGAGCTCCTCGATCGCGGCCAGCCACTGCTGCTGGTGGTAGTGGTCACGGGCGAGGTTGAACCGGAGCATGTCCTTGACGCCGTGGTCGTCGGTCATGTTGAACAGGCGCGCGGCCTGCAGGCGGCCCTGCATCTCGGCGGTGGCGTTGTAGTGGAAGTCCGCCATCAGGTTGCCGCTGGCGGTCACGTACCCGCCGCTCCAGGGCAGGCCCATGCTGTCCCGGAAGTAGGCGCCGGCGCCGTTGACGATGGCGTGCTGCGGGTTGTGCTGCCCGTAGCCCGCGGCGGCCTCCTTGCTGCGGTCGGAGGCGTCCGGCTTCAGCGGGACGTGGTCCAGCAGCCGGTCGATCATCGTCACGATCATCTCGACGTGCGCGAGCTCCTCGGTGCCGATGGCCAGGAGCATGTCCTTGTACTTGCCGGGCAGCCGGCAGTTCCAGCCCTGCAGCAGGTACTGCATCGCGACGGTCATCTCGCCCCACTGACCGCCGAGCAGCTCCTGGAGCTTGCGGGCGAAGTCCGGGTCCGGGCCGTCGGGCTTGGCCTCGTACTGCAGGGCGTGGGTGTGCGTGAACACGGGCGTCTCCTCTGGTCGAGCCGTTCGCCGTGCCGCCCCGCTCGGGGCGACACACTCCAGATGCCCGCGCCCGGTGACACCCCCGTGCCGTCCGGTGGCCCGTAGGGGCCGACCTGCTCAGCGGTCGGGGAGGCGCACCACCAGGGTGAAGGCGCCGTCCTCGGCCCGGCACCAGGCCAGCCGCCCGCCCAGCTCGCGGGTCTGCCGCTGCACCGACCACAGCCCCAGCCCGGTCAGGTCGACCGGCGGGGTGGGCTGGCTGAGGTGCCCGAGCACCCGCTCGGCGGGGACGCCGTGCTGGGTCAGCGCGAGCTCGACCCAGCTGCCGCGGCGGCGGACGACGAGCCGGACCTCCTCGCCCCGGCCGTGCCGGTGGGCGTTCTCCAACAGGTTGGTGAGGATCCGCTGCACCCGCGCGTCGGCCACCGCGACGTCGCCGGCGTCCGGCGACAGCTCCAGCCGCAGCTGGTGCTCCGGCAGGCCCGAGGCGCCCACGGAGGCCCGGACCACCTCGGCGAGCCGGCGCACCCCCCGCCGCTCGGGTGCCCCGCCGGTGGCGTTCGCCGTGCGCAGCATGGAGGACAGGTGGCGGGCCTGGTCGCGCGCGAGCTGGAGCAGCTCCGGTCGGCCGACGGCGTCGCCGTCCAGCCGGTCGAGCACCGACTCCAGCGCGGCCAGCGGGCTGCGCATGTCGTGGCAGAGGGCGCGCACCAGCGCGTCGCCGGTGCTCACCCCCTCCTGACCGGTGGGCAGGTGGCTGCGCACCGTCCGGACCAGGTCGGTGACCAGGGCGGGCAGTGACGAGGGTCGTGTGTCGGCAGCGAGGGTCACGGGCACCTCCGGGGTTGCGTCCGGTCAGCCGCGTCGGGCGCAGCAGACCGAGTGGGAGTGACGTGGAGGGATCCGAAGCCGGAGCTGAGCGCCGTCCCCCCGTGGACGTGGTCGTCATCGACGACCACCCGTTGTTCAGCCGGGGCCTGGAGCTGCTGCTCCCCCCGGAGAGCGGTGGCCGGGTCCGTGTGGTGGGTACGACGGACGACGCCTCCGCCGGCGCCGCGCTGGTGCGCCGGCACCACGCGGACGTCGCCGTCGTCGACCTGCACATGCCACCCCCCGGCGGCACCCGGGCGATCGCGGCGATCCGCCGGGCCGACCCGATGGTGCGCATCGTGGCGCTGTCCGGGCTGGCCGAGGCCGACGCCGCGCTGGAGGCGCTGCGCGCCGGCGCGAGCGGCTTCCTGCCCAAGACGGCCAGCCCCGAGGCGCTGGTGCGGCCGCTGCTGGCGGTCCTCGACGGCTGGTCGGTCATCCCCGAGTCGCTGCTGCGCCAGCTGCTCGACGACGCCACCCCCTCGGCCGAGCAGGGCATCGCCGCGCAGCTGTCCGCCGACGACCGGCGGCTGTGGCGGCTGATCGCCGCCGGGACGAGCACGGTGGACATCGCCACGACGTTGCACGTCTCCGAGCGCACGGTGAAGCGGCTGGTGGCCAACCTGCTGCGCCAGCTGAAGGTCTCCACCCGGGTGGAGGCCGCTGCGCTGGCCGGCCGCATCGGGCTCGGGCAGGACGGCGCGGCCTGACACCCCGGTGGGCACGGCGCTGGTCTCCATCGCCCGCGATCTACCCGGCGCACCGGACCGCACGCGCGGACCGGACAGTTCCGTTGTGCACGAGCTGACCGTCATCAGCTGGTCGCCTACCGTTCCCCCATGGCTCCCCGGATCGTGCTGCTCGGCGCCACCGGCCACACCGGCGGGCGGACGGCGGAGGCGCTGGTCGCCCGCGGTGCCCGCCCGGTGCTCGCTGGTCGTGACCCGCAGCGGCTGACGGACCTGGCCGGCCGGCTCGGGGCCGACGGCGGGCCGCTGGAGACCGCGACCGCCGACGTCACCGACCCGGCGTCGGTGCGCGCCCTCATCGGCCCGGGCGACGTCCTGGTCAGCACGGTCGGCCCGTTCCTCCGGCTGGGGGAGGCGGCCGTGACCGCCGCGGTCGAGGCCGGCGCGGTCTACCTGGACTCCACCGGCGAGCCGCCCTTCCTCCGCCGGGTGTTCGAGCAGCACGGCCCCCGGGCCGAGGCGACCGGCGCCGCACTGCTCACCGCGTTCGGTCACGACTACGTCCCCGGCAACCTCGCCGCCGCGCTCGCCCTGGCTGATGCCGGACCGCGGGCGCACCGGGTCGACGTCGGCTACGCCCTGGACGGGGTCCGGGGGCAGGCGTTCTCCCGGGGGACGTTCAGCTCGCTGGCCGGGGTGGTGCTGGAGGAGGGGCACGCCTTCACCGGCGGCCGGCTGGTCGACGAGCCGGCCGGCGCGCACACCTGGGTCTTCGACGCGGCCGGGCGCCGCCGCGAGGGCTTGTCCGTCGGCGGCTCGGAGCACCTGGCGCTGCCCGGGCTCGCCGCGACGCTGCAGGAGGTCGGCGTCAGCCTGGACTGGTTCGGGCCGGCGACCCCGGTCGCGCACCGGCTCGCGCCGCTCGCGCCCTGGGTGCGGCGGGTGCCCGGCGCGCAGACCGGCCTGGCCCGGCTCACCGACCTGGTCGCCGGGCGGTTCGCGGAGGCGCCGTCGGAGGCCGGGGACGTGCGCACCGCCGTCGTCGCCGAGGTGCGCGACGCCCGGGGCACCCGGGTGGCCCGGGTCGAGCTGACCGGCCCCGACCCCTACGCGATGACCGCCGACCTGCTCGCCTGGGGCGCGGTCCGCGGCGCCGCCGGTGGCGTGACCGGGGCCGGCGCCCTCGGGCCGGTGCAGGCGTTCGGGCTGGAGGAGCTCACCGCCGGTGCCGCCACGGCCGGCCTCGTCCGGCGGTGACCACCCGGCTGGCCTGCGTCGACATCGGCTCCACCTGGACCAAGGCGGCGCTGGTCGAGCTGCCGGGCGGGCGGCTGCTGGACACCCGGCAGGCGCCGACCACCCCGGACGACGTCGTCGCCGGGGTGCTCGTCGCCACGGAAGGGTGGGACGCCGAGGTGCGGGCCTGCTCCAGCGCCGGTGGTGGACTGCGGCTGGCGGTGGTCGGCTACGAGGAGCTGATCAGCGCCGAGGCGGGGCACCGGGCCGCGCTCTCCGCCGGCGCCCGGGTGGTGCACGTGGCCGCCGGCCGGCTCGACGACGGCGCGCTGGCCGCGCTCGCCGCTGCCGAGCCCGACGTGCTCCTGCTGGTCGGCGGCACCGACGGCGGGGACGCCGCCGTGCTGCGGCACAACGCGGCGGCCCTCGCTGGCTCGGCCCCCCTGCAGGGGTCCGGTGCGAGCGGGCGAGTGCCGGGGGGCAGGGGGGTCCTTCCTGCCGTCCCGGTCGTGCTGGCCGGCAACGCCGCGGTGCGGGACGAGGTGTCCGCGGTGCTCACCGCCGCCGGCACCCCGGTGACCGTGGCCGGCAACGTGCTGCCCGACATCGGCCTGCTGGCCCCGGACTCGGCCCGCGCCGCGATCCGCGAGGTCTTCCTGGCCCACGTCATCGGCGGTGACCGGCTCTCTGCCGACGAGCGGCTGCGCCGGTGGGTGCGCGCGGTGACCCCGGACGCCGTTCTCGAGGGCGTGGCGGCCCTCGCCGAGCTCCGGGCGGACGCCGACCGGCCGGGGGTGCTCGTGGTCGACGTCGGCGGGGCGACCACCGACGTCCACTGCGTGCCCGCCGCCGACGCCGAGCAGGCCGGGCTGCAGCGCGCCGCGGTCGGCGTGCCGGCCCGGCGGCGCACCGTGGAGGGCGACCTCGGGGTGCACGCCAGCGCCGGCGCGCTGCGGGCCGCCGCCCGCGCGGAGGGGCTCGCCGACCCGGGGGAGGAGTCGCTGGCGCTGGGCGAGGCCGCGGCCGTCGTGGCGCTGCGCCGGCACCTGCGGAGCGAGGCCGCCTACGGCCCCGGTGGGGCCAGCGCGCGCGGGGTGGGGCTCGTCGTCCTCTCCGGTGGGGTGTTCCGGCACGCGGCGCCCGGCGACGTCGCGGCGGTCGTGGCCCGGGTCGCCGCCGACCGCGGGGGCGCCGGCAGCGTGCTGGGCGGGGCCGCGGACGTCGTCGTCGACACCCGGTACGTGCTGGCCGCTGCGGGGCTGCTCGCCGGCGACGAGCCCGCCGCGGCGGCCGGCCTGCTGGGCGCGCTGCTGCCCGGCTGAGGGCCGGTCAGCGGGCGAGGGTGCCGGCCCAGGGGCCGGAGGCGACGACGGCGAAGCCCGCGGCCTCGTCGGCGGCCATGTCGACGGCCGCGTAACCGCCGCTGCCCGCCCCCACGCACGCCTGCACGGTGGCCAGCCCGGCCCGCCGCTGGAAGAAGGTCTGCCGGACCTGCCAGCCGACGACGGCCCGCCGCTGCAGGACGACGTGCTCGCGGACCAGCCAGCCCGACCGCACCGCCAGCGTCGGGCCGCCGGCCACGTGCCCGAGCGAGGTGTACCGGGCGTACCCGACCGGGACCGCCAGCACGGTCAGCACGAGGCCGGCGGCCAGCAGCGGCCACCAGCCTGACCGCAGGGTGAGCACCACCCCGGCCACCAGGACGACGGCGCCGGGCGCGAGCGCGCGGAGCACCCGGCGGCGCAGCGCGGCCGGCGGGTGCCGGCGCAGCGGGCCGGGGCTGGGGGCGAGCTGGTCGGTCAGCAGCCAGGCCTGACCGCGCGGGCCGAGCGGCAGCAGCTGGCCGCGCCGGGCGGCGTCGCCCAGGCCGGTGACCAGTGCGGTCGCCCGCGCGGCCCCGACCAGGCGCATCCCGAGGCCGTCGCTGACCGCGCACCCGCGGATCCGGTCGACCTCCAGGTCGGTGTGCCGCCGGGTGAGCAGGCCCCGCTCGGCCACCAGCGACCCGCCGCGGCGGACCAGCCGGAACCGCCAGTTGACCACCGCGGCGCCGAGCACCGAGCCGGCGGCGAGCAGCACCAGCCCACCGGCCGCCACTGCGGCGATGAGCCAGCCGTCGACGGCGTCGAGCTGCTCGACGCCGGGGGTGAGCTCGGGCAGGAAGCCGTCGGGCAGCTCGTCGACCAGTCGGAACAGCGCGCCGACCGCGGCCAGCGGCACCACCAGGTAGGTGCCGACCAGCGGGGCGTACAGCAGCCACCGGGAGCGCAGCTGCAGCAGCTCCTCCTCGGCCGGCTCCGGCGCGGAGTGCCGTCCGGTCGCCACTGCGGGGGTGGCGTGCCGATGGGAGAGCAGGTGTTCCCGCAGCCGGTCGCCCTCGGCGCGGGGGACGCCGTCCACGACGAGCTCCTCGTCGTTCCCCGCGGCGCCGGCGGCGGCGTCGATCCGCACCCGGACCAGGCCGAACAGCCGGTGCAGCAGCGGGGTCTCGACCTCCACGCCGCGGATCCGGTCGATCGGCACCGTGCGGGTGGAGCGGGACACCAGCCCGCGGGTGACGACGACCGAGGTCTCACCCGCGGCGTAGCTGAACCGCCACCAGGTGAGCGCGGCCCAGGCCAGCGACAGCACCGTCACCCCGACCACGAGCAGCACGGCCGCCCAGGGGCCGCCCTCCAGCCCCCGCCCCGCCGCGACCGCCAACGCCACCGGCACCAGCGAGCGGGCCTGCTTGAACGTGACGGTGTGGACCAGGAGCACCCGAGGGGACGTGCGCCGGCCGACCGGCGCCTCCGGCGGGGGCGGTGCGGTCACGTCGCGACGTCCCGCACCTGCTCGGCCCGGCGGGCGAGGTCCTCGGCGACCTGCCGGGCCACCTCGACCTCGAGGTGCCAGATCCGCACCGTCCCCTGCGACGACGCGGTGAGGACCGCGACCGTCGCCAGCCCGAACATCGTCTGCAGCAGGCCGCGGTTGACGTCGACGGTCTGGATGCGCGAGATCGGCACCAGGGTCCAGGTGCGGTTGAGCCAGCCGGTGAGGGTGTAGACCGCCTCGTCGGTGACCTCCCACCGGTGCACCCGCCAGCGCAGCCGCGGCTGGACCCCGATCGCCAGGACGGCGTCGACGACGAGCAGGGCGACCGCGAGCCAGCGCACCACCTGCACCCACGCCCCGGCGTCCGGCGGCACGAACAGCCAGAAGGCGGCGACGGCCGCGGCCCAGAAGAGGACGCCCAGCACCCCCTGCACGGTCCACAGGCCGATGGCCGAACGGGACAGCGGCCAGGCGGGGTCCCGGGCAGGCGGGGGAGCGGACATCGCCGTCCATCCTCGCAGGGTCCCGTGCCCGGCCCGCGTTCCGGCGCCTGGGAACGGGCGGCGCAACGATGGCACGCCGTGCCACGATGGAGGGATGATGCCTCAGCAGGTCCCGACCGTGGCGGCTGCCGAGGTCCCCGAGGACGCCGTCGTGCTGGACGTCCGCGAGGACGACGAGTGGGCCGCCGGCCACATCGAGGGGGCCACCCACATCCGGATGGGCGACGTGCCGGCGCGGCTGGACGAGGTCCCCGAGGGTGACCCGGTGTACGTCACCTGCCGCAGCGGCGGGCGCTCAGCCCGGGTGGCGGCGTGGCTCAACCAGAACGGCTACGACGCGGTGAACGTCGGCGGCGGCATGGGTGAGTGGGACGCCGCCGGCCGGCCGATGGTCAGCGAGACCGGCCGCCCGCCCTACGTGGTGTGAACCTGAGGGCAGAGATGGCCATCTCTGCCCTCAGGTGGTCGCGGGGAACTCGGCGAAGCGGGCGCGCAGGTCCTTCTTGGAGAACTTGCCGACGCTGGTCTTGGGCACCTCGTCGATGAACTCGACCGTGTCGGGCAGCCACCAGCTGGCCACCTGGGGCCGCACGTGGTCGAGGATCTCCTGCCCGGTCGCGCTCTCGCCGGGCTTGAGGACGACGCAGGCCAGCGGTCGCTCGCCCCACTTCGGGCTGGGGACCGCGACGACCGCGGCCTCGGCGACCGCGGGGTGGCTCATGATCGCGTTCTCCAGCTCGACGGAGGAGATCCACTCGCCGCCGGACTTGATCAGGTCCTTGGTGCGGTCGGCGATCCGGATGCTGCCGAAGGCGTCCATCGCCGCGACGTCCCCGGTCTTCATCCACCCGTCGGGAGTGCTGAGCTCGCTGCCGGCGTCGGGTCGGTGGTACTCCTGCGCGCACCACGGCCCGCGCACCTGCAGCTCACCGGTGGCGACGTCGTCCCAGGGCAGCTCGTCGGTGGTGCCGGCCTCGACGATGCGGGCCTCCACGCCGAACAGCGGGATGCCCTGCCGCGCACGCTGGGCGGTGACGGTCGCCGGGTCCGCGCCGGCGTACCGCCGGGCCAGGACGCCGCCGGAGGCCACCGGATGGGTCTCGGTCATGCCCCAGGCCTGGTAGATCGGCAGCCCGACCTGCTCCTCGTAGGCCTGCGACAGCGCGGCGGGGACGGCGGAGCCGCCGCAGCCGATCTTCCGCAGCCGGTGCGGACGCCCGGCCAGGTGCGGCAGCATCCCCTGCCAGATCGTGGGCACCCCGGCGGTGAAGGTGACGCCCTCGTCGACGATCAGGTCGGCCAGCGCCTCCGGCTGCATCATCGGCCCGGGGAACACCATCGCCGCCCCGGCCGCGGGCGCCGCCTGCGCGATGCCCCAGGCGTTGGCGTGGAACATCGGCACGACGGGCATCGCGACGTCGTCGACGCCGATGCCGAAGCCGTTCGGCGCGATCACCGCCATCGTGTGCAGCACCGTCGAGCGGTGGGAGTAGACGACGCCCTTGGGGTTGCCGGTGGTGCCGCTCGTGTAGCACATCGCGGCGGCCGACAGCTCGTCCCGGACGGCGAACTCGACCGGCTGGGCGGCCGAGAGCAGCTCCTCGTAGTCGTGCACCCGCGGGTCGTCGGGCACCTCGGCGTCCCCACCGTCGTCCATCACCACCACGTGGCGGACGGTCGTCATGGTGTCGACCAGCGGCCACAGCAGCGGCAGCACGGTGCGGTCGACGAAGACGACCTCGTCCTCGGCGTGGTTGGCGATGTAGGTCAGCTGCTCGGGGAAGAGCCGCACGTTGAGCGTGTGCAGCACCCGACCGGTGCACGGGGCGGCGAAGTAGAGCTCCAGGTGGCGGGCGGAGTTCCAGGCGAACGTGCCCACCCGGCCGTCGGCGCTGACCCCCAGGGCATCGAGCACCCCACCCAGCCGCCGGGTGCGCTGCGCCCACTCGGCGTACGTCGTGCGGACCCTGCCCCGCGGGCCGTTGGTGACGATCGGGACGTCGCCGTGGTGCTGCTCGGCGTGCCGGAAGATCGTGTCGATCGTGAGGGGGACGTCCTGCATCAGCCCACGCATGGCGGCATGGTGCCAGTGACGCCGCTCACGATCCACTGGTGCAGGATCGGCCCGTGACGGAATCCCCGCAGCAGGTCATCCGCGTCGACGGCGACCGGCTCGTCGGGCCCGACGGCAGCACGGTGGTGCTCCGTGGCCTGGGGCTGGGCGGCTGGCTGAACATGGAGAACTTCATCACCGGCTACCCGGGGACGGAGTCCCAGCAGCGCCGCGCGCTGCGGGCGGCGCTGGGCGAGGAGGGGTACCGGCGGTTCTTCGACCGGTTCCTGGACGACTTCTTCACCGACGCCGACGCCCAGTACCTCGCCTCCCTCGGCCTGAACTGCGTGCGGATCCCGTTCAACTACCGGCACTTCGAGGACGATCTGCGTCCCGGTGAGCTGAAGGCGGAGGGCTTCCGCCGGCTGGACCAGGCGGTGGACGCCTGCGCCCGCGCCGGCATCTTCGCGATCCTCGACCTGCACGCCGTCCCCGGCGCGCAGAACCAGCACTGGCACAGCGACAACCCCACGCACTGGGCGCACTTCTGGACCCACCGGCACTTCCAGGACCGCGTCGTCGGGCTCTGGGAGGCGCTCGCCGAGCACTACCGCGGCAACCCGTGGGTGGCCGGCTACAACCCGGTCAACGAGCCCGGCGACGCCGTCGGCGAGGCGATCGGCCCGTTCTACCGGCGCCTGGAGGCCGCGATCCGCGCCGTCGACCCCGACCACGTGCTGTTCCTGGACGGCAACCGCTACTCCACCCAGTTCGACCAGCTGGGCGACCCGCTGCCCAACACGGTCTACACCGCGCACGACTACGCGCTGCCGGGCTTCGTCGACGGTGGCCCCTACCCGGGGGTGAGCCGGGGGAGGTTCGTCGACCGGGCGGTGGTCGAGCAGACCTTCCTGGAGCGGACGGCGTACATGCGCGAGACCGGGACGCCGATCTGGGTCGGGGAGTTCGGCCCGGTCTACACCGGCGACCCCGAGCGCGACGCCCAGCGGTACCAGCTGCTCCGCGACCAGCTGGAGCTCTACCGCGAGCACGGGGCGAGCTGGGCGCTGTGGACCTACAAGGACATCGGGCTGCAGGGCCTGGTCACCGTCCCGCCCACCTCGTCCTACCTGCAGCGGATCGCGCCGGTGCTGGAGAAGAAGGCCCGGCTGGGCGTCGACTCGTGGGGCTCCACGGACGCCGGTGTACGCGAGGTGCTCGAGCCGATCGAGGCGCTGTTCGCCCGCGAGTTCCCCGACTTCCAGCCCTATCCGTGGGGTCAGCACCGGTGGCTGCACGGGATCATCCGGCACGTGGTGCTCGCCGAGGCGATGGTCGGGGACTTCGGACGGGCGTTCGAGGGCGTGACGCCCGCGGAGGCAGCGGAGCTGGCCGGGGCGTTCGCCTTCGACCGCTGCGTCGTGCGGGAACCACTGGCCGAGCTGCTGCGCGCCTCCGCCTGACCGGTCTCCGGGGGGTCGGGTCAGCCCGACCCGGGGACGCCGGCCAGCGGGATCGTCCTCGCCCTGTCGCGCGACGACGCTGGTGACCGGGGACCGGCGAGCGCAGGGGTCTGGTCATGAGACCGCTCCCACGCCAGTCTCTACGCGACACCGTCGTCGACGTCCCAGCAGACCTGTGAGCGAGAGGCGACCGGTGAGCATCACCAGACGGAGACGGACCAGCAGTGTCGACCAGCCGGCGGCGCCGCCCCCGGCAGACCTCGGCGACGTGGTGTCGCTGACCGACGTCGCCCGGACCTACGGGAAGGGCGACTCCACCGTGCACGCGCTGCGCGGGGTGACCGTGGGGATGGCCCGTGGCTCGTTCACCGCGGTCATGGGCCCCTCGGGGTCGGGCAAGAGCACGCTGCTGCAGACCGCCGCGGGCCTGGACCGGCCGACCTCGGGGTCGGTGCGGCTGGGCGGCACCGAGCTGACGACGCTCAGCGAGGAGGAGCTGACCCGGCTCCGCCGCGAGCGGATCGGCTTCGTGTTCCAGTCGTTCAACCTGCTGCCCTCCCTCGACGCCGCGGACAACGTGCTGCTCCCGCTGCGGCTGGCCGGGCGCCCGGCCCGGCAGTCGGCGGCGCGCGAAGCGCTGGCCCGGGTGGGCCTCGGTGACCACGCCCGGCGCCGCCCGGCCGAGCTCTCCGGCGGACAGCAGCAGCGGGTGGCGATCGCCCGGGCGCTGGTCACCGCGCCCGACGTCGTCTTCGGTGACGAGCCGACCGGAGCGCTGGACAGCGGCGCGGCGGCCGACGTGCTGGCGCTGCTGCGCAGCGTCGTCGACGAGCTCTCGGCCACCGTCGTCATGGTCACCCACGACCCGCTGGCCGCCTCCACCGCCGACCGGGTGCTGTTCCTCGCCGACGGCCGGCTCGTCTCGCAGCTGGAGCGACCCTCCGCGCAGCAGGTCGCCGACCGGATGGTCGAGCTGACCCGGGGGACGCCGGCCGCCGCCGGTGCGCAGCGATGAGCCTGCGCCCGAACGGCCTGGCCCGCGCCTCGGTGCGGGCCAGGCCGGCGACGTTCGTCGGCGCCTTCGTCGCGCTGCTGTTCGCCTCGGCCACCGTCGCCGCCGGTGCGCTGCTGCTGCAGACCGGGGTGACCCTCGGGTCACCACCGGACCGCTACGCCGCCGCCCCGGTGGTGGTCGCCGCCGGCGGTGAGGTGGCCCAGCGGCAGGGTGACGGCTGGACCGCGACCCAGCTGCTCGCGCAGCGGCCCCCCGTCGACGCCGCGCTGGCCGGCCGGCTGAGCGGGCTCCCCGAGGTGGGGGAGGTCGTGGTCGACGTCGCCGTCCCGGTGCTCCCGGCCGACGACGCCGTGCTGGCCGCCACCGGCCCCGACTGGGTCGGCCGCGGCTGGAGCAGCACCGTCCTGCAGCCGGGCGGCCCGGACGGCGAGGCCCCGGCGCCGGGTGCGGTCGTGCTGGACCGGGCCACCGCCCGGGCGGCCGGGGTCGCGGCCGGGGACCGGATGCCCCTGACCACCCCGGACGGCACGGCGACGTTCACCGTCGCCGGCCTGGTCGACGCCGGGTACCCCGCCGTCTGGTTCGCCGACGCGCAGGCACCCGCGCTGGCCGGCCACCCCGGCCGGGTCGACGCACTGGCCGTCCTCCCCGCCGCCGGGACGGACCCGACCGAGCTGGCGACGGCGGTCGAGGACGCGCTCGCCGGCGCGCCCGAGCCGGTGACCGGCCTGGTGGTCGCCACCGGCGACGAACGGGGCCAGGTCGAGGACACCCAGGTCAGCGCCTCGCGCGAGCTCCTGCTGGCCATCGGCGGCTCGCTGGGCGGGGTGCTGCTGATGGTGGCGGTCTTCGTGGTCATGTCCACGACCTCCCTCGCCGTCGAGCAGCGGGGCCGGGAGCTGGCCCTGCTGCGCGCGATCGGCGCCACCCCGCGGCAGCTGCGCCGGACCGTCGCGGTGGAGGCCGGGCTGGTGGCGCTGCTCGCCGCGCCGCTGGGCCTGGTGCCCGGCGTGCTGCTCACCCGCTGGCTGGTCGGTGCGATGGCCGACCGTGGGCTCCTGGCGCAGGGCGTGACGGTGGACACCGGGCCCCTGGCGCTGGTGGTCACCGTGGCGGTCGTCGCCGGCGCGGCGTTGCTGGCCGGCCTGCTGGCGGCCCGCCGCCCGGCCCGCGTGCGCCCGGCGGAGGCGCTGCGCGAGGTCACCCTCGCCGGTGGCCGGATCGGCCCGCTGCGCTGGGTCCTCGGCCTGCTCGCCCTGGCCGGCAGCGTGCCGCTGATGGTCGTCTCGGCCACCGCCCCCGGGGACCTGGGCATGGGCCTGGCCGCGACCGTGGTGCTCACCCTGCTGCTCGCCGTCGGGCTGCTCGGACCAGTGGTGGCCGCGGTCGTGGCCCGGGTGGCCCAGCCGGTGCTGAACCGGTTCGGCGCGCCCGGCCGGCTGGCCGCGGGCAACGGGCTGGCGAACACCCGGCGGCTCGGTGCGGCGATCACGCCGGTCGTGCTGGCGGTCGCCTTCGCCGGGACGATGCTGCTGCTGCAGGCGAGCACCGAGCGCGCCGCCGACGAGCAGGCGAGGGCTGCCCTGGTCGCCGACACGGTGCTCACCACACCCGGGGCCGGGCTCCCGCTCGGCGTGGTCGACGACGTCGCCGCCGTGCCCGGCGTCGACGCCGCGACCGGACTGGTGCCCACCGAGGTGATCACCACCTCCGCCGGTGAGCTGCTGCCCGCCACCGCCGCCGGCGTCGTCGGAGACCTCGCCGGACTGCCGCGCACCCTGGACGTCGGGCTGCGCGACGGGGACCTCACCGGGCTGGCAGCCGACGGGACCATCGCGCTGGACACGCTGCTGGCCGACTCGCTGGACGCCGGCGTGGGCGACCGGGTCGCGGTCTTCGCCGCCGACGGCACGCCCCTGGAGCCCGAGGTGGTCGCGGTCTACTCCCGTGGCCTGGGCGTGGCGTCCGCGCTGCTCCCGGTGGAGACGGTGCGCCAGCACGCGGCCGCGCCGCTGCTGGGCCAGCTGCTGGTGCGGCACGACGGACCGGTCACCGACTCCGCGCTGGCCGACCTCCGCGCCGCCGCCGGACCCGGCACCGAGGCGGTCGACGCCGCGGTGGTGGCGGAGCAGCGGCAGGCGGCCACCGACCAGGGGAGCTGGCTCAACGACGTCGTCGCCGCCGGGCTGGCCGGCTTCGCCACCATCGCGGCGGCCAACACGCTGGTGATGATCGCGCTCTCCCGGCGGCGGGAGGTGGGGCTGCTGCGGATGATCGGGGCCACCCGTCGGCAGGTGCTGCGCACCGCCCGGCTGGAGGCGCTGGTGGTGGCCGGCGCCGGCCTGCTGCTGGGCGGGGGGATCGCCTGGGGCACGCTGCAGCCCTCGGTCCGCGGGGCGACCGGCGCCGGGCCGTACCTGCCCTGGCCGGTGGGGACGGGCATCGTGGTCGGCGTCGCCGCCGTCGCCCTGCTGTGCACCTGGCTGCCCAGCCGGGCGGTGCTGCGCGCTCCGCGCACCGTCACCGACTGACCACGGCGTGTCGACCGGCCGAGCCCTCGCCCCTGCCAGGGCGGAGGTCCGGCCCGACCTGCTGGAACGGGCTGATGAACGAACCGTGACCCGACCGTGACAACGATCGGGTCACCAGACTTGACGTACCCCGGTTGTTAGCGCTCACACTGTTCCGGCTCGCACAGGCGCGGGCCTGCCGCCCCATGGGTGGTGGCAGCGTCTCGAGGAGGAGATGAAGTGCGCAAGGAGCTCAAGCTGACCGCCCTGGGGGCGGCGTTGGCCTTCGGTGTGGTGGCGTGTGGTGGCAGTGGTGCGGGCGGGGGCAACGACACCGCGAACGCCGACCCGGAGGACCTCACGATCGGCGTCTCGATGCCGACCCAGACCTCGGAGCGGTGGATCGCCGACGGCAACTCGGTCAGGGACCAGCTCGAGGCCCAGGACTACCAGGTGGACCTGCAGTACGCGGGTGACGACATCCCGACCCAGGCCCAGCAGATCGACCAGATGATCACCCAGGGTGCCGACCTGCTGATCGTCGCCGCCATCGACGGCACCGCGCTGAGCAGCCAGCTGCAGAACGCGGCCGACCAGGGCATCCCGGTCATCAGCTACGACCGGCTGATCCGCGGCACCGAGAACGTCGACTTCTACGTCAGCTTCGACAACTTCAAGGTCGGCCAGGCCCAGGGCACCGCGCTGCTGGCCGGCCTCGGCGTCACCGACCGCGACGGCAACCCGGCCGGCGCCACCGGGCCGTTCAACGTCGAGCTGTTCGCCGGCTCGCTGGACGACAACAACGCGCACTTCTTCTGGGACGGCGCGATGGACGTCCTGCAGCCCTACATCGAGGACGGCACCCTGGTCGTCAAGTCCGGCCAGACCGACATCGAGCAGGCCGCCATCCTGCGCTGGCAGCAGGAGACCGCCCAGCAGCGCATGGAGAACCTGCTGACCTCCAGCTACAACGACGGCTCGGTCGTCAATGGCGTCCTCTCGCCGTACGACGGCATCTCCCGCGGCATCATCACCGCGCTGCAGAACGCCGGCTACGGCACCGACGCCAAGCCGATGCCGGTGATCACCGGTCAGGACGCCGAGATCGCCTCGATCAAGCTCATCGCCGACGGCGTGCAGAGCTCGACCATCTTCAAGGACACCCGGCTGCTGGCCGAGCAGGCCGTCACCGCGGCCGAGGCGTTCCTGGAGGGCGACAAGCCCGAGGCGAACGACACCGAGACCTACGACAACGGTGAGAAGGTCGTCCCCTCGTACCTGCTGCCGGTCGAGACGGTGTACGCCGACAACATCCAGTCCGTGCTGATCGACTCCGGCTACTGGACGGCCGACGAGGTCGCCAGCGGCCAGGCGGGCTGACACCCGTTCGGCCGGGGTGGGCCCGGCAGCGCGAGCTGCCGGGCCCACCCGCACCATCCCGGCCACCTGGGCCGGACACTCCCCGCGGGCACAGCGCCCGTGAGGCCATCCCCGAGCCGCGCGACCGCGGCTCTCATCGCGCGGAAGACGAGGACGACGGAGTCCCAATGGACGACCACATCCTGGAGATGCGCTCCATCACCAAGACCTTCCCCGGCGTCAAGGCGCTCTCGGAGGTCACCCTGGCCGTGCGACGCGGCGAGGTGCACGCCATCTGCGGCGAGAACGGCGCCGGCAAGTCGACGCTGATGAAGGTGCTCTCCGGCGTCTACCCGGCCGGCAGCTACGACGGCGAGATCGTCTTCGACGGCGAGGTCAGCCGGTTCTCCGGCATCCGGGACAGCGAGCACGCGGGCATCGTGATCATCCACCAGGAGCTCGCCCTGGTGCCCTACCTCTCCATCGCCGAGAACATCTTCCTCGGCAACGAGCGGCGCGGCCGCACCCGGCTCATCGACTGGAACAAGGCGAACGCCGAGGCCGCCGACCTGCTGCGCCAGGTGGGCCTGGCGGAGAACCCGACCACCCCGGTCGGCCAGCTCGGCGTGGGCAAGCAGCAGCTGGTGGAGATCGCCAAGGCGCTCTCCAAGGACGTCAAGCTGCTCATCCTCGACGAGCCCACCGCCGCGCTCAACGACACCGACTCCGAGCACCTGCTGGGCCTGATCCGGCAGCTGCGCGACCGCGGCATCACCTCGATCATCATCTCGCACAAGCTGAACGAGATCGCCGCGATCGCCGACAGCACGACGATCATCCGGGACGGCCAGACGGTCGAGACCCTGGACATGGCCGACCCGTCGGTGGACACCGACCGGATCATCCGCGGCATGGTCGGGCGCGACCTGGAGTCCTACTACCCGGAGCGCGAGTCGCACCCGGGTGCGGAGGTCCTCCGGGTCGAGGACTGGACCGTCAAGCACCCGACCCAGGACCGTCTGGTCGTCGACTCCGCGAGCTTCTCGGTCCGGGCGGGCGAGGTCATCGGCATCGCCGGCCTCATGGGTGCCGGCCGCACCGAGCTCGCCATGAGCATCTTCGGCCGGTCCTACGGCCGGGACATCACCGGGCGCATCTTCATGCACGGCCGTGAGGTCAAGGCCCGCAGCGTGGCCGAGGCGATCGACAACGGGATCGCCTACGCCACCGAGGACCGCAAGCGCTACGGGCTGAACCTCATCGACGACATCCGGCGCAACGTCTCCGCGGCGGCGCTGGGCAAGCTCGCCCGGGGCGGCTGGGTCAACGCCAACGAGGAGACCAAGGTCGCCGAGGAGAGCCGGCGCAGCATGAACATCAAGGCGCCGACCGTCTCCTCGGTCGTCGGCAAGCTCTCGGGCGGCAATCAGCAGAAGGTCGTGCTGTCCAAGTGGCTGTTCACCGACCCCGACGTGCTGATCCTCGACGAGCCCACGCGCGGCATCGACGTCGGCGCCAAGTACGAGATCTACACGATCATCAACCGCCTGGTGGCCGCCGGCAAGGCCGTCGTCGTCATCTCGTCGGAGCTGCCCGAGCTGCTCGGCATCTGCGACCGCATCTACACCCTCTCGGCCGGGCGGATCACCGGTGAGTTGCCGGTGGCCGAGGCCACCCAGGAGAACTTGATGGTCCTCATGACCAAGGACAAGGAGCTCGCAGCATGACCAGGACCGTGCCTCCGTCGTCGGAGCCGGAAGCGCAGACGGCGACCTCGCGCAAGGACGTGGCCCCCGCCGTCGCTGCGGGCACCGGGACCGGTGACCTCCGTGCGCTGTTCAGCCGCAACCTGCGGCAGAGCGGCATCTACATCGCGTTCGTGGCGATCGTCGCCCTGTTCGCGATCCTCACCGGTGGCACGTCGCTGAGCCCCGGCAACATCACCAACATCATCCTGCAGTACTCCTACATCCTGATCCTGGCCATCGGCATGGTCATCGTGATCATCGCCGGGCACATCGACCTGTCGGTCGGCTCGGTGGTCGCCCTGACCGGTGCGGTCTCCGCGGTGCTGGTGATCCGCGAGGGGGCGCCCTGGTGGGCCGGTGCGCTGGCGGCGATCGCCGTCGGCCTGCTGGTGGGGGCCTGGCACGGGTTCTGGGTCGCGTACGTGGGCATCCCCGCCTTCATCGTGACCCTGGCGGGCATGCTGCTGTTCCGCGGCCTGACCCTGCAGGTGCTGGACAACATCTCGCTCTCGCCGTTCCCGTCGGAGTACGCCCGGATCGCCAATGGCTTCTCCAACGGCCTGATCGGTGGCAACGGCTATGACGCCTTCACGCTGCTCATCGGCGCGGTCGCCGTCGCCGGCTACGCGTTCGGCCAGTTCCGTACCCGCCGCGCCCGGCTGGCCTACAACCAGCCGGTCGAGTCGACCCCGCTGTTCATCGCCAAGATCGTCGCCGTCGGCCTCGTGGTCATGGCCTTCGCCTGGCAGCTGGCCAACGCCCGCGGCCTGCCGTACGTGCTGGTCATCCTGGCCGTGCTGATCCTGGTCTACGGCGTGGTCACCAAGCGGTCGGTGTTCGGCCGGCAGGTCTACGCGATCGGCGGCAACCTGGCCGCCGCGACGCTGTCCGGGGTGAAGGTCAAGGCCGTCAACTTCTGGATCTTCGTCAACATGGGCTTCCTGGCCGGCGTGGCCGGGGTCGTGTTCTCCTCCCGCTCCAACGGTGCCCAGCCCAACGCCGGCAACATGTTCGAGCTCGACGCCATCGCCGCCGCGTTCATCGGTGGCGCCGCCGTCACCGGCGGTGTCGGCACCGTCGTGGGCGCCATGGTCGGTGGTCTGATCATGGCCGTCATGAGCAACGGCATGCAGCTCATGGGCATCGACCAGTCGATCCAGTCGGTGGTCAAGGGGCTCGTCCTGCTCCTCGCCGTCGCCTTCGACGTGTACAACAAGCGCCGGGCGGGCGCCGCGCGCTGACGCCGGAGGCCTCGCCCCGGCGCCACCGGGGTGAGGCCGACCGCGACCGGGGATGGCAGCGGAGCCATCCCCACGGGAGGGGAGACGGTGCTCACGCAAGGTCCGGCACGAGCGCGGGCGATGTCCGACGTGGCAGCGCACGCGGGGGTCTCCCACCAGACGGTGTCCCGGGTGGTCAACGGCCATCCCAACGTCGCACCCACCACCAGGGCGCGGGTCCTGCAGGCGATCGCGGAGCTGGGCTACCGGCCCAACACCGCTGCCCGCGCCCTGGTGACCGGGTCGACCCGCACGCTGGGTCTGGTCACCTCGCACATCAACCAGTACGGCCCGGCGCAGACGCTGCTGGGCCTGGAGAAGGCCGCGCGTGCAGCCGGGTACTCGCTCGGCGTCGCCATCCTGGACGAGGACAGCGAGGCGGCGATGCGCGAGGCGGTCGACCGCTTCGTGGCCCAGTCGGTCGACGCCGTCGTCGCGCTGTCCACCTACGGCCGGGCGGTCGACGCACTCCGGCGCTTCGAGTCGCCGGTGCCGCTGATCGCGGTCCAGGTCGGCCGGGACGAGAGCCGGCCGACCGTCTGGGTCGACCAGCAGGTCGGTGCGGCCCTGGCCACCCGGCACCTGCTGTCGCTCGGGCACCGCACGGTGCACCACGTGACCGGTCCCGCCGACTCCCTGGAGGCCCGGGGCCGGGTGATCGGCTGGCAGACGGAGCTGGAGAAGGTCGGGGCGCCGGTGCCGGCGCTGCTGCACGGCAACTGGCTGGCCTCCTCCGGCCACGCCGCCGGGCAGGAGCTGGCCCGGCGGGCACGGTCCGGCGAGGAGGTCACCGCGGTCTTCGTGGCCAACGACCAGATGGCGCTCGGGCTGCTCAACGCCCTGCACCAGGCGGGGCTGTCGGTCCCCGGCGACGTGAGCGTCATCGGTTTCGACGACATCCCGGAGGCGGCGTACTTCATCCCGCCGCTGACCACGGTCCGCCAGGACTTCGCGGAGCTGGGCCGTCGGGGTGTGCAGCTGGTGCTGTCCCGGCTGCGGGGGGAGCAGAGCGAGTCCCAGCCGGTGCTCCCGGCGCTGGTCGTCCGCGAGACGACCGGGCCGGTCCGCCGGGTGTGACCTCGCTCGACCCCGGCTTGACCGGGGATGTTGTTAGCGCTAACAATCAGCGCCTGGTGCCGCCCGCCGCGGGCGCCTGGGTCGCTGGGACCAGGCCGGTCACCGGTGGGCGGAAGGGGCTCCTCGCATGACGTCGGACGCTGTTGCAGCGATCACCTCGGGTCGCACGGCGCTGGGCATCGAGTTCGGCTCGACCCGGATCAAGGCCGTGCTGATCGGCCCGGACCACGCGCCGCTCGCCGTCGGGGCCTCCGACTGGGAGAACCAGCTGGTCGACGGGCTGTGGACCTACTCGCTGGACGCCGTCTGGGCGGGTGTGCAGCAGAGCGTCTCGGCCCTCGCCGACGACGTGCGGCAGCGCCACGGGGTCGAGCTCGCCGGCGTCGGCGCGCTCGGTGTGTCGGCGATGATGCACGGCTACCTCGCGTTCGACGCCGACGGTGCGCTGCTCACGCCGTTCCGCACCTGGCGCAACACGAACACCGGTCGCGCGACCGAGCGGCTCAGTGCCGAGTTCGGGGTCAACATCCCGCACCGGTGGAGCGTCGCCCACCTGTACCAGGCGGTGCTGGACGGCGAGGAGCACCTCGGCCGGCTGGCCCACCTGACGACCCTCGCCGGGTACGTGCACTGGCAGCTCACCGGCGAGAAGGTCCTCGGCGTCGGGGACGCCAGCGGCATGTTCCCGATCGACGCCGCCACCGGCGGCTACGACGCCACGATGCTGGCCCGGTTCGACCAGCTGGCCGCCGAGGCCGGGGTGGAGCTCACCCTCGCGGAGCTGCTGCCGGCCATCGCGGTCGCCGGGCAGCCGGCCGGCACGCTGACCGCGGCGGGCGCCGAGCTGCTCGACCCGTCCGGGCGGCTGCGTCCCGGCGTCCCGCTCTGCCCCCCGGAGGGTGACGCGGGGACGGGGATGGTCGCCACCAACTCGGTCGCGCCGCGCACCGGCAACGTCTCCGCCGGCACGTCGATCTTCGCCATGGTGGTGCTCGAGCAGGAACTCGCCGGGGTGCACCGCGAGCTCGACCTGGTCACCACCCCGGCCGGCGACCCGGTGGCGATGGTGCACTGCAACAACGGGGCGAGCGAGCTGGACGCCTGGGCGGGGCTGTTCACCGAGTTCGCCCGGGCGCTGGGCGCGCCGGCCGACCCGTCGCAGGTCTTCGCCACCCTGTTCACGGCTGCGCTGGACGGGGCGAGCGACTGCGGCGGGATGCTCGCCTACAACTACCTCTCCGGGGAGCCGATCACCGACTTCGAGGAGGGGCGACCGCTGTTCCTGCGGTCCCCGGACAGCCGGCTCGACCTCGGCACCTTCATGCGCACCCACCTGTTCTCGTCCCTGGCGACGCTGCGGATCGGGATGGACGTGCTGCAGAAGGCCGAGGGCGTGCGGCTGGACCGGATGTTCGCGCACGGCGGCATGTTCAAGACCGCGGGCGTCGCCCAGCGCTTCCTGGCCGCGGCGATCGACACGCCGGTCTCCGTCGGGGACGTCGCCGCGGAGGGCGGTGCCTGGGGCATCGCCGTCCTGGCCGCCTTCGCCACCGGCCGCGCCCCGGGCCAGAGCCTGCCCGACTACCTGGACACCGCGGTCTTCGCCGGGACGGAGCTGCTGACCGCCGAGCCCGACCCGGTCGACGTCGCCGGCTTCGACGCCTTCATGCAGCGCTACGTCGCCGGCCTGCCGGTCGAGCGCGCCGCCGTCCAGCACGTGGCCACCGGCTCCCGGCCGGCCGCGCCGTCCGACACCACCTCCGCACCCCTGACCGAGGAGCAGCCGGCATGACCGCCACCGCCGACCCGCAGGCCCGCACGGAGCGGGGCACCCACCGCGCCCAGCGCGAGCACGTCGCCCACCTGCACTCGTACCTCACCCGCTACGAGCTGGTCACCTGGACCTCGGGCAACGTCTCCGAGCGGGTGCCGGGTGAGGACCTGTTCGTGATCAAGGGCAGCGGGGTGGAGTACGACGAGCTGACCTGGGAGGGCATCACCGTCTGCGACCTCGACGGCAACGCCGTCGACGGGGTGAAGGCGCCGTCGTCGGACACCGACGCGCACGCCTACGTCTACCGCAACATGCCCGAGGTCAACGGCCAGGTGCACACGCACAGCACCTACGCCGCGGCCTGGGCGGCGCGGCACGAGGAGATCCCCTGCGTGCTCACCGCGATGGCCGACGAGTTCGGCGGACCGATCCCGGTCGGGCCGTTCGCGCTGATCGGCGACGACTCCATCGGCCAGGGCATCGTCGCGACGCTGCAGGGGCACCGCTCGCCGGCGGTGCTGATGAAGAACCACGGCGTCTTCACCATCGGCCCCTCGGCGAAGGCCGCGGTGAAGGCGGCGGTCATGACCGAGGACGTCGCCCGCACCGTGCACCTCTCCCGCCAGCTGGGTGAGCCCGTCCCGATCGCGCAGGCGGACATCGACTCGCTGTACGCGCGCTACCAGAACGTCTACGGCCAGCGCTGACGCGCCGGCCCCGAGGTAAGGACCTGTACGTGGCATTCGAGGACAACGAGGTCTGGTTCCTCACCGGCAGCCAGGGGCTGTACGGCGAGGAGACCCTGCAGCAGGTGGCCGAGCAGTCCCAGCGGGTGGCGGCCGCCCTCGACGGGTCGTCCGACGTCCCGGTCCGGGTGGTCTGGAAGCCGGTGCTCACCGACGCCGGCGCCATCCGCCGGGTGATGGGCGAGGCCAACGAGACGCCGTCCTGCATCGGCGTCATCACCTGGATGCACACCTTCTCCCCGGCGAAGATGTGGATCTCCGGGCTGGACGCGCTGCGCAAGCCGCTGCTGCACCTGCACACCCAGGCCGACGCCGCCCTGCCGTGGGCGACGATCGACATGGACTTCATGAACCTCAACCAGGCCGCCCACGGCGACCGGGAGTACGGGTTCATGCTCACCCGGTTGCGCACGCCGCGGACCACCGTCGCCGGGCACGTCAGCAACCCCCGGGTCGCCCGCCGGGTGGGCTCCTGGGCGCGCGCCGCTGCCGGTGCGGCCGAGGCCCGCGGACTCAAGCTCGCCCGGTTCGGCGACAACATGCGGAACGTCGCGGTGACCGAGGGCGACAAGGTCGAGGCGGAGATCCGCTTCGGCATGTCGGTGAACACCTGGGGCGTCAACGACCTGGTGGCGGCCGTCGAGCGGGTGGCCGAGCCGGCCGTGGACGCGGTGATCGCCGAGTACGCCGACCTGTACGAGATGGACGCCGACCTGCGCCCCGGTGGCGACCGGCACCACAGCGTCCGCTACCAGGCCCGGATCGAGGTGGCACTGCGGCAGTTCCTCACCGAGGGCGGCTTCGGGGCGTTCACCACCAACTTCGAGGACCTCGGCGGGCTGCGCCAGCTCCCCGGCCTCGCCGTCCAGCGGCTGATGGCCGACGGGTACGGCTTCGGCGGTGAGGGCGACTGGAAGACCTCGGCCCTGCTGCGGGTGCTCAAGGTCGCCGGCGCCGGGCTGCCCGGTGGGACCTCCTTCATGGAGGACTACACCTACGACCTGGCGGCCGACCGGCCCACCATCCTCGGGGCGCACATGCTCGAGGTCTGCCCGACGATCTCCGGGGAGAAGCCGCGGCTGGAGGTGCACCCGCTGGGCATCGGCGGCCGCGAGGACCCGGCCCGCCTGGTGTTCACCGCCGCTCCCGGCGCCGGGGTCACCATCGGCTGGTCGGACCTGGGCGACCGGTTCCGCTGGGTGGCCAACGAGATCGACGTCGTCGAGCCCGCGGAGGCGCTGCCCAACCTGCCCGTCGCCCGGGCCGTCTGGGCACCGCGGCCGGACTTCGAGACGGCGACCGAGGGCTGGCTCACCGCGGGTGGACCGCACCACACGGTGCTCACCACCCAGCTGGGCGCCGACGAGCTGACCGACCTGGCGGAGGTGTTCGGCACCGAGCTGGTGCTCATCGACGCCGACACCACCCGGCGCTCGCTGGCCAAGGAGCTGCGCTGGAGCGCGGCCTACCACCGGCTGAACCAGCGCCTCTGAGACCCCCGGCCGCTCGTCGCCGTTCCCCCGTGCGGCGGCGGGTGGCCGGGCTCCACGACCGACGCCCCACCCGGCGAGACCGGGTGGGGCGTCGTCGCGTCAGCTGAACCGCTCGGTCAGGTGGAAGCTCACCTCGGCGCCGGCCTCCGACCTGCCGATGGCCCGGCACAGTTCCCGGCGCACCGGCAGCCAGTGCGGGCCGGCGCCGGACGGCATCAGCGTGGCGGTGAACGGGTGGCCGTCGATGGTCCCGGCGACCTTGACCGCCCGTCGGGTGCCGAGCAGCTCGGCGGAGTCCGGCACCGTCACGAACGTGGGGAAGGCGCCGTCCTTCTCCAGCGGCGCGGTGAACGAGTGGTCGAGCGGTCCTGCGGGCATGGCTCTCCTCCAGCGGGCGGTCGGGTCAGCAGGGGAGACCGGGAGCGGCGCCGGAACTCATCGCGGCAGCCACGGCACCGCGGGCGGAGCGGTCAGGCGGTGAGCACGACGGGCAGGTCGGCCAGCCCGCGCATCACGAACTCCGGACGGCGCTGCGGCCGCGCGCCCAGCTCCAGCGACGAGGTGCGGGACAGCAGCGCACCGAAGGAGGCCTGCAGCTCGACCCGGGCCAGCGGTGCGCCGATGCAGAAGTGGACGCCGGCGCCGAAGGAGATGTGCGGGTTGTCGGTGCGCCCGACGTCGAGGGTGTCCGGGTCGGCGAAGACGGCGGGGTCACGGTTGGCGCTGCCCAGCAGGGCGGCGATCCTCTGCCCCTGCTCGACGGTGACCCCGCCGATCTCGACGTCGGCGGTGGCGGTGCGCTCGAACAGCTGCAGCGGCGAGTCGAAGCGCATCAGCTCCTCGATCGCGGTGGGCAGCAGCGCCGGGTCCGTCCGCAGCCGCGCCAGCTGCGCCGGGTGCTCCAGCAGGGCCAGCAGGCCGTTGCCGCTGACGTTCACCGTCGCCTCGTGGCCGGCGTTGAGCAGCAGGATGCAGGTGGTGACCAGCTCGTCCTCGGTGAGCCGGTCGCCCTCGGAGTCGCGCACGGTGACCAGGTGGGTGAGCAGGTCCTCGCCCGGAGCGCGGCGGCGCTCGGCGGCCAGCTCGCGCAGGTAGGCGACGAACTCGGCGGCGGCCCGCTCGGCGTCGTCCTCGACGGCCGCGGTCCGGCCGTACTCGTACATCTTCACGATCGCGTTCGACCACGGCCGCAGCAGCGGCCGGTCGGCGGCCGGGACGCCGAGCAGCTCGGCGATCACCGCGACCGGCAGCTCCTCGCTCATCCCGGACAGGACGTCGACCGGGGCCGTCCCGCCGGAGCGCTCGACCAGCCCGTCGACGAGGGAGTCCGCGAGCTCCTGCACCCACGGGCGGAGCCGCTCGACGTGCCCGCGGGCGAACGCGGCGCTGATCAGCCGGCGCAGCCGGGTGTGCTCCGGCGGCTCCATCTCCAGGATCGCGTTGCGGTGGATCAGGTTGAACTGGCCGAACCGCTCGGCCGGCTCCTTGTCCCGCCAGATCCGGCCCAGCCGGCGGTCCCGCAGCACCGCGTTGGCCTCGGCGTGGCTGAACGCCAGCCACATGCCCAGGCCGGCGTCCCACTGCACCGGCGCCTCGGCCCGCGCCCGCGCGAAGGTGGGGTACGGGTCGGCGACCACCGCGGGGTCGGTCAGGTCGAGGGGAGCAGCAGCCAGCGTCACTGGAACGACTCTAGCGAGATGTCGTCGAGCGAGTCTCCTACCCTCGCACCCATGGCCCGTTCCGCATCCCGCCGCCGTCCTGCCGCCACCACCCCGGCCACCGACGGCGAGATCAACCCGAAGGCCCCCTGCCCGTGCGGCTCGGGCCGCCGCTACAAGCACTGCCACGGCTCCGGCTACGCCGCGCCGGTGCGCCGTCCCTTCGAGGGGCTGGCGGGCGAGGCCGACTGGGTCGCGCTGCGTGAGCTGGTGCCCGCCGCGACGGCGAAGCTGCGCACCACCGGCGGCCAGGACGTGACGCTGGCCAGCGTGCTGCCCGGCGGCACGCCCGCGCTGGTGCGCGCCAACGGCGAGATCATGCTCGGCGTCCAGCTGCCCACCTCCTCCGACGACGTCAGCCGCGACCTGGGGACGGCGCTGGCCGCCGCGCTGGAGGCCCCCGCGGGCGCCCCGGTCGACCCGGGCCCGATCGGCGCCGCGGGTTCCGCCGGCCCGCGGCTGCAGGAGCTGCTGGACACCAGCGCACCCCTGGAGGTCACCGTCCAGGACGACTTCGGCTTCTGGCTGGAGGGCGCCCAGCCCAACCCGGCCGCGCAGGCCGGTCTGCAGCAGGCCAACGAGATGCTCATGCCGACCGTCCGGCTCGAGGGGCTGGAGGCCGCCTACTGGTGCCGCCCCTCGGTCGACCGGGCGCACGTGCGCTGGGTCCGCCCGGAGGCCGAGGAGCCGCTGCTGGACGCGCTCGCCCGGCTCTCGGCGGCGGGTGAGCTGGGTCTGGGGGAGGACACCCGGTACGCCGGTGCCTTCCGCGCGCTCGGCCTCGTCGTCCCGGTGTGGGACGTCCCTGCCGACGTCCCCGGCGCCGACTGGGCGGCCCCGGCCGCCGAGCTGCAGGCGCGGCTGGAGGCGGCGCTCGCCGTCGACACCCCGCTGACCGCCGACGAGCGGCGCGCCCGGGCGGGGCTCCTCTCCCGCCAGGTCACCCTCCGTTGACCCGGGTGCCGCCGCGGCCCGCGACCGTGGCGGCATCCGAGGGGCCTACCGTGGTGTCCGCACTGTAGGGCTGAGGAGGACTGGACGTGGGACACGAGCACGGCGGCATGCACCTGCCGGAGCTGCCGCCGACCGTCGGCCGGGTGCTGGCGCTGGACCTGGGGGCGGCCTCCCCGCTGGCCTGGCTGGCCGTCCTGCTCGCGGTGGCCTACGGCGTCGGGCTGTGGCGGCTGCACGCCCGCGGCGTCCGGTGGTCGCCGCTGCGCACGGCGTCCTGGTTGGCCGGCTGCGCCGTCACCTTCCACGTCTGCGCCAGCGGGCTGCAGACCTACGGCATGGGGCTGTTCAGCCTGCACATGGTCCAGCACATGGTGCTCAGCATGATCAGCCCGCTGTTCCTCCTGCTGGGCGCGCCGGTCACCCTCGCATTGCGCGCCCTGCCGGCGTCCCCGGGCACCGCCGGGATGCCGCGGCGGCTGCTGCTGACCGCGCTGCACAGCCGGCTCGGGCAGGCGGTCTCGCACCCGCTGTTCACCGTGCCGCTGTTCATCGCCAGCCTCTACGGCGTCTACTTCACCCCGCTGTTCGACGACCTCATGGCGACCACGGTCGGGCACACCTTCATGCTGCTGCACTTCCTGGTCACCGGGCTGCTGTTCTTCGGGCCGATCCTCGCGATCGACCCGTGGCCGCGCCGCTCCGGGCACGGCGGCCGGATGCTGGAGCTGCTGCTGCCCGCGCCGTTCCACGCCTTCTTCGGCGTGATCGTGATGATGAGCAGCGGCCTGCTGCTGACCAGCTACGCGAACCCGCCGGAGTCCTGGGGCGTCGACCCGCTCTACGACCAGGGCGCGGCCGGCGGCATCGCCTGGTCGTTCGGGGAGTTCCCGACCGTGCTGGTGCTCGCCGTCGTGTTCTTCCAGTGGACGAAGTCGGAGGAGCGGTCCAACCGTGCCGCCGACCGGGCCCGGGACCGGGCCATCGCCCGCGGGGAGAGCGGCGACGACCCGGAGCTGGTCGCCTACAACGAGCGCCTGCGCCGGCTCGCCGCCCAGCGTCCCTGAGCCCGTCCGCTTGCGGGCCGCCGGGTGGCGCCGACCCTAGGGTGCGCGTGTGCCGTTCACCCTGGCCCACCCCGCCGTCGTCCTGCCGCTGCTGCGCACCCCGCTGGTGCCCTCCGCGCTGGTCGCCGGGTCGGTGGCGCCGGACCTGCCCTACTACGCGTCCCTGCAGTGGCTCGGCGGGGACTACAACCTCACGCTGACCCACGAGCTGTCCTCGGTGCTGTGGCTCGACCCGCTGATCGGGCTGGTGCTGCTCGCCGCGTTCCAGGTGGTGGTGAAGCGCCCGCTCCTGGCGCTGCTGCCGCCGGCCGCCGCGGGACGTGCCGTCCCCGCCGCACGCGGGTTCCGCTGGCGCAGCCCGGTGGCGCTGGCCTCGATCGCCGTCTCGCTCGTGGTCGGGGCGGCCAGCCACGTGCTGTGGGACGACGTGACCCGCGCCCCCGGGGCCCCGTGGTCGCTGCGACTGGAGGTCGCGTTCACCGTGCTCGGCGGCGGGGCGCTGCTGTGGTGGCTGGTCCGCTGGTGGCGCGCGGCCCGGCCGTCGCCCGTCCCGGCCGCCGTGCTGCTGCCCCGGAGGGTGCGCGTCGTCGTCCCGGCGCTGCTCGGGGTGGTGGCGGTGCTGGCCGGGGCGGTCTCGGGGTTCCGGATGCTGCCGGAGTTCCGGGAGGCCTACCGGCTGGAGGGCGCTGTGGACTGGGCCGGGGTGGCCGAGGCGGAGCTGCGGACGTTCCTCGTCGACGGCGGGACGGCGCTCCTGGTGGCGCTGGTGCTGTACGCCGTCGCCTGGCACCTGTGCCGGCTGCGCTCCGCTCCCGAGCCCGCCGCCCAGGACTCCTGAGCGGTCAGGAGGGGCGGCGGGTGCGCGGGTGGTCGGCGGCGACCAGCGCCTCGACCAGGTCGGCGCGGGCCCGCGCGACCCGGGAGCGGATGGTGCCCACCGGGCAGCCGACGACCTCGGCGGCCTCGGCGTAGGGCAGCCCGATCAGCTGGGTGAGGACGAACGCCTCGCGCCGCTCGGGGTCGAGCCGGTCGAGCACGTCCTGCGCGGCGACCGTGCCGCCCACCTCGTCGGCCGGGGCGTCGCGCGCCAGGTCGCCCAGGTCGGCGTCGTCGTCGACCAGCACCAGCCGGCGGCGCTTCTTGGAGCGCAGGTGGTCGGCGCAGACCCGGCGGGCGATCGACAGCAGCCAGGTGCGCACGCTCGAGCGGCCCTCGAACCGGGCCAGCGCCGGCAGCGCCCGCAGGTAGGTCTCCTGGGTGAGGTCCTCGGCGACCTGCCGGTCGGCGAGGTGGGCGCACAGCCGCCACACCTCGGCCTGCGTCTCGCGCACGAACGCGGCCTGCGCGGCGCCGTCGCCCGCGGCCGCCCGGGCCGCGAGCCGTTCCAGCTGCTCCACGACCACCCTCCGGGAACCCTGCGACTGCCGGCGACGACTATGCCAGTCGTGCGGTGCGTTCCCTTTCGCGAGGCGATCTCGGCGGGTCTGGACGGCGAGGACCCCGGCATGCCCCAGGCCTGGGTCGACGAGCACCTGGCCGGCTGCGCGGCGTGCCGCGGCTGGGCGGAGGCGGCTGCGGAGGTGACCCGGCGGGCCCGGCTGGTGCCCGCCGCCGCGGTGCCCGACGTGACGGCGGCGGTGCTCGGCCGGCTGCCGGCGGCCCGGGTGCGCCGGGGCTGGGTGGACGCCGCGCTGCGGCTGGCGCTGCTCGCCGTCGGCGCCGGGCAGCTGGCGGTGAGCCTGCCGGCGTTCCTGGGCGCGGGTGGCACCGCCCCGGTGCACCTGGCGCACGAGACCGGTGCCTGGAACCTCGGGCTGGCCGCCTGTTTCCTGGTGGTCGCCGCCCGCCCCCGGCTGGCCGCCGGGGCGCTGCCCTTCCTGCTGTCCTTCACCGCGGTGCTCGGCTGGGTGACCCTCGCCGACCTGGGCGCCGGGCACGTGCACGCGGCCCGGGCCGGGGCGCACCTGGTGCTGGTCGGCGGCGCCGTCCTGGTCAGTGCACTGGCGCTGCGCGGCCGCACCCCGGGCCGCGGGCCGCTGGGGGCGGTCCGCGCGTGGACCGGCCGGCTCACCTCCCGCGCCGGTGCCGAGGGGGTGGGGACGACGGTGCACCGCGCCCCCGCGCGTCCCCTGCCGGCCGACCCGGTCGCCGAGCAGCGCGCCGCCTGATCCCGCGGTGCGGTGATCAGCACAGGCAGGGGGCACGGCACGGAGGGCCGCTCGAGAGGGTGGATGGGTGCGCCCGTGGCGGGCTGTCCTACTGGTCGTCCTGGCCGTCCTGGCTCGTCGCGGTCGGGATCGTCGACCTGGCGGCCTCAGTCGGGTCGGCTGCTGGCCATGATCACCGCGGGCTGGGCGAGGTCATGACGGCGTGGAGACCGCGCTGAGCCCGTGGTGATCACCGGCCCCGTCTTCGCCGGACTGATCACCGGGCGGCGCGACACCGGCGGTTCACCCGGCGTCCCTACGATCCCCGGACCATGTGGCTGACCCGGATCGAGCCCCGCCGGTGACCGGTGCGCTCGCCCGCCGGCTCGGCACCGGCGACGCCGTCGTCATCGGCCTGGGCTCGATGATCGGCGCCGGGGTCTTCGCCGCGTTCGCCCCCGCCGCGCAGGCCGCCGGCGCCGGGCTGCTGGTCGGGCTGCTGATCGCCGCGCTGGTCGCCTACGCCAACGCCACCGCCTCGGCGCAGCTCGCCGCCCAGTACCCGGCCTCGGGCGGCACCTACGTCTACGGCCGGGAGCGGCTCGGTCCCTGGCCCGGGTTCCTCGCCGGGTGGGGCTTCGTCATCGGCAAGACGGCGAGCTGCGCGGCGATGGCGCTGACCTTCGCCGCCTACGCGGCGCCCGACGGCTGGGAGCGCCCGGTCGGGGTGGCCGCGGTCGCCGCGCTGGCCGCGGTCAACTACCGCGGCGTCACCCGCACCGCCCGGCTGACCCGGGTCATCGTCGCCGTGGTGCTCGCCGCGCTGACCGTCGTCGTCCTGGCCAGCCTGGCCGGTGGGTCGCCGACGTGGTCGCAGGTCAGCCCGTGGAACGGCGCGGACGGCGGTTGGTACGGCGTGCTGCAGTCGGCCGGGCTGCTGTTCTTCGCCTTCGCCGGCTACGCGCGGATCGCGACGATGGGGGAGGAGGTGCGCGATCCCGCGCGCACCATCCCGCGGGCGATCCAGCTGGCCCTGGGCCTGGCCGTCGCCGTCTACGCGGTCGTCGCCGTCACCCTGCTCGCGGTGCTCGGCCCGGACGGGACGGCGGCGACGGCGGAACCACTGGCGGCCGCGGTCGACGCCGGGAGCTGGTCGGAGGCGGCGCCGGTGGTCCGGATCGGCGGTGCGGCCGCGGCGCTGGGTGCCCTGCTCGCGCTGATCGCCGGCATCGGCCGCACCAGCCTGGCGATGGCCCGCGAGCGGGACCTGCCGGGCTGGCTGGCCGCCGTGCACCCGCGGTTCGCGGTCCCGCACCGGGCCGAGGTGGCGCTGGCCGTCATGGTCTGCGTGCTGGTGCTCACCGTCGACCTGCGCGGCGCGATCGGGTTCTCCTCGTTCGGCGTCCTGCTCTACTACCTGGTCGCCAACGTCTCGGCGTTCACCCAGGACCGCGCGCACCGCCGGTTCCCCCGCGCGCTGCAGGTCTTCGGCGCCGTGGGCTGCGTCGTCCTGGTGGCCACGCTGCCGCCGAGCGCCGTCGCCGTCGGGGTCGCGGTCCTCGCCGTCGGCGTCCTCGGCCGGCTGGTGCGGCTGTCCCGGGCACGACGCGCCGCATGATCCCGACCGGCCGGACCTGGTTGGGTGACCCCGTGAACAGTCGTCCGGCCGCCGTGCCGCTCGCGCTCCTGCTCCTGCTGGCCGGCTGCACCGGCTCCGGGGAGGACGAGGACGCCACGGCGGCGTCGGGTGCCCCGGCCCGGGAGGTCGAGTGGGGGGCCTGCGACTTCGACGTGCCGGCCGGGGTCGACCTCGAGTGCGGCACGCTCGAGGTACCGGCGGACCGGGCGGACCCGGACTCGGGCACGATCAGCCTGGCCTTCGGCGTGGTCGCCGCCGCGGACGACGACCCGGCCGAGGACCCGCTCGTCTACCTCTCCGGCGGGCCGGGCCAGGGCGCGCTGGAGCTGGTGCCCGCGGCGTTCGGGCAGCTGTACGAGCCGCTCGCCCAGGACCGCGACCTGATCGTCCTCGACCAGCGCGGGACCGGGCTCACCGAACCGTCGCTGGCCTGCGCCGAGTACAGCTCCTGGGTGCGGGAGTCGCTGGGGTCGGCGGAGCCGGTCGAGGAGCTGGCCGACCAGGCCGCCGCCGCGTTGGAGGAGTGCCGGCAGCGGCTGGTCGACGAGGGGGTCGACTTCGCCGACTACGACAGCGCGGCCTCCGCCGCCGACCTCGACGACCTGCGCCGGGCGCTGGGCCACGAGCAGTGGAACCTCTACGGGGTCTCCTACGGCACCCGGCTGGCGCAGACCGCCATGCGTGACCACCCCGAGGGCATCCGGGCGGTGGTGCTCGACGCCTCCTACCCGATCGACGTCGACCTCTACGAGGAGACGCCCGGCAACGCCGCCCGGGCGATCGAGGCGCTGTTCGCCGCCTGCGCGGCCGACGCCGGGTGCGCCGAGCGGCACCCCGACCTCGAGCAGACCGTCACCGACCTCGTCGCGCAGCTGGACGCCGCCCCCGCCTCGGTCACGGTGCTCGACCCGACGACCGGCGAGCGGGTGCAGAGCCCGCTCGACGGCGCCGGCTTCGCCGGGTTCCTGTTCCAGAGCATGTACTCGACAGAGCTGATCCCGTTCCTCCCGGAGGTGGTCGAGGCCGCGGCGAACGGCGAGTTCGGCACCATCGGCCTGCTGCTCAGCGCCTTCACCCAGCAGCTGGACCTGGTCAGCGTCGGCCAGCAGCTGGCCGTGCAGTGCGAGGAGGAGGTCAGCTTCAGCGACCCGGACGCGGTGGCGGACGCGGCCGCCGAGCACCCGCTGGTCGAGAGCTTCTTCGCCAGCACGCCCACGATGGGGCCGGGCATCTTCGACGTCTGCGCCACCTGGGGTGCCGGGGAGCCCGGCGAGGGGGAGGACGAGGCGCTGACCAGCGACCTGCCCACCCTGGTGCTCGCCGGTGAGTTGGACCCGATCACCCCGCCCCGGTGGGGCGAGCAGGTCGCCGAGGGGCTCAGCAGCAGCGTGCTCGTCGAGTTCCCCGCCACCGGGCACGGCTCGGTGGGCACGCACGAGTGCGCGGCGCAGCTGACCCGCGACTTCCTCGCCGACCCGGACAGCGAGCCGGACACCTCCTGCGTCGACGACGTCGAGGTGCCGGCGTTCACCGCCGAGGGCGTGCAGGTGGAGATGGCGGACTGGGAGAGCGATGAGCTCGGCACCAGCGGCGTCCGCCCCGAGGGGTGGCCCGAGGTGCTCCCGGGGGCGTTCCAGCAGTCCCCGCTGGTCACGCTGGTGCAGCAGGTGGCCCCCGGGGCCACGGCCGACCAGGTGCTCCAGCAGCTGGCCGCGCAGCTGGGCACCGGCGAGCCGCTGGAGCCGGCGGACCGGCTCGAGAGCGGGGCGCTCACCTGGGACCTGTACCGGCTCGACGACCTCGGCCAGCGGGTCGACCTGGCGCTGGCCGAGACACCGGCCGGCCTCGCCGTGGTGCAGCTGACCGCGAGCCCGGAGCGCAGCGACGTCTACCGGGAGCAGGTCTTCCTCCCGGCCGTCGAGGCGTTCGACCCGGGCTCCTGACCGCCGCCCGTCCTACGCCGGGACGGGGTCGCGGAGCACCGGGCAGGACATGCACCGCGGGCCGCCGCGGCCGCTGCCCAGCTCCGACCCGGCGATCGCCAGCACCTCGATGCCGGCCTTCTCCAGCGCGGCGTTGGTGACGGTGTTCCGCTCGTAGGCCACCGCCAGCCGCGGCGCCAGCGCCAGGGTGTTGTTGCCGTCGTCCCACTGCTCGCGCTCGGCGGTGACCGGGTCGAGCCCGGTGTCGATCACCCGCAGCCGGTCGATGCCCATCGCCTCGGCCGCGGCCTCCAGGAACGGGCGTGGCCCGCGCACCGACAGCTCCACCGTGTCCGCGTCGTCCGGGAGCTCGTCGCTGGTCACCGTCCAGGCCTGCAGCGAGTCGGCGACCGCCGGGTACATGACCATGGCGTCGACGTCGACCATCGTGGCGATGGTGTCCAGGTGCATCGTCGCCCGCTCCTGGGCGATCGGGACGACGAGGACGGTGTGCGCCAGCCCCCGGGCGAACACCCGCCGCGCCAGCCGCTCCGCCCCGCCCGGCGTCGTCCGCTCGCCGACGCCGACGGCCAGCACCCCGGGGGCCAGCAGCAGCACGTCGCCGCCCTCCAGGTGCTCCAGGTGCGCGCCGTAGAGCTGCTCTGCCCCGGCGAAGCGCGGGTGGTGGGTGTAGAGCGCCGTGGTCAGCGCGCTCTCCCGGGCCCGGGCCGGCATGGCCAGGGAGGTCACGGCCACCTGGCCACCCACCCACACCGACGAGTCGCGGGTGAACATCAGGTTGGGCAGCGGCGGCACGACGAAGTCCCCGCGGCCCATCAGCTGGTAGGCCAGGCCCCGGCCGTGCAGCTCGTCGTGCGCCACCCCGGCGATCAGCGCCTGCGCCAGGTCCTCGGGAGCCAACCCGGCGAGGTGGGCGGTGGTCGCGTGCTGCAGCGTGGCGCCCAGCCGCGGGTCGTCGACGGCGGCGGCGATCACCTCCTCGCGCGCGGCGGGCAGCGCCATCACCTCGGTGAGCAACCGGTGCAGGTGCAGCACCTCCACCCCGCGCTCGGTCAGCGCCGCGGCGAACGCGTCGTGCTCCTCCTGCGCGCGGGCCACCCACGGCACTCCGTCGAAGAGCAGCTCGTCGTTGTTGCGCGGGGTGAGCCGGCGCAGCTCCGCGCCCGGCCGGTGCAGCAGCACGGTGCGCAGCCGGCCGACCTCGCTGGTCACCGAGCAGGGGGCGGTCATGCGGTCGAGCCTCGCCGATCGGGCCGCCCGCGGCCAGCCCGGAACGGGTGATCCACCCGTCGTGGTCCACTACCGGTGTGACGCCGGTCGACCCACCCCCGCCGCCGCCCACGCCCGGGGGCCAGCCCCGCTGGCTGGTCGTGCTGCTCGCCGCGGGGCTGTCCCTGCTCGTGGGTGCAGTGCTGCTGCTCCTGCTGCAGCTGGTCGGCGTCGAGGAGATCGGCCTGCTCGGGCTGCTGCTGGTGCTGATCGCGGCCGCCGTCGCCGGCGGCTACGCCACCCGGGCACTGGCGACCCGGCTGCCGCCGGTGGGCCGGCGCCCGCGCAGCTGACCGGCGTGTCGCCCACCCCTGCACGAAGCCGCAGATCAGCCGCCTGCCCCCGGGTCAGGGCAGCCTCTCCTGGCTGGCGGGTGCAGGCGGAGGCTGTCAGCCTCGGGGCATGACCCAGATGCTGGACATGCCCCAGGTGCAGGACTGCTCGGTCGACAGCTGTTCGTACAACGCCGAGCACACCTGCCACGCCGGCGCGATCACCGTCGGCGGCGACCACGCCCACTGCGGCACCTTCGTGGAGATCTCGTTCCGCGCGGGGCTCGAGCGCACCGGCGTCGTCGGCGCCTGCCACCGCTCGGACTGCGTGCACAACGAGTCGCTGGAGTGCCGCGCGTCCGCCGTGCAGGTGGGTTCGGGCGCCGACGCGGCCGACTGCCTCACCTACACGGCGCGCTGACCCCAGCCGGGCCCGCTCAGCCGACCAGCTGCTCCAGCTGGTCGAGGTCGGGCACCGGCTCGAGGTCCAGGCCCGGCGTGCGCAGCGCGCCGTCGGCCACCGACAGCGCGGCGACCGGGTCGCCGTCGTCGACCAGGACGGCGCGGCCCGGCGACGCGACCTCTCGCAGCGCGGCGAGCACCGCGTGCCGGTCCCGTGCGGCCAGACCGTCGGTGAGGTGGTCGGCCAGGACGACGGCGGCCGCTCCGGTGCGTGCCTGCTCGACGGCGTCCAGCCGGTGCTGCACGTCGTCGCCGGGCGCGGCGGTCAGGCGCACCACCGGCAGGGTGGCGTGCCCCGCGGCGCACCGGGCGCTGCCCGGGTCCAGGGCGGTCATGGTGGCCGCGCGCGCCCGCACCGGCCCCAGCAGCACGGTGACGGCGCCGACCGGCAGTCGCAGACCCATCGAACCCCATCTCACGTCGAGTGAGGCGAGGCTAACCTGACCGGTGGCCCGGGCGCCAGGCGCACCGGTCAGGCGGGTGCGGTCCGATCGCCGGGGCGGGGCAGCAGCCAGGACAGCCCGGCGCGCTCCAGGACGGGGTGCAGGTGGTCGGGCAGGTGCACCAGCCGCAGCTCGGCCCCCCGGCGGCGTGGCTTGCGGGCCAGGTGCACCAGCAGCTCCAGGCCGGCCGCCTCCAGCGTGCTCACGGCCTCGAGGTCGGCCCGCTCGGGCCAGGACGCCGGAGGCACCTCGCGGCGGAACCGGCGCACGGTCTCCCGGTCGATCTGCCCGCTGAATCGGAGCAGCGGGCCGGCGCCGTCCTCCGCCAGGACGACGGCGCCCGATCCGCTGGGATCAGGGCCGGTGGTCACGGCGACCTGGGTACCCGCTGACCGTCGCTGAAACGTGGCCCGGGGTCAACGCGCAGGTCAGTCGGGTGTGACACGCCCGGACCGGTGCGCCGTCGCCGCGGGCCCGGTGTCCGCGGGGTGCCGGGCCTGGGGACGCCGGCCGCGCGACCGGCCGTCGTGGCTACCATGCTGCCGCGCCACCAGGAGGGCACCCCGATGCCGCCGTCCGTGCCGGTGGGTGGCGGGCCCGTCCGGGCCCGCGGGTGGACGGCGGCAGGGAGCGGGGGCGGGATGTCCGTCGAGCCGACAGGCGTGCAGTACGACCTCCGTGCCGACGGGGTCCACGCCGTCGTCACCGAGGTGGGCGGCGGGCTGCGGTCCCTCCGCGTCGACGGGCGGGACCTGGTGGCCGGGTTCGGTCCGGACCAGCTGCGCCCGGTCTACCGGGGCTCGGTGCTCGTGCCGTGGCCCAACCGGGTCGGCGACGGCCGCTACCGGTGGCAGGGCCGGGACCAGCAGCTGGCCCTCACCGAGCCGGACCGCCGCACCGCACTGCACGGTCTGCTGTGCTGGACGCCCTGGACCCTGGTGGAGCGCACCCCGCGGTCGGTGGTGCTCGCCGCGCGCGTCTGGCCCCAGCCCGGTTACCCGCACCGGCTGGACGTGCAGGTCGGCTACACGGTGGAGGCCGGGGGGCTGCGCTGGCAGATCGACGCGGTGAACACCGGCGCCGAGCCGGCGCCCTACGGCTGCTCCGTGCACCCCTACCTGGTGGCCGGCCCCGGCCGGGTGGACGACTGGACGTTCGGTCTGGACGCCGAGCGCTGGCTGGCGGTCGACGACGAGCAGCTGCTGCCGATCGGCGAGCGCCCCGTCGAGGGCACGCCCTTCGACTTCCGGGCCGGCCGCCGTCTGGGGGACGTGCAGGTGGACCACGCCTTCACCGGCGTCCGCGCCGGCGTGGGCGGCACGGCACGGGCGGAGCTGCGCGCCGCCGACGGCGCCGGCGTCGCCGTGGAGTGGGACCCGGTCGCGCTGCCGTGGGTGCAGGTGCACACCGCCGACCGTCCCGAGCCCGAGCTGGACCGGGCGGGGCTCGCCGTCGAGCCGATGACCTGCCCACCGGACGCGTTGCGCACGGGGCAGGACCTGGTCACCCTCGGCCCGGGCGAGCGGCACTCCGCCTGGTGGCGGATCGAGCTGCTCCCGGCCTGAGGTCCCGGCGCTCGGTCGACGCCGACCCGGTGGTGGCGGGACGCCCGGAGACGGTGGGGGAGCTGGGGTCCGCGGTGCGCGTGGAGGGAGCCCGGGCGATCGCCGACCGGTCCGGTGCCGGGGCTGCCGATGGAAGTTGCAGAGCGCGCCGACTTCCCCGGCGCGGTCGGTCGAGCACGGGGGGTCTCTTTGTGAGCGCGTCGAACGGGCAGCAGCCCAGGACGGCGGTGGAGCGGGGTGCCGACGCCGCCGCCTGGTGGCTGGTCGACGAGGACGCCGTGGTCCTGGCCGGGCCGTTCCCCAGTCAGCTGGACGCCGCCGTCGCCGGGCTGTCGGCGGACGGCTGGTTCACCGAGCCCGGCTACGGCTCGTGCCGGGCCGACGGGACGCTGACGCGGCAGTTCTCCCCGGAGGACCGGTCCTGGCTGGCGTACCTCTCCGCGCAGCTGGACCGGCTGGCCGACGACTGGGACCCGCTGATCTCCGACGCCGACCCGCTCACCGGCCTGGTCTGCGAGATCACCGCTGCGGTCGCCGAGGCGGGGTTGCCGCTGCACGACTGCGCCGGCCGGACGGCGGACCGGGCGCTGGGCGGGGTCTGCCTGACGCCCAGCCCGGAGCGGGACGGTGTGGTGGTCTCCTGGACCCAGCACGACCGGACGACGGTGGGGCGGGTGCGCGGCCCGGAGACCGACGCCGCGGTGCAGGAGACGATGAACGCCGCGCTGGCCGGGGTGCTGTCCGCGTCGGGTTTCCTGGTGGAGGCCCTCGGTGCGGTCGCCGTCGTCCGCGCCGCTGACAACCCCACCACCTGGGAATGACGCCCCACTGACCGGGCGGCGTGCGGCACGGTGCGCTGCCCCTCCGGTCACCGCGCCGCGCGTACCCGGTCGGCCAGCTCCCGGGCGTGGGTCGTGCGGGCAGCAAGCCGGGTGGGCGCCGTCCTCAGGCGGTTGCCGGCACCGGTTGCGCGTCGGCGTGCGCGATGTGCCGGAGCGAGCGCCAGATGAGCACCACGAAGACCGCCGACCCGGCGAAGGCGAACCAGAACGGGGCGGTCACGCCCCAGTGCTGGGCGAGCACCCCGCCGATCCCTGAGCCGAGCACCAGCCCGCCGAAGACGCCGACCGTGTTGACGCTGCCCACCCGGCCCTGCAGCGCGTCCGGCACCGCCCGCTGCCGGACGGCGACCGACGTCGTCCCCCAGATGAAGGCGTGCGCGCCGAAGGCGAAGAAGACCGGCAGGGCGACCCAGGGGCTGGAGGTGAGCGCCAGCGCCAGGTGGGTGAGGGTCTCGACGACCAGGCCGATCCGCATCAGGTCGCCCAGGCTCACCCGGCGGGTGATCCACCCGTAGGCCAGGCCCCCGGCGATGCCACCCGCGGCGCCGACGGTGGTCACCAGACCGAAGCCGATCTCGCCGAGCCCGATCCGCTCGGTGGCGTAGAGCACCAGCACCGACCAGGCGGCGCCGAAGGTGACGTTGAAGATCGTGATCGTCAGCACGAGGGTGCGGACGGCGGCGTGGTGCCGCACCCAGCGCAGCCCCTCGGCGATCTCCTGCCGCATCGCCGTCCGCCGTTCCGCACGCGGCCCCCGGTCCGCGAGGACGACCCGGGTGATCAGCACCGCCCCGAGCGCCACGAGCACCGCCTGTGCACCCAGTGCCCAGGCCGCGCCGGCGGTGAACAGGGCCGCACCCAGCGGCGGGCCGGCGAGCTGGTTGACGGTGATGAAGCCGGTCTGCAGCCGGGAGTTCGCCACCGCCAGGTCGTCCCGGGCGACCAGTGCCGGCACCAGCGTCTGCGCGCTGTTGTCGGCGAACACCTCGGCGGTGGCCAGCAGGAACAGGGCGGCGAGGACCGCGCCGATGGACACCCGGTCGGTGACCACCGCCAGGGTCAGCACGGTCAGCACGACGGCGCGGGCGAGGTCGACGGCGACGACGATGAGCCGCCGGTCCAGCCGGTCGGTCAGTGCCCCGGCGACCAGGCCGAACAGCAGCGGCGGCAGCCACTGCACGGTCGCGGCGAGGGCGACGAGGAACGGGTCGGCGGTGAGCGAGGCGACCAGCAGGGGACCGGCGGCCAGCGCGATCCCGTCGCCCAGGTTCGAGGTCCAGCTCGACGCCAGCAGCCAGCGGAACCCGGAGCCGAGCCGCGCCGGGACCAGGACCTCACCGATGCGGCTCACGAGGACCGGACCTTAGCCGTGCTCAGGAGCGGCGTCGTCGGGTTTCTCCCAGGGCGGACGTTCCACGTGCAACCGGCCCGGGTCACGCGGGCTGCGAGAAGCGGACGTGGGCCTCCAGGGTCCGCAGCGAGCGGTGCATCCCGATCGTCACCGCGGCGAGAGCGAAGAAGCCCTCGTCGTCGCCGATCCCCGAGCCGCGCAGCAGTGCGGTCAGCCGGTCGGCTGCCGTCACCGCCGTCGCGATGGCCGCGTCCCGCTCGTCGGGCTCGGTGTCGGTGGCGTGGTACGGGATGCGGACGACGCCGGCGAGGCCGTCCAGCGCGTCGGCGAGCACCCAGCCCGTGCCGTCGTCCACCCGGTCCAGGCCCCGCCGGTGCGGCTGGAACTCCACGACCAGCGTGGTGAGGTCGTCGACCAGGACCGCGACCCGGTCCAGCGCACGGGACTGCTCGCGGATGCTGGTCGCGGTGCCCTGCCAGCGCCGCGCCCGCGGGTTGGCCCGCCGCGCGCGCTCCACCTGCGCCTCGGCGCTGCGCATCCGGTCCAGCGCGCGGTCCAGCTCGTCGCCGCGGACCTCCCACTCGCCGAGCTCGGGCACCTGCCCGCTGCGCAGCGACGCCGCGATCGTCTCCAGGTGCTCGGCCAGCAGTGTCCTGGTCCGCGCGATCCGCTGCTCGGCGGTGGTCAGCTGCAGCGGCGGGAACAGCAAGCTGGTCACCAGGACGCCGATCGCGGCGCCCAGCAGGGTCAGCCCGGCGTAGCGCACCGCGTACTCGGCCGGGTCCGCCGTCCCCACGGTGAGCATGAGGACGGCGGCGAAGCTGACCCAGCTGGCCTGCTCGCGGAACAGCCACCGCCACTGCTCGACCACGACCGCGATCGCGACGATCAGCGCGATGGTGATCGCGTTCGAGACCCCGCGGGTCACCTCGAACACGACCACGGCCAGGGCGAAGCCGACCAGGATCGCGACGATGCTGCGCCAGGCCGCCGACGCGGAGTCCGCGATCGTCGGGCTGACGGCGATGACCGCGCCCAGCGGGGCGTAGTAGGCGTAGGCGGCCAGCGACGGCGGCAACAGCAACGCCGCCTGCCAGGCCAGCCCTGCGGCCAGCGCCGCCCGTACCGCCCGTTGCACCCACGGCTGCTGCAGCCGCGCGATCGCCCACCCCACCCCGTCAGCATGCGGGCCGCCCACGGCGGTGCGCACGCGGATCGACGGTGACGTCCACCTCCCGGGGGAGGGGTGCCGGCTCGACCCCGGCCGGCTCGACCCCGGCCGGCTCAGCCCTGGCGGGCGGCGTTGGCCTGGACGGCGGTGCTCACGTACCGCGCCAGGCCGGGGGCGATCCGGTCGTAGTGGGCGGTGAACCGCGCGTCCTCGACGTACATCCGGCCGAGCCCGGCGTGCACCTCCGGGGAGCAGTCGTAGAAGTCCCGGGTGATCGCCTGTCGGTGCTCCTCGGCGAGGTCCATCGCCGCGGTCGAGTCGGCGGGCACCCCGCCGGCCAGCGCCTCGGCGAACCGGCGTTCCAGGTCGTCGGTCTCCGCCTTGACCCGCAGCCAGTCCTCCTTGCTCATCGCCGTCGTCCGGCGCTGGGACTGCGCCCACGCCTCGGTGTCGCCCCACCGCTCCTCGGCCTCGGCGGCGTACTCCTCGGGGAGCCAGTCGCCGAACACCTCGAACCGTTCCTCCGGGGTCAGGGAGATCCCCATCTGCCGTGCCTCCATCTCCTTCTCCACGGCCGCGACCATCGCCCGGGTTCGCTCGAGCCGGTCCCGCAGCAGCCGGTGCTGCCGGCGCAGGTGCGCCGCGGGGTCGGCGTCGGGGTCGTCCAGCAGGGTCGCGACCTCCTCGAGGGGGAACCCGAGCTCGCGGTAGACCAGCACCTGCTGCAGGCGGTCCAGGTCGCGGACGTCGTAGCTGCGGTAGCCCGCCGCCGTCCGCTCGCTGGGCCGGACCAGCCCGATCCGGTCGTAGTGGTGCAGCGTGCGCACCGTGACCCCGGCCAGCCGGGCCAGCTCTCCCACCGTCCAGCGCATCGCCCCTCCTCTCTGACGTCGACGACGGAACAGCCTGACGTCGGGTCAGGGTCAAGCGGGATCGGCGAAATGGCCACTTCGGCGGTTCGGACGGCGGGTCGGCGGGGAGACCTGAGGGCATGGCCGACGACCACAGCCCCGTCCCTGCCGACGACCCGTTCCCGCGCTCCCGGGTCCGCCTCGGGCGGGAGGGTGACCGCGAGCTGGAGATGGCCTACGTCGACGTCGGTCAGGGCCACCCGATCGTCTTCCTGCACGGCAACCCGACGTCGTCCTACCTGTGGCGCAACGTCATCCCGCACGTGCGGCACCTGGGGCGCGTGGTCGCCCCGGACCTGATCGGGATGGGGGAGTCGACCAAGCTGCCCGTGCAGCGGCCGGGCAGCTACTCCTTCGACCGGCACTCCCAGTTCCTCGCCGCGTTCCTCGGGGAGATCGGCGTGGCCGAGCAGGTCACGATCGTGGGCCACGACTGGGGCGGGGCGCTGGGCTTCGACTGGGCCCGGAAGAACCCGGAGAAGGTCAACGGCATCGCCTTCACCGAGACCATCGTCAACCCGATGCTGTGGGCCGACTGGCCCGAGGACGCCCGGCGGGTCTTCCAGGCGATGCGCGGCGCCGACGGCGAGCAGCGGGTGCTGGACGAGAACGTGTTCGTCGAGCGGGTCCTGCCCGCCTCGGTGCTGCGCGGGCTCTCCCCGGAGGCGCACGAGCGGTACCGGGCGCCGTTCCGGGCCCGGGCCGACCGCTGGCCGACGCTGGAGTGGCCGCGGCAGCTGCCGATCGCGCACGAGCCGCCGGACGTGCACGACATCGTCGACCGGTACGGCCAGTGGCTGGCCTCCAGCGAGGTGCCCAAGCTGTTCGTCAACGCCGAGCCCGGGTCGATCCTGGTCGGCCGGCTGCGCGACCTGGTCCGCAAGCGCTGGCCGGCGTTGACCGAGGTGACGGTGCGCGCATCGCACTTCGTGCCGGAGGACGCACCCGACGAGCTGGGCCGGGCGCTGGCCGAGTGGATCCCGACCCTGCGCTGAGCCCCGCCTCCTGTGCCTGCCGGCTCAGCCGTGCCGGCCGCTGCCCTGGCGCTCGTGCCGGATCTGGGTCATCGCCTCGTTGGCCGCGGCGATCAGCGACTCGGGGGTCGACGCCCGCCCGGACAGCGCCACGCCGACGCTGAGCCGGACCCGGTGCGCCACCTCGGGAGTGGGCTGCAGCGGTGCGTCGAAGGCCGTCGCGACCCGGCGGGCGATCCCCTCCGCGTCGGCGGGGTCGGTGATGCCGGGGCACAGCAGCACGAAGGTCTGCGCGCTGATCCGGGCGACGACGTCACCCTGGCGGACGGCGGTGACCAGCCGGCCCGCGGCCTCGGCGCGTGCTGCGTCGGCGACCAGCCCGCCGTGGGTGTCCTCCACGGCGGTGATGCCGTCGAGGTTGCAGGAGAGCACCGCCAGCCGGCCGGTGTCCGGCCCGGCGGCGGCCAGCGCCAGCTCGAGCCGGTCGATGAGCAGGCTGCGCACCGGCAGGCCGGTCAGCGGGTCGGGGACGGTCCGCTGCCGCAGCCGCTGCGCGAACTGCCGCTGCGCGGCCACGACGGCGGCCGTCTGCACCAGCACGTCCTGCGACTGCTCGAAGCGGATGGTCTCCATGGTCGGTGCTCCCGTTCGCTGGGCGGCCGCGTCTCGGCCGTCACCCCAGGAGTCGGCAGGAGTGCCCGCCGGCTTGAGGGCCGGCTGACCCGGGGGTCCCCCGGAGGAGTGCGGCTCCGTGCGCCGACCGGTCAGCCTGCGGTCTGCGGCCGCCCGGTCAGCGCGAGCCGGACGGCGAGGGCCCCGAGGACCCCACCCATCACCCACCGCTGGACGCGCAGCCAGGTGGGCCGGGTCGAGAGGAAGCCGGCTAGCGACCCGGCGAAGACGACGATGAGCCCGTTCACGGTGAGTGCGATGGCGATCTGGACCAGCCCGAGCACCAGGCTCTGCACCGCCACCGAGCCGCGCTCCGGGTCGATGAACTGGGGCAGCAGCGACACGTAGAGCACGGCGATCTTGGGGTTGAGCAGGTTGGTGACCAGCCCCATCAGGAACAACGTCCGAGGACGGTCGGGCTCGAGGTCCCGCGGGGCGAAGGCGCTGACGCCGCCCGGGCGGAGCGCCTGCCACGCCAGGTACAGCAGGTAGGCCGCGCCGGCGAGCTTGAGCACCGTGTACGCCGCCGGGACCGCCACGAAGACGGTCGCCAGGCCGGCCGTGGCCGCAGCCAGGTAGACCAGGAACCCGGCGGCGACGCCCAGGAGGGAGACCAGCCCGGCCCGGCGGCCCTGGGTGACCGACCGGGAGACCAGGTAGATCATGTTGGGCCCCGGCGTCAGCACCAGGCCCAGTTCCACGAGCGCGACGCCGACGACGGCAGCGGTGGTGACCACGTCGTCCTCCTCCGCCCGGGTCCGGCCGTGACCCTAGCGCGCGCCGTTCAGCCGGCCAGGGTGCGGACGGTCTCGACCACCGCGACGACGGCGAACACCGCGAACAGCACCGCAGCCACTCGGCGGATCAGCGCCACCGGCAGCCGGTCGGCGAGCTTCCGGCCCAGGAAGGCGGCCAGGCCGGAGACGACCAGCAGCGCGGCCCAGGCGCCGAGGAACACCGACACCGGCTCGTCGTAGCGGGCGGCGAGCCCGGCGGTGGCCAGCTGGGAGAGGTCGCCCCACTCGGCGGCGAACAGCACGCCGAAGGAGATCGCCGCCGCGCGCAGGAACGAGGTCTGCTCCGCGGTCTGCGCGGACTCCTCGTCCTCGGGGCCCTCGCTCGCGCTGCGCCACAGCAGCACCGCGCCGACCACGAACAGGACGGCGACGACGGCGCTCACCAGGGCCTCGGGCAGCAGCGACAGCAGCGAGCCGGCGGTGACCGCGATCGCCACCTGCAGGCCGAACGCCGTCCCGACGCCGACGAACACCGGCAGCGCGGGGAAGCGGGTGGCCAGCACCAGGGTGGCGAACAGCGTCTTGTCGGGCAGCTCGACCGGGAGGACCAGGACGAAGGCGGCCAGGACGACCGAGGGGACCACAGTGCTCTCTTCCGCTCAGCACCGCCGGCCGGGGGTGCGGGGCAGCCCTCGACCAGCGGCGCACCATCAGGTGGCCGCGAGGCCGAAGGTCTCGCCCACCCGCGCCGGGCGCGGGCCCGCTGACCGGGCGCGCGAACGCGCCAGCATGTCGACCAGCGGTCGGGGGGCTACTCCCCTTCTCGGCCCAGGACAGTAGCCGATGCCCCCGGGTGGGCGGCGTGCGCGGCCGCGGTGGCGGCCCGCAGCACCTCCTTCACCGGCAGCCCGGTGCGGCGGGCCAGGGCGGCGACGTCCTCGAACTCGACGCTCACGTTGAGCACCCGGCCACCCCCGCCGGCGACCTTCACCCCGACCCGGCCGCCCAGCACCTCGACGCTGCCGGACACCCGCTGCAGCACCACCTTGCCCACCGGCTGCACGCGCAGCCCGATGGTGGAGGTGCTCGCGAACACCACGCCCTGCACGGCGGCGACCACGGGGGGCCGGCACAGCACCGACAGGGTGTGCGCGGGCCGGCCCTTCTTCATCAGGATCGGGGTGAGCCACGCGTCCGACGCCCCGGCGGCGAGCAGGTCGGCCAGCACCCCGGGCCACAGCCGGGGGTCCAGGTCGTCGACGTTGGTCTCCAGCAGCAGCCCGTCGGTCCCGGGGTCCGCCGGCGCCCCGGCCGGCTCGCCCAGCACCAGCCGGACGACGTTCGGCAGCTCGACCGGGTCACGGCCACCGGCGCCGCTGCCCACCCGGGTCACCCGCATCGGCGGGAGCGTCGTCCAGCGGTGCACCCGGGCGGCCAGCAGTGCCGCCCCCGTGGGGGTGCAGGACTCCGTCGGCACCGGACCCGCGTGCACCGGCACCCCGGCCAGCAGCTCCAGGACGGCGGGCCCGGGCACCGGTACGACGCCGTGGGAGCCCCGGGCCGAGCCGCTGCCCAGGGCGACGGGGGAGGCGGTGACCTCGGTGAGCCCCAGGTGCTCGAACCCGGCGACCACCCCGACGACGTCGGCGAGCGCGTCCAGCGCCCCGACCTCGTGGAAGTGCACGCGGTCGGGCGCCACCCGGTGCACCCGCCCCTCGGCGACCGCGAGCCGCTCGAACACCGCCAGGGCACCGTCGCGCACCGGGTCGGGCAGCGCGGCGGTGGTCAGCAGGGCGCGGACGTCGGCCCAGGTGCGGTGCACGTCGCTGGCAGAGGTGTGCACGTGCACCCGGGTGGCGCCCAGCCCGTGCCGGGTGACGGACTCCTCGGTCAGGGTCACCGCCTCGACCGGCAGCGCGGCGACCGCCGCGGAGAGCACCTGCAGCGGCACCCCGGCGTCGACCAGGGCGCCGAGCAGCATGTCCCCGCTCGCCCCCGCGGACAGGTCCAGCCAGCCGATGGTCACGCCCGATCAGACCCGACCCCGGTGATCACCGGCAAGTGGTCGCCCGATGCCCCGTGCGCGCGCATCGGGGCTCCCCGTCCTGCGGACACCCCCTGGACCGCGCGATCGGGGGGTGCCGCGCAGGCCGGCCGGGTCAGCTGCGGGCGGTGCGCCGGGCGATGCGGGCGGCGAAGACGCCGGCGGACCAGCCGTTGTCGATGTTGCTCACCACGACGCCGGGCGCCGCGGAGTTCAGCATGGTCAGCAGCGCGCTGAACCCGCCGAAGGAGTTGGCCTGCCCGGCCGAGGTGGGGACGGCGACCACCGGCACCTCGGTCAGCCCGCTGACGACGCTGGCCAGCGCCGCGTCCAGGCCGGCGACGACGACCAGGCAGTCGACGTCGGAGAGCAGGGACGGGTCGGCCAGCAGCGGGCGGATCCGGCTGCCGCCGACGTCCTCCACCCGCACCACCTCGGTGCCGGTGACCCGGGCGACGAAGGCCGCCTCGGCGGCGATCGGGGTGTCGCCGCTGCTGGCGCACAGCACGCCCACCCGGCCCACCGCCTCGGGGACCGGGCCGACGGCGGCGGCCATCGCCACGCCGTCCATCGTCGTGTACGCGTCGTGCTCGCTGGCCAGCGCGACGAGGGTCTCGGCGCTGGCCCGCACCACCACGGCCGGGTGGTCGGGGTGCTCGCGGCGGGCCTCGCGGACCAGCGTCAGCACCTGCTCGGTGCTGCGGCCGGTGGCCCAGATGACGTCCGGCCCCGAGGGGGCCACGACCTCGCGGGCGGCCGGCGCGGGGGCGGGGGTGGGAGCGGGCTCGGGCTCCGGCTCCTGGACCGCCGGCGGCTCGGGCCGGGGACGGCGGGCCCGCGGTGCGGGGCCGAAGAGCTCGTCCAGCGGGCTGCGCGGCCGGGCCGGCTGCACCGGGGGCTCCAGCAGCAGGGAGGCGAAGCCGTCGAGGTCGTTCTCCGGCTGGTCGTCGGCGGGGTGGTCGGCCAGCGGGGAGGTGCTCACGTCCTCGACGATAAGCGCCACGTCGCCCGCTCCCGGGACCTCGCCGGAGGCCGTGCCGGGTGCCGTCACACCGGCCCCATCGGTCCCGTCGTCGGCCCGGGTCTGGGTCACCCCGGACAGCCGCACGACCCGGTCGCGGCCGGTTCGCTTGGCGTCGTAGAGGACGCCGTCAGCGGCGGCGAACAGCGTGCGGCGGTCGTCGCCGCGGGCGGCCTGGGCGATGCCCACGCTGATCCGCACCGGCACCTCGACGCCGAGCGCCGACCAGTCGTGGGTGGCGATCGAGCGGCGGATCCGCTCCATCGCCCGCTCCGCCTGCTCGGCCGTGGTCTCCGGCAGCAGGATCACGAACTCGTCGCCGGCCCAGCGGCACACCTCGTCGGTGTCCCGGCAGCCGTCGACCAGCAGCTGACCGACCGCCCGCAGCACCGCGTCGCCCCCGGGGTGGCCGGCGGCGTCGTTGATCGCCTTGAACCGGTCGATGTCGACCACCGCGAGGGCCGGGGCGGCACCCGAGGTGAGCAGACCGTCGAGCCGCGCCTCGGCGTACCGGCGGTTGGGCAGGTGGGTCAGCGGGTCCTCGTAGGCCTGGCGGCGCAGCTGGCCGGCGGCCCGCTCGGTCTCCAGCAGGCTCTTGCGCCGGCCGAACAGCTCCACCCAGCGGGTGCGCCGCTCGTCGACCCGGTCCAGCTCGTCGGCGAGGTAGGCCTGCAGGTAGGGCAGCGCGCGCGCGGCGTCGTCGAGGTCGGCGTGCAGCGTGCACAGCTCCCGCAGCGCCGCCCGGCGCAGCCGGGCCAGCCCGTGCTCGGTGGCCACGGTCAGCGCGGAGGCCAGGTGGTCGTCGGCGCGGCGCGGCTCGCCGGACCGGCGCAGCGCCCGGCCCAGCCCCAGCTCCGCCGACGCCAGCAGCGACCGGTCGCCGGTCTGCTCGGCGGCGCCGGCGACGGCGCGCAGCAGCGGCAGCGCCTCGGCGTGCTCGCCCAGCCCCACCAGCGCCCAGCCGTGCACGACCTGCGCGTCCAGCACGGCGGGGTCGTCGGCGGGCAGCTCCTCCAGGGCGCGCTCGGCCAGCCGGCGGGCCTCGGCGAAGGAGGCGTGCGCGGACTCCAGGCCGCCGTCCTCGAGCACGCCCTCGCCGAGCTCGGCGCACAGCGCGGCCAGCCGGGTGGCGGTCTCGCCCACCAGTGCCCGGGCGACGTCGCCGTCCTCGGCTCCGGCGGCCGCCGCGGCGGCGCTCTCCGCGGCGCGGCGCTGGTAGTCCAGCGCCAGCGGCATCAGCTCCAGGTCGGCGAGCACCCCGGCCAGCGCGCTGAGCGTGTGCACCAGCAGCGGGCCGGCGGGCAGCGCGGGGTCCAGCAGGCTGGCCGCCTCCACCGCCTCGTCCATCGCGGCGTCCACCCGGCGGGAGAGCAGCTCGATCCGCGCGTGCCGGACCAGGCCGGCGGCCCGCTGCAGGTCGTCGTCCTGGGCGTCGAACGCGGCGCGCGCCGAGCGCACCAGCGCGATCGCCTGCGCGGCCCGTTCGGCGGACTCCGAGCGCGTCTCCCGGTCGACCGGCTCGTCGTCGCCCGGAGCCGTGCCCTGCAGGTCCAGCGGCTGCTCCTGCTCGGGACCGCCGTCGACGAGCGGCTCGCCCAGCAGCGACCAGCCGGCCAGCCGCAGCCGGCGGACCAGCAGCTCGGCGCGCAGCGTGTCGGCCCAGGCGCGGGCCAGCGAGGCCCGTGCCGCACTCCGCTCGTCGGCCGGGGCGGCGGGCAGCTCGCCCTCGACCTCGGCGAGGAGCGACTCGGCCCGGTCGAGCTCCCAGTTGGCCAACGCGGAGCTGACCCGCTGGTGCAGGAGTCCGGGCGGCACGAGGGCACTCTGCACGGTGACCCCGGGCGTGTCACGCACCGGGGTGTCGGCCCGGGGCGCGGTGTCGTCGCCGCGGGCGCTGCCCACGCGCAGCGTCACCGGGCCACCTCGCCGTCCTCGAACGCCCAGCCGGGTCGGCGTGGTGCGCTGCCGAGCACCTGGGAGACCAGGTCGTCGACCGAGGAGCCGGCCGCGGGGGAACGGGTCGGCGCGGCCGCCAGCTCGCCGCTCGCGGGAGCGCGCACCCGGTTGCGGCCGCCGCGCTTGGCGGCGAACAGGTTCAGGTCGGCGCAGTCGAAGAGCTCGCGCCAGGTCCGGGGCCCGGGGACGCCGGCCGCCGGGGTGGTGGCCACGCCGATGCTGACCGTCAGCGGCACCGGGACGTCGAGCGCGGCCCAGTCGGCCTCGGCGACGGCGACGCGCAGGCGCTCCATGGCGACCACCGCCTGCGTCTCGGTGGTGTCCGGCAGCAGCACCACGAACTCGTCGCCGGCCCAGCGGAACACCTCGTCCCCGGTGCGGCTGTGCTCCTCCAGCAGCGCCGCGACCGTGCGCAGCACCGCGTCGCCGTGCAGGTGGGAGTGCTCGTCGTTGATCGACTTGAAGCCGTCGACGTCGACCACGGCCAGCGACACCGGCTGGCGGTCGAAGGGCAGCTCGGCCATCCGCCGCTCGGCGCTGCGCCGGTTGCCCAGCCCGGTCAGGGTGTCCTCCATCGCGTGCCGCCGCAGCACCGCGGTCTGTCGCTTGGCCTCCCGCAGCCGGCTGCGCCGGACGAACATCTCCGCCCACAGCTCCCGGCTGCGCAGGTGCGCCCGGCTGGTCTCGGACCGGTAGGCCTCCAGCCAGTGCAGCGCCTCGCCGGTGAGGCCCATGCCCGCGGTCGACTGGCCCAGCTCCAGCAGGCACTGGCGGTAGCGGCGACGGTCCCCGGCGGCGGCGAAGGCGCCGGTGGCCGAGACCAGCAGCTGCAGCGAGTCCTCGCCCGACGCCGGGGGCGGGGCCGCGCCGCTGGGCACCGGCCGGGCGGCGGCCTCCAGGCCGCAGAGCCGAGCCAGCACCCGCGCCAGCGCCAGGTCGGCGTAGCCGGCGAGCCAGGGGCCGGCGTCCCCCGCGGCGAGGTGGCGGCGGACCCGTCGCAGCGGGCCGAGCGCGGAGTCCAGGTCACCGGTGAGCGCCAGCGCCCAGGCCTGGACGACGTCGAGCAGGTCGACGTCGGCGTCGGTGGGCTCCCACGCGAGCTCGCGGGCGGTGGTGGCGTACCGCAGCGCCGTCTCGGCCAGCTCCCGGGAGCGGGCGAGGTCGCCCCGCCGGTGCACCGTCTGGGCCAGCTCGGCGTGCTGCTGGGCGCACAGGCGCAGCAGTTGCCAGCGGTCGCCCAGGTCGGGCAGCTGCTCGGCCACGGAGGCGCCGCGCCGGGCCTGGCTGACCGCGAGCTCCTCCAGGTCCAGCCGGGTCAGCGCCAGGGACAGCCAGTGGTGGGCCTGGTGCAGCGCCCGGCCAGGGGTGGCGCTGCCGGGCTCGCCGGCCTGGTCGGCCAGCAGGCTCGCGTCGACGGCCAGGTGCAGGGCGGCGTCGTACCGGTCGGCGGTCACCTCGACGTGTGCGAGGTAGGCCAGGGTCAGCGCCCGTTCGGCGGACGCCGGGCAGAGCTCCAGCGCGGTGCGCGCGGCGGCCACCGCGTCGGCGGCGGCGTCGGTGTCGCCGTCCAGCAGGCGGGCCCGGGCGGCGAAGGCGTGCGACCAGGCGTTCCACGCGGGCTGCCGGGTGGCGGCCAGGACGACGGCGGCACCGGCCAGCTCCTCGGTGAAGGCGCGGGCGTCCTCGGCGCTGCTGGCCGCCAGGAGGCGCCAGCGGACCGTGTCGAGCATCGGCTCGAGGGGCTCGGGCCCGGCGGTCACGTGCACCTCCTGTCAGCTGTCGGGGGACGTGACGAGCACGTACCCGGCCGGTGACGAGGCAGCTCCCCCCGCGCCGGGACCTGGATCCGGCGCGGCCGCACTACCCTCACCGGATGCCGCGCGCAGACTCCCGCACAGCGCCGACGAGGTTCGCCTATCTGGGACCCGAGGGTACCTTCGCCGAGGCCGCCCTCGCCGTGCTGACCTCCGGCGCAGACGTGCCGGCCCGCCCCGCCCCCAGCGTCGCCGCCGCGCTCGCCGCGGTGCGCGCCGGGGAGCGCGACGCGGCCCTGGTGCCGCTGGAGAACTCGGTCGAGGGCTCGGTGCCGGCCACCATGGACGGGCTGGTCGACGGGGCGCCGCTGGTGATCACCCGCGAGGTGTTCCTGCCGGTGGCCTTCGTGCTGGCGGTGCGCCCGGGGACCGACGCCGCCGCGGTGCGGTCGGTGGCCAGCCACCCGCACGCGCTCGCCCAGTGCCGGGCCCGGATCGCCGAGCTGGTGCCCGGGGCCGACGTCGTCCCGGCCGGGTCGACCGCCGACGCCGCCCGCCGGGTCGCCGGCGGCGAGTTCGACGCCGCGGTCTGCGCGGCGATCGCCGCCCAGCGGTACGGGCTGGTGCCGCTGGCCACCGACGTCGCCGACCACCCCGGTGCGGTCACCCGGTTCGTGCTGGTCGAGCGGCCGGGGGCGCTGCCGCCGTCCACCGGGGCGGACAAGACCACGGTCACCGCCGTGGTGGCCGACCGCACCGGTGCGCTGCTGGACCTGCTGGCCGAGTTCGCCGTACGGGGGATCAGCCTCACCCGGATCGAGTCCCGGCCCACCCGCGAGCGGCTGGGCGTCTACTCCTTCTCCATCGACTGCGAGGGGCACGTCGCCGACCACCGGGTGGGCGACGCGCTGGCCGCGCTGCACCGGCAGGCCGAGGAGGTGCGGTTCCTGGGCTCGTACCCGCGCGCGGACAGCCAGCCCGGCAAGCCGGTGGAGCAACGGGTGTCGGACGCGGCGTTCGCCGCTGCCGAGGAGTGGCTGGCCCGGGTGCGCAACGGGACCGCCGGGCAGGGGTGAGCCCGCCCCCCGGGCACTCACCGCGGCCGTCATGATCGCCCAGTGTGCGCGCTCAGGGACGCGCTGCACACCCCTTGGAACCGGACCGTTCCGTCTCGTCCGCCGTGGTGCGCCCGTCGTCGTACCCGCCGGGCGTGCGGCCCGGCGCCTGCGCTGGAGTGCAGCGCCGAGGTGGTCGCCGCGCCCGCCTGCCCTGCCGCTACAGGTAGAGACCGGTGTTCTCGTCGATCCGGGCAGCGGCGACGGCGTGCACGTCGCGCTCGCGCAGGATGATCAGGTCCTCGCCGTGCACCTCGACCTCGTGCTGGTCCTCGGGGGAGAAGAGCACCTGGTCGCCGACCTTGATCTGCCGGACGTTGGGGCCGATGCCCTTGGCCTCGCCCCACACCAGCCGCTTGGCGACCTGGGCGGTGGCCGGGATCAGGATGCCGCCGGTGGAGCGCCGGTCGCCGTCCTCCTTGCGGAGGGCGACCAGCAGCCGGTCGTGCAGCATCTGGATCGGCAGGCGGGGGGCGGTGCGGTCGGCGTCCTCGGGCACGTCGGACAACGCTACCCGCAGGCGACGCGCTGGAACGGCCCTGCCCGGAGGCTCGCGCCGAGCGTGCGAGGCGTTCGGGGGACGGGGTCCTCCCTCAGCCCCAGCCGAGGGCGTGCAGGCGCTCCTCCTCGATGCCGAAGTGGTGCGCGATCTCGTGCACGACGGTGATCGTGACCTCCTCGACGACCTGCTCCTCGTCCTCGCAGACGTCGCAGATCGCCAGCCGGTAGATCATGATCCGGTCCGGCAGTGCCCCGCCGTAGTCCCAGCCGCGCTCGGTGAGCGCGTACCCCTCGTAGAGCCCGAGCAGGTCCGGCTCGTCGGGGTTGCGGTCCTCGACCAGGACGACGACGTTGTCCAGCAGCGCCATCAGCTCGGCGGGCACCTGGTCCAGTGCGTCGGCGACCAGCTCCTCGAACCGCTCGAGCGGCAGCGGCGTCACCAGCTGGTGGGCTGCGGGCGCCCCTCCTCGTAGCCGGCCGCGCTCTGCACGCCCAGCACGGCCCGCTCGTGCAGCTCGTCCACGGTGCGCGCGCCGGCGTAGGTGGCCGAGGAGCGGACGCCGGCGACGATCTGGTCGATGAGGTCCTCGACGCCGGGGCGGGCCGGGTCCAGGTACATCCGGGAGGAGCTGATGCCCTCCTCGAACAGCCCGGCCCGGGCCCGGTCGAAGCCGCTCTGCGTGGCGGTGCGGGCCTTCACCGCCCGCGCCGACGCCATGCCGAAGCTCTCCTTGTAGCGGCGGCCGGTGCCGTCGTCGTAGAGGTCGCCCGCGCTCTCGTAGGTGCCGGCGAACCAGGAGCCGATCATCACGTTCGCCGCACCCGCGGCCAGCGCCAGCGCGATGTCCCGGGGGTGGCGCACCCCGCCGTCGGCCCAGACGTGCTTGCCCAGCGCCCGTGCCGCGGCCGCGCACTCCTCGACGGCGGAGAACTGCGGGCGGCCGACGCCGGTCATCATCCGGGTGGTGCACATGGCGCCGGGCCCCACGCCGACCTTGACGACGTCGGCCCCGGCCTGGACCAGCTCACGGGTGCCCTCGGCGGTCACCACGTTGCCGGCGACCACCGGGGTCGTGCCGGCGACGGCGCGGACGGCGCGCACCGCCTCGACCGCCTTCTCCTGGTGGCCGTGGGCGGTGTCCACGACGAGCACGTCCACCCCGTGCGCGAGCAGCGCCTCGGCCTTGCCCGCGACGTCGCCGTTGATGCCGACGGCGGCGGAGGTGAGCAACCGGCCGTCGGCGTCGAGCGCCGGGGCGTAGATGGCCGAGCGCAGGGCGCCCTTGCGGGTGATCAGGCCGACCAGCTGGTCGCCGTCGACGACCGGGGCGGCGCTGATCCGCTCGGCGGAGAGCACGTCGAAGACCTTGGGCAGGTCGGTGCCGGCGGGGATGGTCAGCGGCTCGGGGGTCATCACCTGCGACAGCTGGGTGAACCGGTCGACGCCCTGGCAGGCGCCGTCGGTGACGACGCCGACCGGCCGCCCGCCCTGCACGACCACGACGACGCCGTGCGCCCGCTTGCCCATCAGCGAGAGCGCCTCGGCCACCGTGGAGGTGGGGGACAGGGTGATCGGGGTGTCGTAGACGGTGTGCCGGGCCTTGACCCAGGAGACGACCTCGCCGACGACGTCGATCGGGATGTCCTGCGGCAGGACCGCCAGGCCACCGCGGCGGGCCACGGTCTCGGCCATCCGCCGGCCGGAGATCGCCGTCATGTTGGCGACGACGAGCGGGATGGTCGTGCCGACCCCGTCCGGGGTGGTCAGGTCGACCTCGAGGCGGGAACCGACCGTGGAGTGCGCCGGCACCATGAAGACGTCGCTGTAGGTCAGGTCGTGGTCCGGGCGGCGGTCGCCGAGGAAGCGCATGACCCCAGTGTCCCGCACCTCGGGGTGCGGCGTCCCGTGTCCGGCGCGGCCGCAACCGTGCGGTGGCGCCAGGACCCGGCACCTACGATCAGCGGTGTGATCGACCTGCGACTCGTGCGTGAGGACCCCGAGCGGGTCAAGGCCAGCCAGCGCGCCCGGGGCGCCGACGAGTCCCTCGTCGACCGGCTGCTGGCCGCCGATGCCGACCGGCGCGCCGCCGTGAAGGCCGCCGACGACCTGCGCGCGGAGCAGAAGGCCGCGTCGCAGGCGGTCCGCGGCGCCTCCAAGGAGGAGCGCCCCGCCGTCCTGGAGCGGGCGAAGGCGCTGGCCGCGCAGGTGAAGGAGGCCGAGGAGGCCGAGCGCACCGCGGACGCCGCGCTGCACGAGCTGCACCTGCGCATCCCGAACCTGGTGCACGACGACGTCCCGCCCGGCGGCGAGGACGACGCGGTGGAGATCCGGACCGTCGGCGAGGTGCCGACCTACGACTTCGAGGTGCGTGACCACCTGCAGATCGGGGAGGCCCTCGGCGCCATCGACATGGAGCGCGGCGCCAAGGTCTCCGGCGCCCGCTTCTACTTCCTCACCGGCCCGGGCGCGCTGCTGGAGTTCGCCCTCGCCCAGCTGGCGATCACCCGCGCCGTCGCCGCCGGGTTCACCCCGGTCGTCGCCCCCGCGCTGGTCAAGCCCGAGGCGATGGAGGGCACCGGTTTCCTCGGCGAGCACGACGAGGAGGTCTACCGGGTCGAGCGCGACGACCTGTACCTGGTCGGCACCTCGGAGGTCGCGCTGGCCGGCATGCACAGCAAGGAGGTGCTCGACCTCTCCGCGGGCCCGAAGCGGTACGCGGGCTGGTCCTCCTGCTTCCGCCGGGAGGCCGGCTCCTACGGCAAGGACACCCGCGGCATCATCCGGGTGCACTGGTTCGACAAGGTCGAGATGTTCAGCTTCTGCGCGCCCGAGGAGGCCGCCGCCGAGCACCGCCGGCTGCTGCAGTGGGAGGAGGAGTTCCTCCAGGCCCTGGAGCTGCCCTACCGGGTGGTCGACATCGCCGCCGGCGACCTGGGCACCAGCGCCGCCCGCAAGTTCGACATCGAGGCGTGGTTCCCCAGCCAGGGCACCTACCGGGAGCTGACCAGCACCTCGGACTGCACCACCTTCCAGGCCCGCCGACTGCAGATCCGGCACCGGGACGCCGACGGCCGGCCGCAGCCCGCGGCGACGCTCAACGGCACGCTCTGCGCGATCGCCCGCACCATCGCCTGCCTGCTGGAGGTGCACCAGCGCGCCGACGGCTCGGTGCACGTGCCGGCGGCGCTGCGCCCGTGGCTGGGCGGGCACGCGGTGCTCGCCCCCGGCATGGCGCTGACGGCGGTCGCCCCTGGCCCCGCCGCATGAGCGGTGGCCGGCCCGACGGCGGCGGGCTGACCGCGCCCGCGGCCGCGGCGGCCGCCCGGGAGGTGGTCGACCTCGGGGACCTGGGTGCGCGCCTGGGTGGGTGGCGCCCGCGCCTGGTGGTCAGCGACCTGGACGGCACCCTGCTGGGTGCGCACGGCGAGGTCAGCCCGCGCACCGCGGCGGCCATCGCCGCCTGCCGGGCCGCCGGGCTCCCGGTGGTCGGCGCCACCGGCCGGGGGCCGCGGCTGCTGGAGAGCGTGCGCGCCGCCCTCGCCGGGCAGGGGATCGCGGTCCTCGCCCAGGGCGGCTACGTGGTCCGGTTCGGCTCCGACGGCGCGCCCGACGAGGTCCTTCGCACGGTCGGCATGACCCGTGAGGTGGCCACCGAGGTCATCGCCGCGATCGAGGGCGTCGCCGGTGAGCTGATCGTCGCGGTCGAGGACGCCGCCGAGCAGGCCGAGGCGATGGCGCCGCTGCGGGTGCAGCACGGCTTCGACTGGCCCTACCCCGAGCCCGCGCACCTGCTGCCGCGGCACCAGGTGCTGCCGGTCGGCGCGGTGCTGAAGGTCTTCCTGCGCTCCCCCCACCTGGGCGAGGACCAGCTGGTCGAGCTGGCCCGCACCGTCGTCGACCCCTCGGTGGCCGAGCTCACCCACGCCGGCCTGGGCTTCATCGAGGTGCTGCCACCCGGGGTGACCAAGGCAACGGGGTTGGCGGTCGTGCTGGGCGACCTGGGTCTGGGCTTCGGCGACGTGCTCGTCTTCGGCGACATGCCCAACGACCTGCCGATGATCGAGGCGGTGCAGGTCGGCGGTGGCCGGGCGGTCGCCGTCGCCAACGCCCACCCCGCCGTCCGGGCTGCCGCCGGTGACCGGACCAGCGGCCACGAGGCCGACGGCGTGGCGCAGTACCTGGAGACCCTGCTGCAGTTGGAGGGAACCGGTGGCTGACCGGCCGCGGCTGATCGTCAGCGACCTGGACGGCACGCTGCTGCGCAGCGACGAGACGATCAGCGACGCGACGCTGGCCGAGCTGCGCTGGTGGGATGCCGAGGGCGTGCCGCTGGTGCTCGCCACCGGGCGGCCGCCGCGCTGGATGCTCGGGGTGCGCGACCGGCTGGGCGGGGGGACGGCGATCTGCTGCAACGGCGCCGTGCTGCTCGACCTCACCGACTTCGTCGTGCTCGAGGAGCACCCCGTGCAGCCCGAGGCGCTGCGGGAGATCACCCGGCAGCTCCGTGCGCGCCAGCCCGACACCTGGTTCGCCGTCGAGTACGGCGACCAGTTCCGGCACGAGCCGATCTACCGGCCACGCTGGGACAAGGACGCGCCGGGCGTCGCGGAGGCGACGCTGGAGGAGATGGTCGCCCAGCCGGTGGCCAAGCTGCTCGCCCGGCACGAGCGACTGTCCCGCGACGAGTTCGTCGCGCTGGTCGCCGAGGTCGTGGGGGACACCGCCACCGTCACCACCTCCTCCTCCGACGCGATGGCGGAGATCTCGGCGCCCGGCGTGACGAAGGCGACCGGACTCGCCCGGCTGTCCGCCGAGCGGGGGCTCACGCCGGCCGACGTCGTCTACTTCGGTGACATGCCCAACGACATCGCCGCCTTCGAGTGGGTGCGGGACGGCGGCGGCCGGGCGGTGGCGATGGCCCACGCGCACCCCGACGTCCTCGCCGTGGCCACCGACGTCACGGTGGCCAACGACGCGGACGGGGTGGCGGCCTTCCTGGCCACGCTGCGCAGCTGAGGTCGGGTCGGCCGCGCCGGCCCGTCGTGGGAACGATGTCACCCGATCCAGCGGACTTCCTGGTTTCGCATCTGCGCTGTGCTCCAGAACCGGTCGTGCGCTGCCGATCTCCGGCTGACAAGGGCGCCCAGGGTGCGTCCATCGCAGGAGAGGGACGCCATGACCGACACTCGGGCCCACCAGGCCACGCCCACCGACCCGGACCGACGTCCGGGTCTCGTCCAGCGCACGGGCCTGCGCGCCCGGCTGCTCGCGGCCTTCCTGCTGGTCGCCCTGGCCACGCTCGCCGTCGGCACGCTCGGCGTGACGCGCATGAGCGAGCTCAGCGAGCAGGCCGAGGACGTGTACACCGAGGGTGCGGTCCCGCTGCGCGACATCCTGCTGCTGCGCTCCAGCTACTGGCAGTACCAGGCGACGGTCTCCCGGGGCATGAGCCCGGGCCTCGCGCCGGACCTCGTGGCCGGCCTGCAGGAGCAGACGGTCGCCATCCGCGAGACGCTGGACGAGCTGCGTGCCGACCTGACCGAGGTCGACCTCGGCCCGGCCACGGAGAGCGCCTTCCAGGACTTTCAGGCCGCGATCCAGCTCTACGACGACACCAGCGTCCAGATGGGCGAGATCGCCGCCGCCGGTGGTGACCCGCTCTCGGTGCTGCCCACGCTGGTCGAGGCGGAGACCAACGCCGTCGACGCGCTCACCGCGGCCAGCGACGCGCAGATCGCCGTCACCTCGGCCACCGTGCAGGAGGCCCGCGACGCCTACGCCGGCGCCCGCACCCTCACGATCATCGGCGTCGTGATCGGCCTGGTCGTCTCCGTCGCCCTCGCCGTGCTGATGGCGCGCAGCGTCACCCGCCCGGTTCAGCGGATCCGGGAGACCCTCGAGCAGGTCGCCGCCGGCGACCTGCGGGTGCGCGCCGGGGACGTCGGCGGTGCCGAGCTGGGCGACGTCGCCCGTTCGCTGGACCAGACGCTGGACTCCCTCGGTGGTGTGCTCACGCTGGTGAGTGACTCGGCCGGTCGGCTGGGTGCGGCGTCGCAGCAGCTGACGGCGGGCGCTGAGGCGATGTCGGCGAACGCGCGGACGGCGGCGGGTCAGGCCGACGTGGTGGTGGCCAACGCCGGTGAGGTCGCGTCCAGCGTGGACACGGTGTCGACGGGTTCGCAGCAGATGGAGGCGGCGATCCGGGAGATCAGCCAGAACGCCAGCGAGGCGTCGCGGGTGGCGAACCAGGCGGTGAGCGTGGCGGAGACGACGACGCGCACGGTCGGGAAGCTGGGTGACTCCTCGCAGGAGATCGGCAACGTGGTGAAGACGATCACCTCGATCGCGGAGCAGACGAACCTGCTGGCGCTGAACGCCACGATCGAGGCGGCGCGGGCCGGTGAGGCAGGCAAGGGCTTCGCCGTCGTTGCCAACGAGGTCAAGGAGCTGGCCCAGGAGACCGCGCGGGCCACCGAGGACATCGCCCGCCGGGTGGACGCCATCCAGGCCGACACCGCCGGCGCCGTGGACGCGATCGGCGAGATCTCCTCGGTCATCGCCCAGATCAACGACTTCCAGGCGACCATCGCCGCGGCCGTGGAGGAGCAGACCGCCACGACCAACGAGATGAACCGCAACGTGTCCGAGGCGGCCTCGTCGTCGCAGGGCATCGCCTCGGCGATCAGCGGGCTGGCCGCGGGGACGGCGGAGACCAACCAGCGGGTCGAGGAGGCCCAGCGCTCGGCGGAGGAGCTGTCCCGGATGAGCAGCGAGCTGCAGGCCGCCGTCAACCGCTTCACCGTGTAGCCGACCCCGACGGAGGGGGCCCGTCCGGCGCGTGCCGGGCGGGCCCTCCTCCGTTTGGGGGGGAGATCCGGACCATCGCGATCCGTTGTGCTCAATCGATCCCGTGACCTGCCGATAGGGGGTGTGAGAGCGCGGGCCGGGACGGTCCCCGCAGGCGGAGAGGGCAGGACATGGCTGCGGTGGGGACCCCGGTTTCCGGGGATGGTGCACGAGGAGGCGGGCAGCTCGCTGCTCGCGTGGGCCTGCGGGGACGGCTGGTCGTGGCCCTGGCGCTGGTGGCCCTGGCCACCGTGTCGGTCGGCCTGTTCGGCGTCCAGCGGATGTCGGTGCTCAGCGACAAGGCCGAGCAGGTCTACGCCGAGGGCGCCGTGCCGCTCGACGCGCTGCGCCAGCTGCAGGCCGACTGGTGGCAGTTCTCCGCGAACAACGCGCGGGCCAGCGTGGCCGGCCTGCCCCCTGCGACGCTGGCCGCCTTCGCGGAGGCGTCCCGGGAGAACCTGCAGGCCCTGCAGGAGCACACCGAGACGACCACGGACCTGCCGCTGGCCGCGGATGCGCGGACCGCGTTCGAGGGCTTCGCCGCGGGGACCCAGCAGTACCTGGCGCTCCTCCAGCAGCTGAGCGGCGGCCAGGGGACCCGGACGCCGCAGGAGACCCTGGCCCTCATCGGGCAGATGAACGAGCAGGAGAGCGGGATCTCCGAGTCGATCACCGCCGCCGCCGACACCCAGGCCGCCGCCGCCAAGGCGACCGCCGCGGAGGCGCGGGCGGCCTACACCTCCGCGCGCACCCTCACCCTGCTGATCGTCGGGGTCGGCCTGGTCGTCTCCTTCGCGCTGGCGCTGCTGGTGGTCCGCTCGGTGATGCGACCGGTGCAGCGGGTCCGCGAGGTCCTGGACCGGGTCGCCGCCGGCGACCTCAGCGTTCGTGCCGGGGAGACCGGCGGTGCGGAGATCGGTGAGGTCGCCGCGTCGCTGGACCGCACCCTGGACTCCCTGGGCGGCGTGCTGCGACTGGTGAGCGACTCGGCCGGGCAGCTGGCTGCTGCCTCCCAGCAGCTGAACGCCAGCGCCGGTGCGATGGCGGAGAACGCCCGCACCGCGGCCGGTCAGGCCGACGTCGTGGTCGGCGCGGCCGGCGAGGTGGCCACCAGCGTCGACACCGTGTCGACCGGCTCGCAGCAGATGGAGGCGGCGATCCGGGAGATCAGCCAGAACGCCAGCGAGGCGTCCCGGGTGGCCAACCAGGCGGTCGGGGTCGCCGAGGAGACCAACCGGATGGTCGGCAAGCTGGGCGACTCCTCCCAGGAGATCGGCAACGTGATCAAGGTGATCACCGGGATCGCGGAGCAGACCAACCTGCTGGCGCTCAACGCCACGATCGAGGCCGCTCGGGCGGGGGAGCTGGGCAAGGGCTTCGCCGTCGTGGCCACCGAGGTCAAGGAGCTGGCGCAGGAGACCGCGCGGGCCACCGAGGACATCGCCCGCCGCGTGGAGGCCATCCAGGCCGACACCGCGGGCGCGGTCGGGGCGATCGGCGAGATCGGCGCGGTGATCGCGCAGATCAACGACTTCCAGGCCACCATCGCCGCGGCGGTGGAGGAGCAGACGGCGACCACGAACGAGATGAACCGCAACGTGCTCGAGGCGGCGTCGTCCTCGCAGAGCATCGCCTCGGCGATCAGCGGGCTGGCCGCGGGCACCGCGGAGACCAACCAGCGGGTCGACGAGACCCAGCGGTCGGCGGCCGAGCTCTCCCGGATGAGCGACGAGCTCCAGTCCGCCGTCCGCCGCTTCATCCTGTAGGCAGGACGGCCGTACCCGGACGGCGAGAGCTGGGGCGACGGCTCAACGCCGGCCGGGTACGGCTCCTGGCCGCGGTGCTGCCCGGCAGGGCAGCGATGTCAGAGGTACTGCCCGCCGCCGTGCCGGGGCTCGGGACCGCGCTCCCCGGCGCCGCCGGGGAGCGCCTTGCGGCGCATCTCCTCCAGCTGTGCGCGGGCGGCCATCTGCTGGGCGAACAGCGCGGTCTGGATGCCGTGGAAGACGCCCTCCAGCCAGCCGACCAGCTGGGCCTGGGCGATCCGCAGCTCGGCGTCGGAGGGGGTCTCGCCCTCGGTGAAGGGCAGCGTGATCCGCTCCAGCTCCTCCCGCAGCTCGGGCGCGAGGCCCTGCTCGAGTTCGCGGATGGAGGAGGCGTGGATGTCGCGCAGCCGGTTGCGGCTGGCGTCGTCCAGGGGCGCGGCCCGGACCTCCTCGAGCAGCTGCTTGATCATCGTGCCGATCCGCATCACCTTGGCCGGCTGCTCGACCAGGTCGCCGACGCCGGTTGCGCCGTCGTCGCCGTCCTGCGGCATCGCCATCGCGCCGACCGGCTGACCGTCGGGACCCACGACGAGGACCTGCTGGGGGTGGGGCTCACCGGTGCCAGGAGCAGTCATGCCCCCATCCTGCCCCGCGTCCGCGCGGCGTGTGCCCGGGGCCGCCCGAGGTGACCGCCGCCACCTCCGCCCGCATAGGCTCCGGGCATGTCTTCGGGTGCCGGGCGGCTGGACGTCGCCCGCGTCCGGGGCCTGTTCCCGGGCCTGTCCGACGGCTTCGTGCACGCCGACGGGCCGGGCGGCACGCTGGTGCCGGAGAGCGTCGTCCGCGCGGTCTCCCAGGCGATGCGGGTGCCGATCGCCAACCGCGGTGGGGTGTTCCCCTCCTCGGCGCGCGCCGAGCAACTGGTCTCCGGGGCGCGGTCGGCCGTCGCCGACCTGGTGGGCGGCCTGCCGGCCGGGGTGGTGCTGGGCCCGAACGTGACCTCGCTGACCTACGCCGTGGCCCGGGCCCTGGCCAAGCACTGGCGGGCCGGGGACGAGCTGGTGGTGAGCCGGCTGGACCACGACGCCAACGTCCGCCCGTGGCTGCAGGTGGCCGAGCAGGTGGGCATGGTCGTGCGCTGGGCCGAGGTCGACATCGAGACCGGCGAGCTGCCGGACTGGCAGTACGACGAGCTGCTGACCAACCGCACCCGCCTGGTGGCGGTCACCGCGGCCAGCAACGCCATCGGCACCTGCCCGGACGTCGCCGCGATCACCCGCCGCGCCCACCAGGTGGGTGCGCTGGTCTTCGTCGACGCCGCGCACGCTGCCCCGCACCTGCTGCTGGACGTCGAGCAGCAGGGCGCGGACTTCCTCGCCGTGTCGGCCTACAAGTGGTGCGGTCCGCACGTGGGCGCCGTCGTCGCCCACCCCGGCCTGTGGGAGGAGCTCTGGCCGGACAAGCTGCTGCCGGCGTCGGACCGGGTGCCCGACCGGTTCGAGCCGGGCACCCCGCCGTTCGAGCTGTACGCCGGGGTCGCGGCCGCCGTCGACCACTTCGCCGCGCTGTGCCCGGAGGCGACCGGGACGCGGCGCCAGCGGCTGGTCACCGCGATGGCCGCCGTCGGCCGGTACGAGGGCGAGCTGTTCGACCGGCTGGACACCGCGCTGCGGCGGATGCCGCACGTGCAGGTGCTCGGGGAGCCGTGGCCGCGCACCCCGACGCTGTCGTTCACCGTCTCCGGCATGCGCCCGCGGCAGGCCGCCGGTGAACTGGCCCGCCGCGGGATCTGCGCCTGGGACGGCGACTTCTTCGCCCGCGAGCTGTTCGACGCGATCGGCGTCAACGAGGCCGGGGGTGCCGTCCGCCTCGGGTTGATGCACTACAACACGGCCGAGGAGGTCGAGCGGCTCGTCGAGTGCATCGACGACCTGCGCTGAGGAGCGGACCCGGCGCCCGAAGGTGTCCCACGTGATCACCGACGGAGCCGGGCCTGCCTATGCTCTGGCCATGACTGCGGCCCCGGTGAGCGTCGCGGAGGCCGCCGCGCGGGCCGCCGAGGTGGCCGACAGCGTCGCCGGCCCGCTGGTCGACCGGACCGACTCGGGGGTGTGGCCCGCCGAGGCGCTGCGGGCTCTCCAGGCCGCCGGGCTCGGAGGCCTCGCCGCGGCCCGCCCACTGGGTGGGTCCGGGCTGGGGCTGCGCGGGGTCGTCGCGGTCTGCGAGGCACTCGGCCGGGTGTGCGCCTCGACGGCGCTCTGCTTCGGGATGCACTGCGTGGGGACGGCGGTGGTCGCGGCCAAGCCGACGTCGCGGCAGCGCCAGGCGTTCCTCGACGCGATCGTCGCCGGGGAGCACCTGACGACGCTGGCCCTGTCGGAGCCCGGCACCGGTGCGCACTTCTGGTTGCCGCAGACGCGGATGACGCGCGACGGCGCGGAGCTCCGGCTGGACGGCGAGAAGTCGTTCGTGACCAACGGGGGCCAGGCCGACTCGTACGTGGTCAGCACGGTCGCCGCCGACCCCGGTGCGCCGGTGGGGCAGTTCTCCTGCGTGCTGGTCCCCGGGGACACCCCGGGCCTCAGCTGGACGGACCGGTGGGACGGGATCGGCATGCGGGGCAACTCCTCGCGGCGGGCGCGGCTGGCCGGGGTGCGTCTCGGCGCGGACCACCTCCTCGGGGCGGAGGGCGACCAGCTCTGGTACGTCTTCGAGGTCGTCGCCCCCTACTTCCTGATGGCGATGGCCGGGTCCTACCTGGGGGTCGCCCAGGCGTCCCTGGACGAGGCCGCGGCGCACCTGGGCCGGCGGGCCCACGCGCACACCGGCCGGCGGCTGGCGGCCGAGCCGCTGCTCCAGCACCGGCTGGGCGAGCTCTGGGCCCAGGTCCAGCGCACCCGCCGGCTGGTGCACTGGGCCGCCGAGGAGGCGGACGCCGGTGGCCCGGACGCCCTCCCCGGCCTCGCCGCGGCCAAGGCCGAGGTCGCCCAGTGCGCGGTCCAGGTGACCAACGAGGCGATGACGCTGGTCGGGGGCATCGGCTACCGGGACCGCTCCCCGCTGGAACGGCACCTGCGCGACGCGCGGGCGGCGGACGTGATGAGCCCGACGACGGACATCCTGCGCACCTGGACCGGCCGGGCGGTGCTCGGCCTGCCGCTCCTGGGCGAGTGAGCGCGGCGCGTCCCCTCGGGCGCAGCCTGCTGGTCGGCGGGACGCCCCAGGACCTGGACCGGCTGGGGGGCGTGCCCGGTCTGGAGCAGGTGTCCGCCGTCGACCTCGAGGCGGTCCTGGGCGCCGCCGGGGAGCCGGTCGACCTCGTCGTCGTGGGCACCCGCGCGGCAGCGGGGATCTCCCTGGTCCAGCGCGCGCACCGGCTGGCGCCGGGCGCCGCGGTCGTCGTCCTGGCGACGGACCCGGTCGCGGTGCGCCGGCAGGCGGCCTTCGCGCCGGAGGTGCCGGTGGACCTGCTGGTGGCCGGGGTGGACGACCCCGACCTGCCCGCACGGGTGCGCGAGCTGAGCGAGGCCAGCCGGGAGCGGCGACGGCACGCCGGGGTGCTGGCCGCGATCGCGCGGCACCAGGCCGAGCCCGGCCGGCCGGGGGCGCCGGGGGCGACGGCCGTCGGTGCTCTCCTGGAGCACGTGCCGATCCCGGTCCTGGTGGCCGAGCCGACGGGTGAGCTGCTGGGCTGGAACCGCCAGGCCGAGGACCTCCTCGGCCTCGGGCCGGCCGTGCTGGGGCGCCCGATCGACGAGGCCGCCCCCGGTGCCCGGGCGACCCTGTCCCGCCCGGGCCGCTCCCGGCCGGCGCACGTGGTCCTCGGGGGCAAGGTGCTCGAGCTCACCTCGGCGACCACCCAGACCGACGCCGGCCGGTCGGTGGTGCTGGTGTTCGCCACCGACGTGACGGCCCAGCGTCGGGCCGAGCGGGACCGGGACCGCCTGGCCGGCCACGTGCAGCTGCTGGCCCGCGTCTCCGACTCGCTGATGGGCCCGCTGGACGTCAGCGAGCCGCTGACCCGGCTGGCGGAGGTGCTCGTCCCGGGGTTGGCCGACTGGATCAGCGTCCAGGTCCTCGACGAGCACGGTCAGCTGCGCAACGTCGCCATGCGCCACCGCGACCCGGCGCTCGCCCCGGTGGCCCGAGCGGCGGAGGAGCTGAAGGAGGCCCGCCAGTGCTTCACCCAGCCCAGCCGGCGGGCCGCGGCGGGGGAGCGGGTCCTGCTGCCCCGGATCACCCGGGAGGAGCTGGACCGCCAGGTCCCCGACCCCGGACTGCGCGCGCTCGTCGCCCAGCTGGGCATGGGCAGCGCGGTCGCCGTCCCGATCACCGGCCGGGACCGGTTCCTCGGCTCGATCCTGCTCGTCGACGCCCCCGGGCGGGACCGCCTCGGGGCACCGGAGCTCGCGCTCGCGGAGGAGGTCGGTCGCCGGGCCGGCGTGGCGCTGGACAACGCGCTCCTCTACGCCGGCCAGCGGCACGTCGCCAGCGAACTGCAGCGGAGCCTGCTCACGGCGCCGCCGGCCACGTCCTTCGCCGACATCGCCGTCCGCTACCTCGCGGCCGGACGGCAGGCGCAGGTGGGGGGTGACTGGTACGACGCCTTCCGCCGCCGCAACGGTGACCTGATGGTGGTGATCGGGGACGTGGCGGGGCACGACACGCGTGCAGCGGCAGCGATGGGCCAGCTGCGCGGGGTCCTGCGGGGCATCGGCCACGGCACCGCCGACCCGCCCGGCTCGGTGCTCACCGGCGTCGACCAGGCGATCGAGGGTCTGGAGCTCGCGACGATCGCCACGGCTGTCGTCGCCCAGCTGCGCACGCCGGGCCGGGAGGGCGCTGGCGGGCTCGAGCTGCAGTGGTCCAACGCCGGGCACCCACCGCCGGTGCTGCTGGACGCCTCGGGGCGGGCCCGCCTGCTCACCTCGGGGGACGGCAGGGCCGACCTGCTGCTGGGGGTGGATGCCGCTGCGCCGCGATCGTCGGCGTGGGCCACCTTGCCGGCCGGCGCCACGCTGCTGCTCTACACCGACGGGCTGGTCGAGCGCCGCGGGGAGTCGCTGGACGAGGGGACGGACCGGCTGGTGGCCACCGTCGAGCAGCACGCGGGCGCGGACCTGGACGCGTTCTGCGACCAGGTGCTGAGCGGCATGGTGCCCGAGCCGGGAGGAGACGACGTCGCGATGCTCGCCGTCCGGCCCGCGGTGCGTGACCGCCCCGGGGAACCCTGAGCCCGCTCAGGCGTCGGGGAGCAGCAGCACCTTGCCGATGTGCGTGCTCTCCTCCAGCAGGGCGTGCGCCTCGGCGGCGCGGGACATCGGCAGCCGGCGGTCGATGACCGGGCGCACCACGCCGCGCTCGACGTCGGGCCACACCTCGTGCCGGACCGCCGCGACGATCTCCGCCTTGCCGCCGCGGCCGGTGGCCGGCCGCGAGCGCAGCGCGGTGGCGTGCACGCTGCCCCGCTTGGCGAGCAGCCGGCTCAGGTCGAGCTCGGCCTTGCGACCGCCCTGCATGCCGATGACCACCAGCCGGCCGCCGTCGGCGAGGACGTCGACGTTGCGGGCCAGGTAGGCGGCGCCCATGTTGTCCAGGACGACGTCGGCGCCGTGCCCCCCGGTGGCCTCGCGCACCCGCTCGACGAAGTCCTCCTCCCGGTAGTTGACCACGATGTCGGCGCCCAGCTCCCGGCAGACGGCGAGCTTCTGCTCGCTGCCGGCGGTGGTGGCCACCCGGGCCCCGGCGCGCACCGCGAGCTGGATCGCCATGGTGCCGATGCCGCTGGAGCCGCCGTGCACCAGGAAGACGTCGCCGGCGCGCAGCCCGGCGAGCAGGAAGACGTTGGACCAGACCGTGCAGGTGACCTCCGGCAGCGCGGCGGCGCTTGCGAGCTCGACGCCCGCGGGCCGGGGCAGCAGCTGCCCGGCGGGGACGGCGACCCGCTCGGCGTACCCGCCGCCGGCCAGCAGCGCGCAGACCTCGTCGCCGACCGACCAGCCCTCGACGCCGTCCCCGACCTCGCTGACGACGCCGCTGCACTCCAGGCCCAGCACCTCGCTTGCGCCCGGCGGGGGCGGGTAGAAGCCCTGCCGCTGCATCAGGTCGGCCCGGTTGACCGCGGCCGCGACCACGTCGACGACGACCTCACCCGGCCCGCACACCGGGTCGGGGACCTCACCCCAGCCGAGCACCTCGGGGCCGCCGGGCTCGCTGATCGTCACCGCGCGCATGCCCCCGACCCTAGGCGCGCGGCAGGCCCGGGACCACGCGCCGCGTCAGGCGGCCGGGGTCTGCACCCCCGAGTCGGTGATCGTGCCGCGGGCGATCCGCAGCCGCCGTTGCGCGCGGCGCGCGACCCACGAGTCGTGGGTGACCATGATGAGCGTCAGCCCCTGGTCGCGCCACAGCTGCTCCAGCAGCGCCACGATCTCGTCACGGGTGGCTTCGTCCAGGTTGCCGGTGGGCTCGTCGGCCAGCAGCACCTTCGGCCGGCGGACCAGTGCCCGGGCGATCGCCACGCGCTGCTGCTGACCACCGGAGAGCTCTGCCGGCAGGTGGCCACTGCGCTCGGCCAGACCCACGGAGTCCAGCGCCGCGGCCGCCCGCTCGGCCCGCTCCCGCGCCTTCACGCCGAGCGGGACGAGCGCGGTCTCCACGTTCTGCTGAGCGGTGAGCGTCGGGATGAGGTTGAACGCCTGGAACACGATGCCGATCTCCCGGGCCCGGAGCTGGGTCAGCCGCTGGTTGGAGACCTCTGCCAGGTCATCGGTGCCGAGCAGCACCGAGCCCGAGGTGGGCCGGTCGAGCGCCCCCAGCATCTGCAGCAGCGTCGACTTGCCGCCGCCGGTGGGGCCCTGGATGGCGACCATCTGCCCGTCGGGGATGGTCAGCGAGACGTGCGAGAGCGCCTCGACCTCCTTCTTGCCGTTCCGGTAGGTCTTGCTGACGTCGGTGAGCGTGTACACGGCGGTGTCTTCCTGTCTGTCGGGGGTGGTCAGTCGAGGCTGCGCAGGGCCGCGGCGGGGCGCAGGCGGGCAGCGCGCCAGCCACCGATCACCCCGGCGAGCAGGCCGCCGATCAGGGCGATGCCGACCCCGGTGGCGATGAACGCCACGTCGATCGGCGCGTGCAGGACCGTCTCGACGGTGCTGCTCGCCGCCTGGCCGAGCCCGCCGGGCATGTTGCCGCCGAACGCGCCGGCTCCGGGGCCCCCGGCCCCTCCTCCGGCCGCTGCCGTCGCCGTGCCGCCACCGGTCGTGCCGGACAGGCTGATCCCGGCCGCGTTGAGGGCGAGGATCCCGCCGACGCCGATGGCCAGGCCGGCGACGCCGCCGATGAGGCCCTGCACGAGGGACTCGGTGCCCACCTGCCGGACGATCCGGCCGTTGCTCCAGCCCAGCGCCTTCAGGGTGCCGAAGTCGCGGGTGCGGCGGGTGACGCCGGAGATGGTGAACAGCACCGCGAGGCCGAAGGCGGCGGCCAGCACCGCGATCGACAGCCACCTGCCCAGGTTCTGCACCAGCGACGACGCAGAGGACAGCGAGCCGGTGACGCCGGCGGCCAGGTCGGACTGGGTGGTCACGGTGGCGTCGGGCAGCGCGGCGGTGATCGCGGCGGCGGCGGTGTCGACGGTGTCCGCGCTGGTGGCCTGCACGTACACGGTGGTGATCTGGTCGGTCAGCCCGGACAGCTCCTGCGCCACGTCGATCGGCAGGTACACGTCGGACAGCGTGGTGGCCGAGTCGTCGCTGGCCAGGATGCCCACCACGGTGACGGCGGTCCCGGTCAGGGTGATCGTGCTGCCGACGGACAGATCCGCGCTGTCGGCGTGGCTCTGCGAGATGAGCGCGACGTCCGCGCCCACGTCGGCGGTGGTGAAGCCGCGACCGTCGGCGACGGCGGCGCCCGCCAGCGGGCCGAGCGCGGTGGCGCCGGGGGTGATGCCCTCGACGCTGAAGCTGTCGACGTCGAAGTTGCCGCCGCCGAAGCCGCCGCCGCCCCCTCCACCGCCGGTCGGCGGGCCCGCCGGAGTGGAGCCCGGGTCGGGGAGCTCACCGCTGAAGGTCTGGTCGGTCAGCACCAGGGTGGCGGTCACGTCGGAGACGCCGTCCGCGGCCGAGATGGTGCTCACGACGTCGCTGCTCATGGCCGTGGTGCCCCGGGCGATGGTCAGTTGGTCGGTGGCGACGGTGGTCGACCCGTCGTCGCTGGTGGTGCCGTCGTCGGCGCCGAAGGAGAACTGCCCGCGGCCGCCGCCGGCTCCGGGCTCGGCGGCCTGGGTGACCTTGATGTCGGTGCCGACGCCGTAGACGGACTCCAGGACGGCGTCCTGGGCGTTCCGGACGCCCGCGGAGGCGGCGTTGACGACGAGGACGAGGGCGATGGCCAAGGCCAGGCCCACGGCCACGATGACGGTCTGCCGCAACCGCCCTCTCAGTTCGCGGCGCACGTAGGTCAGCAGCATGCTCGTCCTCCAGCTCCCGCCGGCTCGTGGGAGCCGGGGCGGGCAGGGTGATGCCCGCCGACCGGGCGGTCGACGGGTGCGGGATGTGGTCCGCACGCCATCGTCCGGTCGGGCCTGAGGAAGACCTGTGCACGCGCTGCGGGCTGCGCTGTGAGGGGCGGGACCGGGGGTGGGCTGTGTCACCTCCGCCCCCACCCCGGGCTGCCCGCCGGGGTGGGGAGCCGCGTCAGCGCGCCTTGAGCTCCTTGCGCAGGATCTTGCCGGCCATCGACTTGGGCACCTGCTCGATGAACTCCACCAGGCGCACCTTCTTGTGCGGCGCCACCCGGTCGGCGACGAACGCCATGACGTCGTCCTCGCTCAGCGCCGAGCCGGGCGCCCGGACGACGAACGCCTTGGGCAGCTCGTCGCCGCTCTCCCGGTCCAGCACGCCGATCACCGCGGCGTCGGTGACCTCCGGGTGGCCCAGCAGCACCGCCTCCAGCTCCGCCGGCGCGACCTGGTAGCCCTTGTACTTGATCAGCTCCTTGACCCGGTCGACGACGGTGTAGCGGCCCTGCTCGTCGACGATCGCGACGTCGCCGGTGTGCAGCCAGCCCTCGGCGTCCAGGGTGTCGGCGGTGGCCTGCGGGTTGTTCAGGTAACCGGCCATCACCTGCGGGCCCCGCACCCACAGCTCACCGCGCTCGCCGGGCGCGCAGTCCTCGCCCGTGGCCGGGTCGACCAGCCGGCACTCGGTGTTGGGCAGCGCGTACCCCACGGTCCCCTTCGGGGTGGGGCCGGCGCCCGCGGGCTCCAGCCCCGGTTCGGGCGTGGTGTGCGAGACCGGGGACAGCTCGGTCATCCCGTAGCCCTGCCCGACGCTGACCCCGTCCGGCGCGCCCTTGCGCAGCCGGTCCTGGGCGGCCTGGGCCAGCGACTCGTCCAGCGGCGCCGCGCCGGAGGTGATGCTGCGCAGCGAGGACAGGTCGAAGGAGTCGACCAGCGGGTGCTTGGCCAGCGCCAGCACGATCGGCGGGGCGACGAACGCGCGGGTGATCCGGTGGTCCTGGATCGCGCGCAGGAACTGCTCGAGGTCGAACCGGGGCAGGGTGACCACGGTGCCGCCCCACTGCAGGCCCTGGTTCATCAGCACCGTCAGCCCGTAGATGTGGAAGAACGGCAGGACGGCGATGATCCGTTCGTTGCCCTCCTCGACCCCGGCCAGCGGGCGCGACTGGGTCACGTTGGCCACCAGGTTGCGGTGGGTGAGCATGACGCCCTTGGGCAGCCCGGTCGTGCCGCTGGAGTAGGGCAGCGTGACCAGGTCGGTGGCCGGGTCGATCTGCACGTCGACGGCGGGGGCGTCGGTGGTGAGCAGGTCGCGCAGCGAGGCGTGCCCCTCGGCGCCGTCCATCACCACGACCTCGTCGACCGGCGCCTGCGCCACCGCGGCCTGCGCCCGGTCCAGGAACGCGGAGATGGTGATCAGCACCTTCGCGCCGGAGTCCTTCAGCTGGAAGGCGATCTCGTCGGGCGTGTAGAGCGCGTTGATCGGGGAGACGACGCAGCCGGCCGCGGCGATGCCGTGGAAGACCACCGGGTACCAGATGGTGTTCGGGCTGAACACGGCGACGACGTCGCCCTTGCGCAGCCCGCGGGCGGCGAGCGCGGCGGCCATCCGCTGGACGTAGAAGGTCAGCTCGCCGTGGGTGATCGTCTCGCCGGAGAGGCCGTCGACCAGGGCCGGGGACTCCCGGCGCTCGGCGGTGCCGGCCAGCACGAACTCCGGTACGGACAGCTCGGGGATCTCGACGTCCGGGTAACGACTGCTCAGCGCCACGGGGTCCTCCTCGACTCGGGGTGTGGCGCCAGTCTCACACCGGGCGTGTCGCGCGTCACACCCGGGGTTACCCGTGGGTACCGGTCAGCTCCGCGGCCAGAGCACCGACTGGGTGCAGCGGAACAGCGCGAGGGTCTTCCCGCTGGCCGGCGCGGTGACCACGGCGTCCCACACCTGCGTCGTCCGCCCGGCGTGCGCGTTGGTGGCGACCACCTCGACCCGCCCCTCGCGCGCGGTGCCCAGGTGGTTGCTCTTCAGCTCGATCGTGGTGAACCCGCCGGCGCCCTCGGGCAGCAGCGCCCGGGTGGCCAGCCCGCAGGCGGTGTCGGCCAGCGCGACGACGCTGGCCGCGTGCAGGTAGCCGTTGGGCGCGAGCAGGTCGGGCCGGACGTCGAGGTGCGCGGCGAGCCGGCCCGGCTCGTGGTCGTCGATGACGATGCCGAGCAGCCCGGGCAGCGTGCCCGGCAGCAGGTCGTTCAGCTCGGCGGCGGAGTGGAACCCGGTGGCGGCCATGCCGGCGAACCTATCCACCTGGGTGGCGCCGGGATCAGGTCACCTGATCATGCGTGCTCCTGGCTCACGGCAGGAGGTGAGCCAGGAGCACGCACGGTGAGCCAGGACGCCGCGCTGCTGCCGCTCAGGCGAGTCCGCGGATGCTGCGCACCGGGGGTCGGTCGCCCTTGATCGACGCGACCATGTCCAGGGCCTGCCGGGTGGCGGCGACGTCGTGCGCGCGGAACACCCGGGCGCCCAGCCAGGCGCTCACCGCCGTCGCCGCGAGCGTGCCGGTCAGCCGCTGGTCGACCGGGACGTCGAGGGTCTCCCCGATGAAGTCCTTGTTCGACAGCGCCACCAGCACCGGCCACCCGGTCGCCACCAGCTCGTCCAGCCGCCGGGTGGCCTCCAGCGAGTGCCGGGTGTTCTTGCCGAAGTCGTGCCCGGGGTCGACCAGCACCCGCTCGGGGTCCACCCCCGCCGCAACCGCCGCCTCGGCCAGCGCCGTCGTCCGCGCGACGACGTCGGCCAGCACGTCGTCGTAGACCACCCGGTGCGGCCGGGTGCGCGGCGGCAGTCCGCCCGCGTGCGTGCAGACGATCCCGGCGCCGGCCGCGGCGGCGACGTGCGCGAGCTGCGGATCGACCCCACCCCAGGCGTCGTTGACGACGTCGGCGCCCGCGGCCAGGGCCTCCCGGGCCACCTCGGCGCGCCAGGTGTCGATGGAGATCGGCAGCTGCGGGTGGGCGGCGCGGATCGCGGCGACCAGGTCGACGGTGCGCCGGACCTCCTCCGCCGCGGACACCGCCTCGCCGGGCGCGGCCTTCACCCCACCGACGTCGACCATGTCCGCGCCCTCGGCCACCACCCGCTCGACCCGGGCCAGGGCGGCGTCCAGCTCGTAGGTCGAGCCGCGGTCGTAGAAGGAGTCGGGGGTGCGGTTCACGATCGCCATCACGACCAGTCCGCCGTCCGGCACGTCGAGGGCACCGATGCGCAGCACGAGCTCATCCCAGCAGACTGTCGGGGTGATCGAGTTCCCACCCGCCCCCGACCGCATCGACCCGCCGTACCTGGACGGCGAGCGCGCCGCCCTGGACGCCTGGCTGGAGTTCCACCGCGCCACGCTGCTGCGCAAGTGCGCCGGCCTCACCCCCGAGCAGCTCGGCGAGCGGTCGGTGCCGCCGTCGAGCCTGAGCCTGCGCGGCCTGCTCCGGCACATGACCGAGGTCGAGCGCAGCTGGTTCCAGCGGGTCATCGACGGCCGGGACGCCGAGGACCTCTACTGCTCCCCGGACGACCCGGACGGCGACTTCGACGGGGTGGGCCGGGACGGCGACGACCCAGCGGCCGCCGTTCCGGGGGAGCTCGCTGCGTTCACCGCCGCGCTCGAGGCGAGCCGGGAGGTGGCCGCGGCCCGGGAGTCGCTCGACGCGCTGAGCGTGGGGCGCACCCTGCGCCGCGGCGAGCAGGTGTCGCTGCGCTGGGTGTACCTGCACATGATCGAGGAGTACGCCCGGCACAACGGCCACGCCGACCTGCTGCGCGAACGCATCGACGGCGCCACCGGCGACTGAGGCGCGTGCCGGCCCGGCAGACTGTGCCGGGTGAGTGAGTTCCCGCCCGCCCCCGGCCGCGTCGACCCGCCGTTCCTGGACGGTGAGCGCGCCGCCGTCGAGGCCTGGCTGGAGTTCCACCGCGCGACGCTGCTGCACAAGTGCGCCGGCCTCACTCCCGAGCAGCTGGGGGAGCGCTCGGTGCCGCCGTCGGGGCTGAGCCTGCGCGGCCTGCTGCGCCACCTGACGGACGTCGAGCGGTACTGGTTCACCCGCGTGGTCGCCGGCCGGGAGGCGCCAACCATCTACTGGGAGGCCGACGGGGAGGTCGACTTCGACGGGGTGGGCGCCGACGGCGACGACCCGGTGACCGCCGTCCCCGCCGAGCTGGCCGCGTTCACCGCCGAGCTGGAGGCCAGTCGCGCCGTCGCCGCCCAGCACCACTCGCTGGACGAGCTGAGCGCCGGGCTGCGCCATGGGGAGCGGGTGTCGCTGCGCTGGGTGTACCTGCACATGATCGAGGAGTACGCGCGGCACAACGGCCACGCCGACCTGCTCCGCGAGCGCATCGACGGCGCCACCGGCGACTGACGTGCCCCGGCGTCCTGGCTCACCGTGCGTGCTCCTGGCTCACCTCCTGCCCTGAGCCAGGAGCACGCAC
>NZ_JBJHAI010000017.1:0-96088 GCF_054050955.1 Modestobacter sp. SYSU DS0290
CCCCCCCCCCCCCCCCCCCCCCCCCCCCCCCCGCCGCCCGCGCCCGCCCCCCGCCCCCCCCCCACCCCCCGCCCCCCCCCCCCCCCCCCCCCCCCCCACGGTGAGCCAGGACGACGAACGGCCCGGCACCCTCAGCGGGTGCCGGGCCGTGTGCGTGCGGCGGGACGGCGGTCGAGTCGGGGCGCCGCCCAGGAGCCGGGAGCGGCGCTCAGACGACCTGGTGCAGCCAGGTCACCGGGGCGGCGTCGCCGGCGTACCGGTAGGCCTCGAGGTCGGCGTCCCAGGCCGCACCGAGCAGCTGGTCGACGCCGTGGCGGAAGGCCTCGACCGAGGTGGCGGTGGCCGCGAGGTGCCGGAGCTGCTGCTCGCTGATGACCAGGTCGCCGTTGGCGCTGACCGGCGCGCGGTGCACCCCGTGTCCGGGCACGTAGGACATGCGCTCGCCGTCGTTGCCGTGGCTGGCTTCCTCGGTCACCTCGAAGCGCAGCATCGGCCACTGCTTGAGGGCAGCCACCAGCTTGGCTCCGGTGCCGGGAGCGCCCGTCCAGGCGATCTCGGCACGGTAGGAGCCGTGCGCCACGGGCTGGTCAGCCCACGTCAAAGACACCGGCGCGCCGATGACGCGCTCGAGCGCCCATTCGACGTGCTGGCACAACGCCTTCGGGCACGCGTGCACGAAGACGACACCCTGGGTTGACCGTCGCTGCACGGCGCACCTCCATCGACTCGACTGGTTCGTCTTCCCCAACGGACCTGTCGTGCTCGGTGGCACTGCGTTCGCACTACGGCGGCTCCAGGAGCAACCGGTCGTCAGTCTGCCCGACCGATCACGCACCGCGCCAGTGCGATCTGAGGCGAACGAGACGCCTGGGGCCTGATGTGTCCAGTGGGACGAGTGAGGTGGGCGACGACCACGGCTTTTGCAGCGCGAAGTGGACGATCAGGGCAGAAAGTGTCCATCCCACGATGTGGACACTGCCGCACGTCCGGGGCGCTGGGAGGCCCTGCGAGGAGTCTGCCGGTCAGGCCCGGTGCCGCGCCAGGGCCTGCGCCTGGGCACGCCGGTTCAACCGGGTCTGCACGGTCAGCGCGAGGGCGACGAGCAGACCGGCACCGAGGGCCAGCGCGGCCATGGCGAGGGCCCCGTCGTCGGGCGACAGCAGCGCGCGCTCCTCGGTCTGCCACGGCCACAGGGCGCGCAGCGAGCCGACCATCAGGCCGGTCATCAGCGCCAGCGTCAGGGCGTGGTGGGAGCGCAGCGCCGCCTGGAGTGCCTTGACGAACAGCCCGAGCCCGAGCGCGGCACCGAGGGCGAAGGCGCCCACGTAGCCGAGGTCGCGGGAGTTGACCGCCGCCAGGGTGGGGCCGTACAGGCCGATGGTCAGCAGGATGAACGAGCCGGAGATGCCAGGCAGCACGAGGGCGCAGATCGCGACGGCGGCGGCGAGCACCACCACCGGCAGCGGTGGGTCCGCCTCACCGCCGGGCGGCAGGCCGGTGAGCAGGAAGGCGGCGACGGCGGCCAGCACGGCCACGACGACGTCGCGGGTGGCCCAGCGCCCGACCATCCGGGCCGGGGCGACGATGGAGAACAGCACCATGCCGAAGAACACCGCCCGCGCACCCACGGGGTGGTCCTCGATCAGCGGCTCCAGCACCCGGGCGCCGACCAGGACGGCGACGGCCATGCCCGCCAGCAGCGGCAGGATGGTCCACCAGTGGGCGCGCCCGATCTCCGCCCGTGCGTCGGCGACCCGGCCGGTGACGGCGAACCGCAGCGCGGTGACCACGTGGCCGGCGCCGTCGATCAGCCGCTCGTAGACCCCGAGGACCAGGGCGACGGTCCCGCCGCTGACGCCCGGCACCACCTCCGCGGCACCCATCACGAGGCCGCGGGCCACGTGACCGGGCGCGGTGCGGAGGCCTCCGTCGGGGACGGGGACCGTGGAACTGCCTGACTCCTCTGGACGCACCTGGCCCAGGCTAGTGGCGGCCCGACAGCCCGATCGGGATTGCGGCGAGCGTTCGAGTTGCGCGGTCCTGAGATCCTCCAGAGATGCACCGCGGACGCCGCCGGCCGATCGCAGCGGGAGCGTGCCTCGCACTGCTGCTGACCTCCTGCGGCGGCGGTGAGGAGGCAACCCCGGAAGCGGCGGCGAGCACCGGTCCGGCGCTGGAGTTCGTGAGCCAGCCCGACCTCGTCGCCCCCGACCTGGAGATCGACCAGCGCGGGCCGACCCGCTCCCCCGACGGGTCCCTGGTGTTCCTGGGGCCCAAGAGCGAGGGCGCACCGCTCACCGGGGTGCTGGTCGTCGACGACGCCGGGGAGCCGGTGTGGGTCCACCCCACCGACGGGCGCGCCTACGACGTCCGGGTCCAGGACCTGCGCGGCGAGCCGGTGCTCACCTGGTGGCGCGGCGAGAGCCCCGTCGTCGGCCTGGGGGCCGGGGAGTTCGTGCTCGTCGACGAGTCCTACGAGGAGATCGGCACGGTCACGACCGGCGGCGACCTCGATCCCGGCCAGGCCGACTTCCACGAGGGCCGGCTGACCGACCGGGGGACGATGCTGCTGACCGCCTACGTCAAGCAGGAGCACGACCTCAGGCCGGTGGGCGGCCCGGAGGACGGCTGGATCTGGGACGGCGTCGTCCAGGAGGTCGACGTCGCCACCGGCGAGGTCGTCTTCGAGTGGCGCGCCCTGGACCACGTGCCGCTGGAGCAGACCAGGAGCGAGCTGCCGGAGGACGGCGGCACCGAGGAGAAGCCCTTCGACTGGTTCCACGTCAACTCGGTCGCCGAGGACGCCGACGGGTCGCTGCTGGTCTCCGCGCGCAACACCTGGGCGGTCTACGACGTCGCGCGCGGCACCGGCGAGGTCCAGTGGACCCTCGGCGGCGAGGCGAGCGACTTCGATCTCGCCGACGGCGTGGAGTTCGCCTGGCAGCACGACGCCGAACGCCAGGCCGACGGCACGCTCACCCTGTTCGACAACCAGTCCGAGCCGGACGTCGGCCCGATGTCCCGCGGACTGCGGCTGGCCCTCGACGAGGAGGCGATGACCGCCACCGTGGTCACCGAGTACCTGCCGCCCGACCCCGACCGGCTGGCCGGCAGCCAGGGCAGCTTCCAGCAGCTGCCGGACGGCGACGTCCTCATCGGGTGGGGTTCGCGGCCGTTCTACTCGGAGTTCGCCGCGGACGGCACGCTGCGCTACGACGCGGCACTGGGCGGCGGCGACAACTACCGGACCTACCGGGCGGAGTGGACCGGCCGCCCGACCACCTCCCCGGACGCGGTGCTCGCCGACGGACGCGTGCACGTCAGCTGGAACGGCGCCACGGAGGTGGCGTCGTGGCGGCTGGTGACCGGGGACGACGAGGCGAGCGCGGTGGCCGGCGACCCGGTGCGGCGTACCGGCTTCGAGACGGCGATCCCGGTGGACGGCGACCCGGGGTACCTGGCCGTGGAGGCCCTCGACGCCGAGGGGACCGTGCTGGGCAGCACCGTGCTGGGCGGCTGAGGGCGACCGCTAGCGTGAACGCCCTGGGGCGGTAGCTCAGCCGGTCAGAGCATGGGACTCATAATCCCTGGGTCGTGGGTTCGAGCCCCACCCGCCCCACCACGAATCACCAGGTCAGCGGCCCTGCTGCCAGCCACCGCACCGGTGGTTCGATGCCCTGGGCCAACGCTTAGGCCAAGACGTGGCCGCAGCCGGGCGCTCAGACCCGATCTGTCCATCGCTGCCCCTCCCTGCTGGCTCTTGCTGCCCGGGTGGTCCGTGGGTCAGGATGGGTGCACCGCTGTCCCGTACGGACTGCACCGCTGCGCGAACGCTGCTCGAGACTGACTTGGTCGAAACCGCGCCGCTGGTGATTGATCGCGAGGGCGAACAGCGGCCGGGCATTTCGGCGGGTCCTCGACGCCTTACCCCTGGCCGGTCAGTGGCACATCCGACAAGCGTCGGTGTGTGCCCGACCGGCCTTCGCTGTCTCTAGGGCACTGCACCGGCACTCCGCCAAGGAGCAGCCATGCCCACCACTTCCACCAAGCCCCGCGCCGACGACCCGTTGTGGTCCGACGAGCGAGCCGCCGAGTACCTCGGGGTCTCTCGCGTGACCGTCCGCCGCATGCGTGCGGCCGGCGACCTGCCCACGGTCAAGGTGCGCGGCGCCGCCCGCACCCCGCGTAGTGCCGTCCTCGCCTACGTGGCGCGCCAGATCGGCTGAGCCCCGCCTGTCACCCGCGCTGCCGCCTCCACACGGCAGCGCGGGTGACGAGCATCCCAGGATTCGTCTCTCAATACGCGGTCGCACGGTGGACGGAAGTGCTCGCGGAGTTTTCCTGCCCAGTAAAGCCATCCCTCTGTGTACTGGGTTAACCGGACAACAAACCATCCGGGCACAACCAGGGAGGCATTCGATGATTCGACCCAAGGGAAGACCACCCCAGGCGAATGCGGCGATCAAAATCATCCTCACCGACTACGACCGCCGCCGAGTCGACCAGTTCTGCCGACTGATGAACGTCGGCTACTCGGAGTTCTTCCGCCTCCTCCTGGCGGGCGCGTTTTCACTGGCGCAGCAGGAAGACGAGCAAGCCGATGGACCGATGGAGGCCGTCAAGTGACGTACACGCCGAATCTCCGTGCACTGGAAGCAGAGCTGACTCGACTCCGCGATGCGCTGACGGCAACGGACGACGAACTGCTGGTTCTGCGTGACCGCGAGAAGCGCTTGGCCGCTCTCGACGAAGAAGGCACCGCAGACCTGGCCGCCGAGTACGGATTGGACCGCTGACATGCCGAACCGAACCCCCGCCCAAGCCCGGGTCGCAATCGACCAGCAGCTCTTCCTGAACAGCGCTCAGGAGCGAGCGGCACGGATGGAACTGGAGCGACTGATCGCCGAGGTCACAACCCCGATCGCCCGTGGGGCGGACAAGAACATGCGGGCGCTCAACGAGGAAGCCGGCGAACTGGCGGTGGCCGCCACCCAACACGTGGATTCGGTCGGCAACCTGCTCGCCCGGATGCGGCGGCGTGAGATGACCACCAAGGAAGCGCGCCAGGAACGGGACAAGCTGCGCCGCGAGGAGATGCGGCTCAGTCAGCTGTTGGTGTCGATCACGAAGACGTACGAGTCGGAGCTCTACGTCAGGGACCACCCCGAGGACGTCTTGAACGTTCTCTACGACCGCTACCCGACGCTGCTACCGCCGCATTTCCCGATCTGACAGACCAGACGAAGAGCCGGGCAGCGGCAGTTTCACGGCTCCTGCTGCCCGGCTCTTTGCGCCAACCAAGGAGGCGTCCCGATGGCAACAAGAACGCTACCGCAAGCACATGCGCTGGCCCAGCCCGGTTCTGCGGTCACCCGACGAGAAATCTTGCTGGTGCGCGGATCTCATGAGATCGCGCCAGCACCTTTCAGCGCACCGTCGACCATTCGTGATCTCGTTGCACGCTGGGTCGAGATAACGCACGATCGCTCGATGCCAATCGACCTTCTCCGCGAGGAAGCGCGCCTGGCGATCTACGGCGAAGCGGACAACCGCGCGGAGCGCATTCAGTGGCAGCGGTGGGCCGACGAAGACATCGCGGCCACCGTGAACGACGGCGCGGTACGGATCGTGCGCCAGCCCAAGCGAGACCGCCGATGACCGCCGCTCAGGCGGTGCCCTTGCGCCTGCAGCAGTTCCTCGACCGGCTGGACGGCGTCACGGGTTGGTATCCGCAGTGGAGCGCTCGCTGCCCGGCCCACAGCGACCAGCACGCATCGCTCAGCGTGGGTGTCGGCGATGACGGGCTGGCGGTGGTCACGTGCCACGGCGGCGCAGATGGTGGCTGCGACTGGTCGGCCCTGCGCCCCGCCCTGCTGGCCCGCCGGGTGCCCGAGAAAGTAGTGCGTGGCAGCAACCCGCCTGCGCCCGCTTCTGGCGACCAAAGGCCCGAGCAGACCCGGCCGCTGGCGAGCCGGCGAAGGCAGAGCAGGCGACTCGTCGCTGTGCCGGATCAGGACGCCGTTGACCGCTTCGTCTGGGCCATCAGCGAGGAGCAGATCCAAGACGTCAGCCAGTGGCGTGGCATCGGTGAAGCCACGCTGATTCAGGCGGACCTGGGGTATGACGCACATCGGGAGCGGTACACGCTGCCGATCCGCGACCTCCGCACTGGCGAGCTGGTGGACGTCGAGTTCTGTCCAGCAACGGGGTCACATCGGAAGTGGCTGCAACGGCCAGGGGGTCGAGGCCGTCTGTTCGCGCCTCTCGGTCTGCGCGACGACATCCGGGTCGTGCTGTGTGAAGGCGAATGGGACGCCCTGGTGGCGGCCGAGCGCGGCTTTAACGCGGTGGCGACAACGGGCGGGGCGGGCCAGCCACCGGCCGCAGAACTGCTCGAACCGTTGCGCGGCCGAGAAGTCGTCATCGCGTTCGACTGCGACGACTCGGGCCGAGCCGGGGCAGTGAAGCTCGCGACCGCGCTGGCTGCGGTGGGCTGCCGGGTGGCTGTCGCGGATCTCGGCCTCGCAGACAAGGAGGACATCAGCGACTTCTTCGTCAAGTACGGCAAGACCGCCGCGGACTTCGCGGCGGCGCTGGACCGGGCAGACCCGTGGGTCGAGCAGGCCACGGACGAAGAGGCAGAGCAACTGCCGGGTGGCATTCAGTCGGTCGACTGGGCCGACTTCTGGGCTACCGAGCCCACGCCCATCCGCTACCTCGTCGACCCGCTGATTGCCGACGGCGAAGTTACGCGCGTCTACGCCCAAGCCAAGGTCGGCAAGAGCTTGCTGATGCTCGAGTGCGCGGCGGGTCTTGCCACCGGCCGTGGGGCGCTCGGAAAGGTGACCGGCGAATCGGTTTCAGTCGTCTACGTCGACCAGGAGAACACCCCGGACGACTGGAGGACGCGGCTCTCGGACATGGGCTACGGCCCGGACGATGACTGGTCGTCCCTGCACTGGTTCAGCTTGCAATCGTGGCCGCCGCTCGACACGGCAGCCGGTGGCGCTGAGCTGTTGCGCGTCGTTCAGGAACGCGGTGCCCGGCTCGTCGTGCTGGACACGCAGTCGAAGCTTCTGGAAGGCGAGGAAGACAAGTCCTTCACCGGGGCCGCGTTCTACCGGCACACCCTCCTGCCGCTCAAGCGCCTCGGCGTGGCTGTGGTGGTGATCGACCACGCGGGCAAGGACGGCAGCAGCCCGCGTGGGTCGTCCACGAAGCAGGACGACGTGGACACGATCTGGCGGGTCGAGAAGGCGGGCAGCGGCCGCGTACGTCTCGTCCGAACCCACGGCCGCAAGCGGCATGCGGTGGACGACCTACGCCTGGTGCGGGAGGCAGACCCGCTCAGGCACATCCCGCAGAGGCCGAGCCAGCCCGCACCCGTCTCGGGTGGCGATCTTGCGTCTAGCGCCACTCATCTGGACGAGAAGGTCCGCGACTGCGTGGCTGCCTTCCACGGCTTGGAGCCGGCAATCGACCCGGCGAAGACGAGCCAGCGCCAGGCCCTCGACCGTCTCCGAGCGGACGGCTTCAAGTGTCGAGCAGCCGACGCGCGAGCGGCTTGGAAGGTCTTCGTGGCCGAAGCGAATCAGTCGTGATGCCGCTTTGGCGAGCGCCCATATCGGGTCCCGTGGATGGGTCCCGGGCGGTGGCAGCAAGTGGGTCCGGGACTCTGGTCCCAGGTGGGTCCCGCCGAGGCCGGCCCAGCGGACTCGGGTCCCGTGGCCCCTGCAGCGGGGGTGGGTCCCCCCGCCCCCGTCCCTTTAGGGGCGGGGACCCACCACGCGGGCCGGACTCAGTAGTGCAACGGACCAGGCACGGACTTCACGAGAGAGGGACCTCATGAGTAAGGGCAATCGAACGCGGCGGAAGGAACTTGGGCTGTTGCCCGAGCCGGGGAAGTGCGTAGCAAGGAACCGCCACGGGAACCCGTGTCGGCTCGCACCCGTGAAGGGCGCTGCGGTCTGTCACAAGCACGGCGGGTCCGCTCCACAGGTGCGTCGTAAGGCCGCTGAGCGCATCGCCAACGCCAGCGACATCGCGGTGCTCCAGATCCTGCGGCTGATGCAGGAGGAGAACACGCCTGCCCCGGTCAAGCTCGCCGCCGCGAAGGACCTGCTCGACCGCGCCGACGTGAAGGGCAAGACCACGGTCGAACTGGAAGTGAAGCCATGGGAGCAGTTGCTCGACGGCGTCGTTGGTGAGGTGCCTGCCGACACTCCCTATGCGCCGTTCGCGGACCTGCACGAAGCTGACCCGCTGGTGGTGGAAGCACACCGCGTAGACGCCGAGCGCGCGTTGGAGAACCACGCCCCGGACGACAAAGACTGGTCTGCCCCTTGGGCGAGCGGCGCTGAGCCGCCCCCGCCTCCCATCGCCAAGCGAGAGCCGGCGAAGCGGGTGCTCGACGGCGATGACGGGCCTCCCCCAGCGCGCTACTCCCCCACGCCTCCACCACCCAAGCGAGGACGAGCAGGTCGGCTGCATCGCTGAGCCGAAACGGACGGTTCGACCTCGGCCCACTTCGGCGTCACCCCACCGGCCCCTTCGAGTGGCTGCCGCCGAAGGTCTGAACTTCGGCGTCGCCGCTCTACAGGCTGAAGGTCCACTGCCCAGGAGCCCCAGGAGGCCCAGTGCACCGCCACGCCACATCACCCGCCGCCGCCCGTGCCGACGCGCGCCCGACCATCCCGACCCAGACGGCCCAGAACGCCTCGGCTGGTGACCCAGTCGGCACTGCTGGTCTGGCTGACGCAGGCAGCCGACGGTGGCGCGCTCTGCTGGGCTGCGGTCACCACGTCGATGTAGTGGACCTCGGCCCCGGCCCGGCTGAGGCGCAGACGTCGGTCGAGTGCCCGCGCTGCGGCGAGCGGCAGCCGGTGGACATCTACCCGCTGACCGCTCTCAGCGACCCGGACAACGTTGGTTGGGTCGTTGTCGAGGACGAGCAGTGAACGTCGTCGCCTACCTACGCGTATCGACAGATGAACAAGTCGCCAGCGGCCTCGGCCTCGACGCCCAGCGCACCGCCGTTGAGGACGAGGCCACCCGACGTGGCTGGCAGGTCCGATACGAGGTCGATGAAGGCGTCAGCGGCAAGCTGCGGAACCGCCCTGCCCTCGACCGCGCGCTCGCCCGGCTGAAAGCCGGCGAGGCGCAGGCGCTCGTCGTCGCGAGGATGGACCGGCTCGGCCGAAGCGTCATTCAGGCCAGCGACGTACTCGAGACGGCCCGCCGCCAGAAGTGGGACCTCATCGTCTTGGACCTGGGGATGGATCTGACTACTCCGCACGGCAAGGCGATGGCCCAGATGCTCGCCGTCTTCGCTGAACTGGAACGCGAGATGATCAGCGCTCGGACGAAGGCCGCTCTCAGTGCCGCCAAGGCCAGAGGTACCCGGCTCGGCCGCCCACGCCAGATCGACCCAGCACTGCTGGCCCGAATCGTTGCCATGCACGCGGCCGGGTCGAGCTACCGGCGGATCGCCGCAGCTCTCACCGACGAAGGCGTGTCGACGCCCACCGGCCGCGCCAGGTGGAACCCCGGCAGCATCGGCGGCTACTTGGCCAGCGCCGCCCTCGACCCCGTCGAACCCACCCCTTCGACTGTGGAGGTGGCCTGAGATGGTCCAGCGCATCCCCACCCGCACTCCCGGCGTCTACAAGGTCCACCGGGGCAAGGGCACGGTCTACGTGGCCCGCTGGCGCGAGGTGCACCCGACCACTGGGAAGGCCCGCGTCCGCAGCAAGACGTTCGAAACGGAGGTCGCCGCGCGCCAGTTCCGAGCGAGCGTCACCCACGCCCAGGCAACCGGCACCTACGTCGATCCGCAGGCCGGGCGGGTGACGTTCTCCGACGTCGCAGAGCAGTGGCTCGCCAGTGCCGCCACCAGCGGGATCCGTGCACAGACGGTCGACAAGTACCGGAGCAACCTCGCGAACTACGCGTTGCCGGTGTTCGCCAGTCGCCGCCTGGACAGCATCACGAGCCGGGATATCGAGCTCTGGCTGCGCGGGCTCCGCACCACCCACGGCGAAGCGCTGATGCCGGCGACGGTGCGTCGAGCGTTCTTCCCGCTACAAGCGACCTTCCGATACGCGCGGCGGCACAACGTCATCGTGAGCAACCCCTGCGAAGCCGTGATGGTGCCGAAGGTGCTGCCCACCGGCCGGGAGAAGGTTGAGGGGCACTTCCTCAGCCGCGCTCAGGTCGCCGCCCTGGCCGCGCAGGTCGCGGAGACGGACCCGGTCTACGGGCTGTTGGTCCGTTTCGCTGCTGGGGTCGGCCTGCGAACGAGCGAGATAGCCGGGCTGCGCCTGCGTGATCTGCGACTGGCCCGCCGAGAGGTGAGCGTCGAGCGAACTGCGAAGAACCTGCCTGGCACCGGCTGGGTCTTCGAGGAACCGAAGAGCACTCGGAGCCGGCGACGGGTGCCGATCCTCGATGACGAGCTGCTACACGACCTGAGCCAGCACCTCGCCGCTCACCCACGGCGGGATGAACTCGACGCCCCGCTGTGGCCCGGCCGGGGTCGTGGCGGCATGGACTATGGCTCGGCAGGCGCAGACCACCTCTGGAACGCCCAAGCGTTCTACCGCAACGTCTACCGCCCGGCGGTGGCCGCCGTGGGCCTGCCTGCCGACGCCCACACCGGGGTGCGCTTCCACGACCTGCGGCAGCCAGTGGCTCGCAGACGGGCACGACATGTTCAGCGTGAGCCGGTGGCTGGGGCACAGCTCCATCGCCTTCACGGACGCCGTGTACGCGCACGTCGCCCAGGCTCCGGACTACACGGCCGCCGTCGAGCGGACCCGGAGGGCGCGTGGGCTGTAGACGTGAGCGAGACGATCTAGTTGACGAACCAGCCGATGACCCGGCCAGTCAGCACGAGCAGGCAAAGGAGGGAGAAGCCCAGGAAGAGGACCTGCCCCCAGCTCCCTACCCTGCTGAGGTGCCGCTGCAAGAGACGCCACTGATGCCCCAACACTGGCAGCACTACTCCTAGCAGGCCGCCCACGAGGCCGAGCCAGGTGAGAGCAGAAGCCAGATCGCTGGCCGCGTCGCGATACAGCGCGGTCAGGGCCGCCAGCTCGCCACACGCCATGAGAGCGACGAAGTACAGCATCCCGATGATTTGGGTGGCGTTCCACCGAGCCGGGTCATCGGGGTCCGCCCCAGGGTCGTATGAAGTGGGCAGCCGCAGGAGCGCCCGGCTCTCGAACGCCATCGCTAGAAATAGGGTTGGGATGACCTGGGCAGCGGTGGCGTAGAAGTCCACGACGCGGATCCTTGGGTCAGTCCCGCGCCGCGAAGGTGAGGCCGGTGCGGTCGGGCGTGAAGTCGTAGGGCACGCGGTCCGCGAACGCGTCCAGGTGCGCCTGGCAGACGAGGATCGGCGGGTGGGTGGCACCGAGGATGCCGGTCACAGCCTCGGCCTGGCAGCCGGTCACTCGGCATGTGTGGATGATGGTCATGCCTCGATGGTCGCCCGCCGATCCCCGACCGCTCTGACGACGCGCCCACGGAGTCCACGCCGCGTAGTCGCCGTCCCCAACGTCGATGCGTTGGCTTCGGCACCGCTGAGATGTCAGTCCGTGCATCTACTCTGACGGCAACCTAGTTCGAGGGGGAGCGTCTTTGCTCTACAGCCGACGCAAGCGCCAAGAAGCCTTAGCCCGCGAAGAGGCGGCCGGGGCGTCGTTCTGGACGGCGAAGTTCGAGGAGCCCGCGCGCGTAAAGCTGTGGCACGCGTTCTCGGACACATCCGATGAGTGGATCATCGAGACTGCGTCGCATGCCCGGAACCTGATTTGTCGCGAAGAGGGGCGCTTCTACCTCACCGACGCGCGCCGGGTGGCTAGCGAAGACTTCGCTCAATACCTCTTGACGTGCCCCGACGAGATGGTTCCAACATGCATCGAAGCGATGCGGCAAGCTTTGCTTGAGCGAGCAAAGGGATCCTGGCAGTTTCAGGACAGTTTGACAGCCTTCTCGGATGGGGTCAAGGTGATCCTAAGAGAGCACCGCATCAGCTTCGATCTGATCGAAGGCCAGATGGTCGAATTCGCTTCTCAGGAGATACATAACGCGGTCGTTGAGCCGACGCTGCGACTACTTTCCGGCCGCCGAGGCTTCGAGGGTGCAGAGAAGGCGTACAAAGAAGCGCTCGAGGAAATCAGTCACGGCAAGCCTGCCGACGCGATCACCGACGCGGGCACTGCTCTTCAGGAGACGCTTACATCGCTCGGTTGTGAGGGCAACGCCCTCGGCCCGCTGACGAAGTCGGCGCGGAAGAAGGGCCTACTTGCCCCTCACGACGGACCGATGACTGAGGCAGTCGAGAAGTTGATGCACTGGGTATCGGCCGACCGCAGCACGACGGGTGACGCGCACGGAGCAACATCACCCAGCACCGAGGACGCGTGGTTGATCGTTCACCTCGTCGGAGCGCTTGTCCTTCGCTTGGCTGCGGGCCTGCCTCGGTAGCCACTTTCCGCACGAGGTCTGGCAGGGCTCTGCACCGTGGGCTGTACCGCCACGGAAGGGAGCCTCAGCCATGCGACGTCGTCGACCGGGCACGCGCTCAACGCCTCGACAGCTGACCGACGAGGACGGGCAGCCGGTCACCTTCGCCACGGCTGGCGACCCCACGCTGGAGGAGCGTCGCCGGTACGCGCTGGCCGTGCAGCGGGCGACCACCCCGGTGCCCCTCTCCGCCGAGCAACGAGCCGAGGTCGACGCGATCGTGCGGCGCCGCCGCCAGCTGCTCGGCGAACTTGGCGTCTACGTGCCCGACTGACCGGCCACCGCTGCCCGTCTAGGCCGTCTAGGCCGTCTATGCGGCTTGCCCGGTGCTGCATGCACGCAGCGTCGCCTACGACGGGCCCTGAGGAGTGGGGCGGCGGCTTGACCACTCGAACCCGCACGGCCAGGCGCTACTCGAGCCAGCCAATAAGCTTCTCGACTGCAAAGGACAGCCTGTATGCCGTGTTCCGATCAACCCTTCGGCCCGTGTGAACGATCTGATTCCTCAAGTCTGTCAGCTCCCTAAGCTGCCGATACAAATCTGGATCCTCCACCTTCAAAGATCGCTCAATGGATGCCTTGGCAATATCGGAGACGAGATCCGGAACATTTGACTTCGTCTTGAGTAGCAGCTCAACGACAGCACGCTTCTCGGCTGGGGTTTGTCGGAGTATCGCCTTCTTCGTCGCGATCTCGGCGGCCATGGCTGCGGACAGCACCGCACGCTGACCGTCCACCAGGTCCGATTCGCGAGCAAAAAACCGGGCATCCGCGAAAAGCTCCAACTCAGGCGGCACGTCCTCGTCCGCGTCCAGCCTGCAACGAATGCGCTCTAGATTCTCAATGCTGGCGCCAATCTCACCATGACGCATCGTGATCGACTGCTCCTCACCAAAGGCGATAAGGAGACCGCCTTGCTCCAGATCGCGGAGGTAGCTGCGACCGTACTGCATTGAGGGCTCGTCGCCTGTACCCAGCCAGGACTGCGCCGTCTCCACGCGCAACCACGACATGAATCGAGTGATCTCGCGGTTCGATATTTCGGCACCGCGGTACCACGACTTTTCAACCTCGTCGCGGATGTCTTCGAACGGTAGAGTTTCCTTGTCATGCATGGATCCGAAGCCCGGAATGTCGACGACTACTAGCATGATATTCAAGGCCCAGATTCGCGGCGTGCCCTCAAGTCGAGGTTGCTCCGGAGACAACGCGGGAACGTACGGCGTCTCAGACTCCCGTGATTCATAGAAATCTCGAGGAGTTCGCGGGAACCTCAGCGTGACCGTTGCATCGCCCCGGCTGAACGTGTAGCTGGTGCCGAGCGCCTCCTCTTGGATCAACGGTCCGGGTAGCGCGTACCTCGTTTCGACTCGATGCGTCGTGGCCTCCAGCTGCGTCTCGGGCACGTCTGGAGCCTAGAGATGGAGATGGCGGACGTTCCCGCTGTCCCGCCAGACTCGGAACCGGCGTGAACCGGTGTCGAACGCTGCAAAGCTGCGGTGCACCATGAGGCGTGACCCAACGTTTGACCCAATGAGCTACGGCGATCAGGGATAATCAGGCACTCCCTGCCTGCGCGTCGAACCAGGCCGTTTCCGCAGGTGACAGGCCGAATCCCCAGGCCAGCGGCGTGCCGGCCAGGCCGCCTGAGCGCCCTCATAATCCCTGGGTCGTGGGTTCGAGCCCCACCCGCCCCACCACGAATCACCAGGTCAGCGGCTCATCCGGCCGGCCGGCTGCACGTCACACGCCGCGGGCACCCAGCAGCCGCGAGATCTCGGCAGCGGCGGCCATGGCCTGCGGGGCGAGCCCTTCGATCGACGTCCCGGGGTGCTCGAGGGCGATCGACGAGATCGACAGTCCGTGCGTGGCACGGCCCGTGCTGTCGCGGATCGCCGCCGCCACGCACACGGTGCCGTCCTCGTTCTCGCCCAGGTCGACGGCGAAGCCCCGCTCACGCACGACGTCGAGCACGCTGCGGAGCGAGGCAGCGTCCCGGACTGTCGCGGCCGTGCGCGAGGGCAGCCCGGTGCGCTCGGCGTAGTCGTTCACCTGGTCGTCGGTCCAGGTGGCCATCACGGCTTTCCCCATGCCGGTCGAGTGCATCGGGATCGCCAGGCCGACGCGTGAGCGCATGCGGTAGGGCTTCGACGAGTCGGTGCGGATGACGTAGATCATCTCGTCGCCCGCCCGGACCCCGACGTGCACCGTGCAGTCCACTTCGGCGACGAGGCGGTCGACCACGGGCTGGGCGACGCGGGTGATGTCGGTCTCGGTGAGCACGCGGCCCGCCAACGACATGAACCGCCTGCCCGCCCGGTACCCCTGCTCGGCGTCCCCGGAGATGAACCCCTCCTCCACGAGCGTCGCCACGAGACGGTGCACCGTCGACTTGGGCAGGCCCGTGTGGTCGACGATGTCGGTGAAGCGCTCCCGCACCAGCGCCGCCTCGAGCACCTGGAGCAGCTTGTGCGAGGCGTTCGAGGGTGACTCCCGCCGATCGCTCAGCAGCTCCACCCTGGCTTCTCCGCTTGCGCTCATCTCGTGTACCCGCTCGCTCGTCAGGTCAGCTCGGTGATCTGCACGTGGTCCATGTCGTCGAACGACTGGTTCTCGCCGGCCATGGCCCAGACGAAGGCGTAGGCCTGCGAGCCGACGCCCGAGTGGATCGACCAGCTCGGCGACATGATCGCCTGCTCGTTGGCGACGAGCATATGGCGCGACTCGCTCGGCTCGCCCATCAAGTGCAGCACGCGCGCCTCTTCGGGCACGTCGAAGTACAGGTAGAACTCGGTACGGCGCTCGTGCGTGTGCGCCGGCATCGTGTTCCACATGTTGCCCGGGTGCAGGCGCGTGACGCCCATGACGATCTGGCAGCTGCGGATGCCGTTCTCGTGGATGACCTGGCGCAGCGACCGGCGGTTGGAGGTCAGCTGGTCGCCGAGCTCGCGCACCGTGCCCTCGCCGGGGCGACCCAGCTGGGACGGGTACTCCGCGTGCGCCGGCGCCGAGAAGCCGTAGTACTTCGCCGGGTCGTCGGCGGAGTCGGAGGCGAGGACGACGTCGCGCGTGCCACGACCGAGGTACAGCACCGCCTCGCGCTCCATCGGGTAGGTCTCACCGCCGGCCCGGATGGTGCCGGGCCCACCCACGTTCACGATGCCGATCTCGCGGTGCTCGAGGAAGTACTCCGAGCGGATCTCGGGGATGGGGGTCAGCTCGATCTCGGCGTCGGTGGGCACGACGCCGACGGCGACCACGCGGTCGTAGTGCGTGGGGATGGTGACCTGCCGGCCGGCGACCAGCAGGTCCTCGATCAGGAACCGGTCCCGCAGGTCCTGCTGCGAGAAACCAGGGATCTGCTCCGCGGCGGCCGGGCCGCGCATCGACGAAGGCACTGCGTCTCCTTGAGGGGTTGTCGGACGAACGGACGGTGCGTCACTCGACGAGGCCGGCCAGGCGAGGCAGCCACAGCGACACGTCGGGGACGAAGACGACGATGAACAACATGACGATCAGCACGACGAGGAACGGCACCATCCGCTTGATGACCGGCTCGAGCCTCGTCTTGGCCACCTGCGTGCCGACGAACAGCACCGGTGCAGACGGTGGCGAGATCACGGCGATCGACAGGTTGAAGACCATCATGATCCCGAAGTGCACGGGATCGACGCCGTAGGAGACGGCGATCGGCAGGAAGATCGGCACGAAGATCAGCAGCGCCGGCGTCGGGTCGAGCGGGATGCCGATGACCAGGAGCACCAGCATCATGATCAGCAGCACGACGACCTTGGAGTCGGTCCACCCGAACAGCGACTCGGCGATCAGCTGGGGCAGCCGCGCGTACGTGAGGATGTAGCCCATGATCGACGACACCGCGATCAGGAAGATCACGATGGCGCTCGTGCGGCAGGCGTCGTAGAGGATCCGGTCGAGGTCGCGCACCTTGATGGTGCGGTAGATGAACGACAGCACGAGCGCGTAGACGACCGCGATCGCCGAGCCCTCGGTCGGGGTGAAGAAGCCGGCGACGATGCCGCCGATGGCCACCACGATGAGCCCGAGCGAGGGCAGCGCCTGCAGCACGGTGGCGAAGAAGACGCCCCAGCCGGGGAACGGCTGGCCCTTCAACTCCGGGTGACGGCGCGCGTAGAAGTAGACGACGCCCGCGCACGACAGCGCCCACAGGGCACCGGGGAGGTAGCCGGCGAGGAACAGCGCCCCCACCGAGGTCCCACCGGCGGCCAGCGAGTAGATGATCAGCGTGTTGCTGGGCGGGATCAGCATGCCCGCCGGTGCGGAGCTGACGTTCGTCGCGGCCGACATCGCGGGGTCGTAGCCGCTGCGCCGGAGCATCGGCGTCATGGTCGAGCCGACCGCGGCCGCGGTGGCCACCGCCGAACCGGACACGGTGCCGAAGATCGTGTTGGCGATCACGTTGCTCTGCATGAGCGAAGCCGGTGCGCGCCCGACGAGCACGCGGGCGAGGTTCACCAGCCTCTCGGCTATCCCGCCGGTGTTCATGATGACGCCGGCCAGCACGAAGAAGGGGATGGCCAGCAGGGCGAACGAGTTGGCGCCGCGGAGCATCTGCTGGGCGGAGGTGATGGCGCCGTTGTCGAAGCCCGCCACCAGCATGAGGCAGACGGTCGAGGGCAGACCGATCGCGATCGAGACCGGGGCCCCGAGAGCGAGCAGGACGACGAGGCCGACGATGAGGATCAGCCCGATGACGAGTGGATCGATCATGCGGTCGCTGCCCCCGGGTCCTCGTGGAAGCCCTCGCGTCCGGTGAAGTCACGGGACAGGGCGTGGGCGATGTGCAGGAACAGGTAGAAGGTGATCAACGCTCCCGAGATGGGCAACGCGAGCGAGAGCTGGCCCTGCGTGAAGGGCAGCAGCGGGTTGGTCTGCGCCCAGGCGGTCCTCGACTGCTCGATGCCGCCGAAGATCATCACGTAGCCGACGAAGGCGAGCACCGCGAGGTAGGCGAGGACGTCGACGATCCGCTGCCAGAGGACCGGCAGCTTCTCCACGAGGAAGTCCATGACGACGTCCGCCTTCTCACCGATCGCGATGGAAATGCCGATCAGGCTGACCCAGACGAAGGTGTAGCGCGCTGCCTCCTCGCTCCACGCACTCGGTGCGCTCAGGACGAGGCGGGTGAAGACCTGCCAGACCACGAGCAGCACGAGCACGGCGAACAGGACGACGCAGACGGCTCGCAGGGTGCGGTCGAGCCAGCGGCGGACGACAGTCATGGACTTCCCACTGGTGGAGGGGACGGACGGGGTCAGCCGCGCGCGGCTTCGATGGCGTCGTAGACCTGCTGCTGACGCTCGGTCGTCACCAGCTCGTCGTGGAGCGGGAGCACCGCTTCACGGAAGGCGTCGGCATCCGCCTCGACGAACGTCGCGCCGGCCTCCTCGGCCTCGGTCTTCGCGGTCTCGACCGCGTCGTCGAAAGCGGCGAGCTCGGTGTCGATCGACTCGGCGAGCAGGTCCTCGAAGATCCCCCTGGTCTCGTCGTCCAGCGAGTTCCACGTGTTGGGGCTCGCGATGAGGTAGTCGGGCATCATCAGGTGCTCGGTGTAGGAGTAGTACGGCGCGACCTCGTCGTGCGAGAGCGACGAGTAGATGAGCTCGTTGTTCTCGCCGCCGTCGATGACGCCGGACTGGATCGCGGTGTACACCTCGTCCTGGGCCATCGGCGTGCCGACGCCGCCCATGAGCTCCATCATGCGGACGTTCGTGTCCGAGCCGATCACCCGGATCTTGAGACCGGCGAGGTCGTCGGGCGTCTCGACCGGCTTGTCCGTGTACACGTTGCGCACACCACCGTGGTAGGCGGCGAGCACCTCGATGTTGTCCTGCGAGAGCGAGTCGTACAGCTCGCCGACGATCTCCTGGTCGTTGAGCACCTCGAGCTGGTGCTCGGGCGACTCGTAGACGTACGGCAGGTTGACCACCGAGAAGTCGGGCTCGAGGCTCTCGAGCAGCGAGCCGGCCACGAAGGCGAAGTCGATCGTGCCCGACTGGACCTGCTCGATGGTGGCCTCCTGCGCGCCCAGCGTGCCGTCCGGGAAGAGCTCGAGCCGGTAGCGGCCGTCGGTCTGCTCCTCGAGCTTGTCGGAGAGCTCGAGGATCGCCTGGGCCTGGGGGTGGGCCTCGTTCTGGTTGAACGCCACGCGGAACACCTGGGTGTCCCCGCCGCCGCCCTCACCGGAGTCGGAGCCGCAGCCGGCCAGGGTGAGGGTGAGAACCGCTCCAGTCGCGACGACGCTCGCGATGCGCTTGTGCGCAAGCATGTGGACTCCTCTTCGAGTTGACACCGGGCACCTTTGCGCCGGCGCTTCGACCTCGGGTCACTCTACGCAGACGGAACAGCGTTTCGCGAGATGGAACTTTTGACGGAACTGTGTTCCACTTTTCCGAGCGGCAGCGTGCAGCGCGTGTGTCGACGGCGCTCGGAGAGGGGACCTGGTGGGAGCTGGCGAGTACACGGGCGGAGGGCGATCCGCCGCCTACACGGGTGCGGGTCGCATCGAGGTGATGCACAACGCCGTCACGGGACCGCAGCCAGGCCAGGTGCAGATCCGCGTGGCGTACTGCGGCATCTGCGGCACCGACCTGCACGTCCTGCACGGCGACATGGACCACCGGGTGAGCCCGCCGCAGGCCATCGGTCACGAGATGAGCGGCACCGTCGAGGCCGTCGGCGACGGGGTCCAGCGCGTGCGCCCGGGTGACTCCGTCACCGTCATGCCCCTGGACTGGTGCGGCGAGTGCCCCGCCTGCCGCGCGGGCCACCAGCACATCTGCCACCGCCTCGCCTTCGTCGGCATCGAGACCACCGGCGCGATGCAGGAGCTGTGGACGGTGCCCGAGTCGATCGTCGTCCCCCTGCCCGGCGAGGTGTCGCTGAAGCACGCCGCTCTCGTCGAGCCGCTCGCGGTCGCCTCGCACGACGTGCGCCGCTCGCGCCTGGCGGAGGGCGAGACCGCGCTCGTCATCGGCGGCGGGCCGATCGGACAGCTGATCGCCCTGGTCGCCGCCCAGGCCGGCGCGCGTGTCGTGCTGAGCGAGCCCAACGCCGACCGTCGCGCCTTCGCCGCCCGGCACGGCGCGACCGTCATCGACCCGGTCACCGAGGACCTCGCCTCCCGCGTGCAGGAACTCACGGCCGATGCGGGAGCCGACGTGGTGTTCGAGGTCGCCGGCGTCGCCGCGACGGCACTCGAGGCCACCGCGCACGCCCGCACCCGGGGCCGGGTCGTCATGGTCGCGATCCACCCACGCCCCGTGCCGATCGACCTGCACCGGGTCTTCTGGCGCGAGCTCGAGCTGATCGGCGCACGCGTGTACGAGCGCGAGGACTTCGAGCACGCGATCACCCTGATCGCACGGGGGGCGATTCCCGCCGACGAGCTGATCAGCGCAACCGTGCCGCTCGACCGCACGGCCGAAGCGTTCGAGAGCCTCACCCGCGCCGAGTCGATGAAGGTCCTCATCGATGTCCAGCACTGACCGCTTCCCACCGACCGACCCCCAGACGGGAGCACCAGCATGACCGCGATGTTCGACCTCACCGGCACCACCGCCGTCGTCACCGGAGCGCGCCGCGGCATCGGCTTCGCCATGGCCGAAGCACTCGCGGTCGCGGGTGCCGACATCATCGCGGCCTCCGCCGGCCAGGAGGAGGACGGCGGCGAGATCGGCCGCCGCGTGCGCGAACTCGGCCGCGAGTTCGAAGGGCACCGCGTCGACTTCCGCGACCGCGAGGCCGTCACCGCCTTTGGCGCGGCCGTGGCCGGGCGCACCGACATCCTCGTCAACAACGCGGGGACCATCCGCCGCTCCCCCGCTGCCGAGCACCCCGTCGAGTGGTGGGACGAGGTGCTCGACGTGAACCTGAACAGCCAGTTCGTGCTCACGCAGCAGATCGGCAGGTCGATGATCGAGCGCGGACGCGGCAAGGTCATCTTCACCGCGAGCCTGCTCAGCTTCCAGGGCGGGATCAACGTCCCCGGCTACGCCGCGGCCAAGTCGGGCATCTCCGGACTCACCAAGGCGCTCGCCAACGAGTGGGCGCCGCTCGGCGTGACGGTGAACGCGATCGCCCCCGGTTACATCTCCACCGACAACACCGAGGCGCTGCGCGGCGACCCCGACCGCGCGCAGGCGATCCTCGCTCGCATCCCCGCCGCCCGCTGGGGCCAGGCCAGCGACCTCGGTGGCGCGACGGTGTTCCTCGCCTCGGCCGCCTCGGACTACGTCACCGGGGTGATCCTCCCGGTCGACGGCGGGTGGCTCGGGCGATGAGTGGCGACCACCCGCTGTTCACCCACCGAGTGGTGCCGCTGGCCTCCGTCGCGCACCCCGACACGATCGAGGCCATCGGCGAGGGTCTCGTCGCCGGCGGGCTGCCCGTCGTCGAGGTGGCGCTGCGGGGTGAGTTCGGCATGACGGCGGTGCGGCGCCTCGCCGAGCGCGACGACCTGCTCGTCGGCGCGGGCACGGTGCTCTCGGTCGAGCAGGCCCGCGCGGCCGTCGACGCGGGCGCTCGGTTCCTCGTGAGCCCCGGCCTGGACCTCGAGGTCGTCGCCTTCGCGAGTGAGGCCGGCGTGCCGATGGTGCCTGGGGTGATCACACCCACCGAGGTGCAGCGCGCCCGCGCCGCGGGTCTCACGCGACTGAAGCTGTTCCCGGCCGGGGTGTTCGGCGGGCTGTCGCTGATCGACGCCTACGCGTCGGTGTTCCGCGACATCCGGTTCATGCCGTCGGGCGGCGTCTCCCCCGGCAACCTCACCGACTACCTCTCCCGCGCCAGCGTCTTCGCGGTGAGCGGCAGCTGGATCACGCAGGCCGCGGCCGAGGGTGGCGAGGCTGTCGCCGCACGCGCCCGCGAGGCCGTCGAGGTGGCCGGGTGAGCACCTCCCCCGCCGATGTCGTCGTCGTCGGTGAGAGCCTCGGCCTGCTCGTCGGCGAGCAGACAGGGCGCCTCTCGCGCGGCGACCGGATGCGGCTCACCTTCGGTGGTGCGGAGAGCAACGTCGCGATCGGGGTGTCCCGACTGGGCGGCTCGGCCGCCTGGATCGGTCGCCTGGGCACCGATGCGGTCGGCGCGATGATCGCGCGTGAACTGCGCGCCGAGGGCGTCGCCGTGCATGCGGCGACCGAGTCGGCAGCGGCGACCGCGCTCATGCTCAAGGAGCGCGTGCGTCCCGGCGCCAGCCGCATCACCTACTACCGGCGCGGGCAGGCGGGCAGTCGGCTGTCACCGGCCGACGTCCCGACCGACGTCGTGACCTCGGCGAAGGTGCTGCACGTGACCGGGATATCGGTGGCGTTGGGTGCGGGGCCGCGGGATGCCGCGACGCACGCCGCGGATCTGGCCCGCGAGAGCGGCACGCTCGTGTCGTTCGACGTGAACCACCGCGCGACGCTCGTCGATGACATCGAGCAGACGCGACGCGGCTACCTCGCGCTCGCCGGACGCGCCGATCTGCTCTTCGCCGGCAACGACGAGGCGGAGCTCCTCACCGGGGAGAGCGACCCGGAACGGCAGCTCGACGCGATGCTCGCGCTCGGCGCTCGACAGGCCGTGGTCAAGCTCGGCGAGGACGGCGCGATCGCGGCGACCGCGAACGGCGACCGCCTGCGCCAGGCCGCGTTCCCGGTGGCAGCCGTCGACACGGTCGGCGCGGGCGACGCGTTCGTCGCGGGCTGGCTCGCCTCGTTGGTCGATGGCGGCGACCTCGACGCTCGGCTCGACACCGCCATCCGCTGCGGAGCGCTGGCCTGCCTGACCGAGGGCGACTGGGAAGCCGCACCGACGCGGGCCGACCTCACCTCGCTGGACGCGAGCGACCTCGACCCCGTCTCACGTTGAGGAGCTCCCTGGGGGCGTTCACCGCTGTCCGGGGGGTCCATCCGGCTGGACCACCGACCGCGGGAACGGGCTGTCCTCGACGGTGAACTGCCCGAACGTCGCGAACAGCATCAGGCCCGCAACGGCGCCGACGGTGAGCAGCGACGCCCCCACCCGCCTCGGCTGGCTGAGCGACGGCATCGGGCGGTCCTGGGGGCTGGTCACCCGTGGATCTCATCCGCTGACCGTCACGCGCGGTAGCCGCAGCCGCCGAGTTCCCCCGTCCCGGCGTCACCCCACCGGGTCCGGGCCGCGGTCGAGCCGACCGGAACCGTCGGTGGGAGCGGGCAGGCTTGCGCGCATGGTCGCCTTCTTCGTCCCCCGCTCCGCCGACGCCGAGCAGGCCGAGCGCCTCTACGACGCGCTGGCCGAGTTCGCCGGCGTCGAGGCCGCTCCGGCCGCCGAACGGGTCCGGGCGATCACCTTCCGCCAGGACGACGCCGTCTGGCACGCCGAGGTCGGCGAGGAGCTCCGCGGCGAGCGGACCACCCGCCTGCTCCGCCGCGGTGAGGTGCTCGAGCACACCGAGACGCTGACGTCGGCCTCCCGCGTCCTGGCGATCTACCCCGGCTCCCCGTTCAGCGTGGTCACCGACGCCCAGCCGATCACCGGCGCGCCGTCCGAGTGGGCCAACCCGTTCACCGCCGTCCCCGACCAGGTCACCCGGTTCGACCGGCGGTGAGCGCGCCTCAGCCGGTGGCCGGCACCGCCCGCGCCCCGCGGGCCTCCCGGCTGAGCAGCGGCACCACCGCCAGCGCCAGCAGGCCGTAGAAGGCGGCCAGCTGCCACCCGATCGGCCAGACGAGCAGGAAGAAGGTGCCCAGGAACAGCAGGTGCAGCGTCACCAGGACCACCCAGGCCACCCGGCTCCCCCGCCAGGCCAGCACCGCCAGGAGGGCGTCGACGGCCAGCCAGGACAGCGGGACGTCCCCGCTCGGGTCGCCGGGCAGCTGCGCCACCAGCAACGCGGCGGCGTAGAGACCGGCGAACCAGGCGTAGGGCGCACGCAGCGGAGGCACGCGCCCACCTTGGCCTGCGGCGACCTGGACGGCAATCACCCGGTCAGGCGTGCCCGGCCTCCCGCAGGGTGGCCACACAGGCGCGGTGCAGCGCCCGCTGCCGCCGCACCCGGGTCAGCAGCCCCGGCGTCGGCTCCAGCTCACGGGTCGCCGCCGGCACCACGTCCACCAGTGCCCCACCGGCCAGCCGCCCGGTCGTCACGTGCACCGTCCACCGCTCGGCGTCGGGCACCGAGACCTCCTGCCCCACCAGCGTCGCCGGGCCGGAGACGGGTGGGGCGCCGTCGACCACCAGCGGGTCGGCGGCCCACTCCCCCACCCGGACCGTGCCCACGCGCAGCCCGCCGTCGTCGACGGCCAGGACGACGTCCGCCGGCCCGTCCCGGCGTCTCGTCGGGGCGACCCGGACGTCGTCCAGCAGCAGGACGAGCCGCGGCAGGTACCACCAGTGCTCCCGGCGGAGCATCGCGGAGTCGGCCAGCGCCCGGGACGGCGGGTGCTTGCGCAGCTCCTGCGGCAGCAGGTCCTCGGTGAACAGGCTGCCGTCGCCGTCCTCGACCAGGGTGCACCGGCCGTGCAGGACGAGCGGCTCCCAGCCGGGCCCGGTGAGCCGCGGATCGGAGAGCACCAGGGCGACCGCGTCCGCGGCGGCGACGCTGCGGGCGGCCGCGACCTGCGCCCACGGAAGGGCAACGGCCGGTCGCTCGCCGAGCAGCAGCGGCACCACCCCGAGCGCGCCCGGCGGACCACCGGGGCGCCGCCAGACCAGCTCGGCCAGTCCGGCGGCACGGATCGTCCGCGTGGGTGTTGTGTGCGCCGTCACATCCGCTGTCTACTCTCTCTTCCTGCGGCCGCTCGGGCCGCCCTGCGCTGGAGGTCGTCGTGCCCGCAGTCGTCGTGGCCGCCGTGGTCGGGGTGCTGTTCTTCCTGGGGTACCGGTACTACTCCCGCTACCTGGCCCGGAAGGTGTACGTGCTCGACCCGGCGTTCGTCACGCCGGCGCACGAGTTCAACGACGGCAACGACTACGTGCCCACCAACAAGCACGTCCTGTTCGGCCACCACTTCACCTCCGTCGCCGGCGCCGCGCCCATCGTCGGCCCGGCGATCGCGGTCTTCTGGGGGTGGGGACCGGCGCTGACCTGGATCGTGCTCGGCACCATCTTCGCCGCCGGCGTGCACGACTTCGGCGCGCTGGTCGTCTCGGTGCGGCACAAGGCCCGCAGCATCGGCACCCTCGCCGGGGAGGTCGTCAACGGCCGGGCCCGGGGCCTGTTCCTGGCGATCATCTTCTTCCTGCTGACCCTGGTGAACGCGGTGTTCGCCGTGGTCATCGGCAACCTCTTCGTCGCCAACCCCGGCGCGGTCATCCCGATCGTGGTGGAGATCCCGGTGGCGATGGTCATCGGCCAGTACATCTACCGGACCCGGTCCTCCGCGCTGATCCCCTCGATCGTCGGGGTGGTGCTGCTCTACGCGCTGATCCTGGTCGGCAACGCCGTCCCGGTGTCCCTCGACGGCCTGGCCGAGACACTGGGCTTCGAGCAGACCCGGAACCTGTGGGTCATCCTGCTGTTCGTCTACACCTGGGTGGCCTCGCGCATCCCGGTCTGGGTGCTGCTGCAGCCGCGCGACTACATCAACAGCCACCAGTTGTTCATCGCCCTGGGCGTCATCTCCCTCGGTGTGATCATCGGGCTCAACACCATCCAGGCGCCGCTGGTCAACGACGTCCCCGAGGGCTCGCCGAGCTTCTTCCCGTTCCTGTTCATCACCATCGCCTGCGGCGCCATCTCCGGCTTCCACTCCCTCGTGGCCTCGGGGACGACGTCCAAGCAGCTGGACCGGGAGACCGACGCGCGCTACGTCGGCTACATGGGCGCGGTCGGTGAGGGGTCGTTGGCCACCGGCGCGGTGCTCGCCGCCACCGCCGGCGTCGCCGCCTCCCAGGCCGACTGGCAGGCGCTCTACCCCGACTTCGCCACCGCGTCGGGCGGCGCCACCGGCAACTTCGTCAACGGCGTCGCGGTCTTCGCCAACAACATCGGCATCCCGCTGGACCTCGCCACGATCTTCGCCGCGGTGGTCGTGATCAGCTTCGCCGCCACCACGATGGACACCGGCGTCCGGCTGCAGCGCTACGTCGTCCAGGAGATCGGCGAGCTCACCGGCATCCGGGTGCTGGCCCGCAACCTCAGCCTGGCCACCACCATCGCCGTCCTGATCCCGCTGGCCATGGCGCTGCTGCCGGGTGGCGGGGAGGCCGGTTACACCTTCGGCGTGCTGTGGCAGCTGTTCGGCACCACCAACCAGCTCACCGCCGGCCTGGCGCTGGCCGTCATCGCCGTCTGGGTCACCCGCCGGGGGCGCAGCCCGATCGCGGTCCTGGTCCCGCTGGTGTTCCTGCTGGCGATGACGTCGTGGGCGCTGCTGGTCAACCTGCGCAACTTCGTCCGCGACGACCAGTGGGTGCTGGCCCCGCTGGACGCCGCCATCTTCCTGCTCGCGCTGTGGCTGATCGTCGAGGCCGCCCTGGCGCTGCGCGCCGCCTTCCGCGACCGGCCGACGACGACCGGCGCCGAGGACCGGTCCGCGGTCTCCCGGGAGGAGCCGCGGTGAGCTCCCGGGTCGTGCTCGTCCGCAGTGCCCGGGGCGCGGCCGGGGGCGGGTGCTGCAGCGGGGACGTGCGTCCCTTCGACGCCGGCGGGCACGCCCACGCGGCCCGCAACGACGACCCGGTCGGCGCGGTCTACCGCGCACTGCGCGACGGACTGCCCGAGGACGTCGCGGTCGAGGTCGTCGCCCCGTCCAACTGGTTGTGGCTGGTTCCCGCGCTGGTGGGCGACGGACGGCGCCGGGGACTGCGCGGGGCCGCACTGCGGCGCTCGGTGCGCGCCGGGCTGGCCGTGGAGTCCCTGATCGCCGACGGCGCCGTGCTCGCCTCCGGCGGGCTGCCACCGCCGGACGCCGCACTCGCCGCCGTCCGGACCGAACTGGGCCTGCCCGCGGCGGGCCGGGGTCGGCTGGACGGCGCAGGATGGGGGCGTGCCGATCGCCCATGACGCCAGCTACCCCGCCAGCCCCGACGCGCTCCTGGCGGTGCTCACCGACGAGGCGTTCCTCCGCGAGCGGGCCGCAGCGCTCGGCGCCGAGGTGCAGGAGCTGACCGTCACCGCCGACGGCGACCGGCCCGCGACCGAGGTGCGGCTGTCGGCGCCGACCACCGGGATCCCGCCGGTGTTCGCCCGCTTCGTCGGCGACCGGGTCTCCGTGCGGGAGCGGACCGCCTGGGCGCCGGACGGTGCCGGAGGGCACCACAGCGACCTGGAGGTGCAGGCGGAGGTGTTCGGCCGCCCCGTGCGGGTCACCGGTGAGCGGCGCCTGCTGCCCGATCCCGCCGGTGCGCGCGCCACGGTGAGCGGCGAGGCCACGGTGGACGCGCCGCTGATCGGTCGGCAGGCGGAGTCCGCCGTCCGGGAACTGGTGGGCGTCGTGCTGCGCCGCGAGGAGGAGGTGCTGCGCCGGCGGCTGGGCGCCGGCTCGTGACCGACCGCGCCGGTCGACGCGACGCGGGCAACGATTCCGGATCGGATGCGACCGGAGGGATTGACGAGCGCCCCGGTCAGGGCTCAGGTTGCTCCATGCGCCCTCCGCTGGTCGACGACCTCGCTCCGTTCGAGGACTGGACCGGCGCCGTCCGCGCGTCGCTCACCCACCTGCACCGCACCATCGGCCTCGACGTCTGGATGCTGACGGAGGTGACCGGGGATGAGCAGGTCGTGCTGCACGCCCACCCCCGCGAGGCGGTCCCCGCGGGCACCGCCTTCCCGTGGGCGCGGACGTTCTGCCGGGCGATGGTCAGCGGCACCGGCCCCCGGGTCGCGACCGTCACCGCCGCCGTCCCGGTGTACTCCCAGCTGCTGGCCGGCCACCCCGAACGGATCGCCGCCTACATCGGGGTGCCGCTGGTGACCCGCTCCGGCGAGCTCTTCGGCACCCTGTGCGGCTTCTCCGCACGGGCCCAGCCGCGCAGCATGGCCCGGTTCCTGCCGACGGTGGAGCACACCGCCCGGCTGCTCAGCACGCTGATGCCCGCCGGGCAGGACGGCGGCCAGGACGGCGGCCCGGTCAGCGGCTGAGCAGCTCCCGGGCCTCGATCCGCCGTCGCCCGATGTAGTACAGCGTCGTCCCCTCGGCGACCGGGGTGTCCCACGGCGGGCTGACCGCCAGCTCCCCGCCGTCGCGCAGCGCCAGCACGGTCGCGCCGAACTCCCGGCCCAGGTGCACCTGGCAGTCGCCGAAGGCGGCGAACCGGTGGCCGGCCGGCAGGCGCACCGAGTAGGTGTTGCCGTGCCCGCCGTGGCTCATGACGTCGGTGTAGACGTCGGTGATGCCCGGGTCCAGCGCCTCCTCGGTGAGCAGGTAGGGCATGTGCCACTGCACGCAGGCGATCCGCGGGTCGACGTAGCGCAGGTTGTCCCGGCGCCCCAGGTCGCGCAGGGCGGTGACCATGTGCGCGTCGGGGTTGGCGTGGTTGGCCGCCAGCGCGATCGCCAGCGTCTCGTTGTCGTCGCGGCCGTCGACGATCACGGTGCGCGCGCGGGCGACGCACGCCCGGGTCATCACGTCGATGCCGGTGAGGTCGCCGCGGACGAAGGAGACCGTGGGCTGCTCGGGCACCGGGTGCTCGTGCACGTCCTCCCAGGCGCACAGCACGATCTCCCCGCAGCCCTCGGTCACCAGCTCGGTGAGGATCCGCTCGGTGCGCCCCGGGGTGTACCCCAGGACGACGACGTGGTCGGTCAGGTCCAGTGCCACGACACCCCTCAAACGCTTGCCGCGGAGCGACGACAGGTAGTCGGCCAACCGCGTGAACAGCAGTGTCAGCGTGACGATCCCGCCGACGATGACGTAGGCCCCGACGACGTGCCCGCCGTTCGAGACCGGGAACAGGTCCCCGTAGCCCACCGTCGCCGCGGTGACCACGAAGTACCACCAGTAGTTGCCCGGCGCGGCGATCTCGCTGTCGGCCGGCTCGACCAGGGCCATCGCCAGCCAGCTGGTGAGGAAGACGGCGACGATGACCACCAGCGGCAGCCGCCAGCCGCGCAGCCGGCTGCCCACCACACGGGTCAGCCGGGAGATGAAGTGGAACACGGGCCTCCTGCCGGGTCGGACGCTCGGAGCAACCTAGCGCCCGGCCACCCGGTCAGTCGGTGGGCGCCACCTCGCACGGCACCATCGGGAGGTCCGGCAGCTCACCGAGGACCGCGAGGAGTTCGGCAGCATCGGCGCCGAGGACCACGGTGAGCTGCGGGACGTCGGCCTCGCGCACCCGCTCGCCCAGGCCCAGGGCCTCGGCGAGCACCCGGGCCTCGTCCTCCCGTCCGGCCGGGAACTCGACGGCGGACTCCGTCCGGCCCTCGGCCCGCGTCACCGTCCCGACGACGGAGCCGTGCTCCGTCAGCTGCGCGGTGAGGCCTTCGCCGGCAGCCGGGTCACCCGAGGCGTCGAGGACGTCGAGCGTCCAGACCTCGGGGTCGCACGGCACCGGCTCGGGCGTGGGCTCAGGCGTGGGCGTCGGCTCAGGCGTGGGCGTCGGCTCTGGCGTCGGCGTCGGCGTCGGCTCAGGAGTCGGCGTGGGCGTGGGCGTTGGCTCAGGCGTCGGCGTCGGCGTCGGCTCAGGCGTCGGCTCCGGGGTCGGCTTCGGCTCAGGAGTCGGCTTCGGCTCGGGTGTCGGCTCCGGCTCAGGCGATGGCGTCGGCTCCGGAGTCGGCTTTGGCTCAGGAGTCGGCTTCGGCTCGGGCGTCGGCTCCGGCTGCGGCTCCGGGGTGGTCGCCGGCGCGGGCGGCTCGGGCGTCGGCTCCGGCGTCGGTTCCGGAACCGCAGGCGGGGCCGGCGCGGGCTCGGCGGCCAGCAGCACGGCCGGCGGCTCGGGCTGCGGATCCGGCGTCGGCCGGGTGGACGGCGGAGGGGCCACCGACGCAGGAGCGGGCCCGGGTGCCGGCGTCCCCGCGTACGTGGCGGCCAGCCCCAGCACCGAGGCGACGTACTCGCTGGAGTGGTTGTAGGCGAACACCGCCCGGCTCTGCCCGGCGGTGGTCGACAGGTCGCCTCCCGCGGCGCACAGGTAGCGCGCGGCCGCGGCTGCGGCGTCGTCGAGGTCGAAGGGGTCGCTGCGGCCGTCACCGTCGCCGTCGGCCGCGAACCGTGCCCACGTCGAGGGGATGAACTGCATCGGCCCGACGGCCCGGTCGTAGGTCGCGTCGCCGTCCAGCCGGCCCTGGTCGGTGTCCCGGATCTCCGCCGTCGCACCGGCGCCGGTCAGTGCGATCCCCACGATCCGCGGGACCGACGTGCCGTCGGGCTGCAGCACCGCGCCGGCGAACCGGCCGTGGTTGGACTCGACCCGGCCGATCGCCGCGACCAGCTCCCACGTGACCCCGCACGCCGCAGGCGCCGCCTCCGCCGCCCGGGTGTAGGCCGTGTGCGCCACCGCCGGGATGCCGCTGGTGGCCAGCGGCGAGCTCCCCTGCACCTGGGCGACGGTGCGGATGCCCGCGGTGGACGCCGGGGCGGGCGCGGCCTCGGCCGGCGGCTGCGGGGCGGGCGTGGACCCGGGACGCCGAGGGGGCACGTCCTCGCTCGCCGAGCCGCTCACCCGGGTGATCGAGGCGGCCCAGGGCAGCCCGTCGTCCGCGGCCCCCGGGACGACCGAGCCGGTGCTAGCCACGCCGTCCGGCTGCCCCATGGCGACCAGCAGAGCAGCGGCCAGCCCGGCCGCGACCACGCCGCTGGTGCCGCTGCGGCGCTCCCGGGGGGCGGCGTGCCGTGGCCCGTCCGGACGCCCCGGACCCTGGCCTTCGATCATCGGTGCACGTCCCCCTGTGCCGACCCGAACGCGACGAGGGTCACTCAACGACGACCGGGACAGAGCCGCAAGCCCGTCGTGCGCGGCTCCGGCGCGTCCCACGCGACCCGCCGGTGCCGAGGACCGGTTGACGCCGCCCGTTCACCGGGTAGTCGGCAGGCATGCTGAGCCGTGACCTGCTGCTGACCGCGTTCGACAACGTCGACGGTGCCGTCCGGGGTGTGCTCGACGGCCTGGACCCGGCGCTGCTGAACGAGCGGATCGACCCGGAGGCCAACACCATCGCCTGGCTGGTGTGGCACCTCGTCCGGGTGCAGGACGACCACGTGGCCGAGGTGGCCGGCCGGGAGCAGGCGTGGACCGAGGCCGGCTGGGCCGACCGGTTCGGCCTCCCCTTCGACCCCGGCGCCATCGGCTACGGCTTCAGCAGCGACGACGTCGCCGCCACCCGGGTCACCGACCCGGAGCTGCTGGCCGGGTACTCCGCCGAGGTGCACCGCCGGACGACGGAGTTCGTCCGCGGCCTGACCGACGACGACCTCGACCGCGTCGTCGACGAGCGCTGGGACCCGCCGGTGACGCTCGGCGTCCGGCTGGTCAGCGTGATCACCGACGACCTGCAGCACGCCGGGCAGGCCGCGTTCCTGCGCGGGACCCTCGAGCGCCGCTGACCCGGGGCGCGCGTAGCGTCCGCCGGGTGAGCAGCGCTGCCACCACCCCCGCCGGCACCGACTTCTACGTCCTCGAGGACCTGCTGGAACCGGCGGAGATCGAGGTCCGCGACCGGGTCCGGGAGTTCTGCGCCCGCGAGGTCACCCCGGTGATCAACGACTACTGGGAGCGCGCGGAGTTCCCCCACTCCCTGCTGCCGGGCATCGCCGGGCTGGGCATCGCGGGCGGCACCGTGCAGGGGTACGGCTCCCCCGGGATGAGCGCGGTCGCCGCCGGCCTGGTGGCCCGGGAGTGGGCCCGCGCCGACGGCAGCCTGGGCACGTTCTACGGCGTGCACAGCTTCCTGGCGATGCAGTCGATCGCCATGCTCGGCAACGACGAGCAGAAGGAGCGCTGGCTGCCGGCGATGGCCCGGCTGGAGACGATCGGCGCGTTCGGGCTCACCGAGCCGCAGCACGGCTCGGACGCCGTCGCGCTGGAGACCCGGGCGGTGCGCGACGGCGACGAGTACGTGCTCACCGGGGCGAAGAAGTGGATCGGCAACGGCACCATCGCCGACCTCGTGCTGATCTGGGCCCGCGACGAGGACGGCGCCGTCGGCGGCTTCGTCGTCCCGAAGGGGTCGACCGGCTGGACCGCGACCCGGATGACCGGCAAGACCGCGCTGCGCGCGGTGTGGCAGGCCGAGATCACCCTCGACGGGGTGCGGGTGCCGGCGGAGAACCGGCTGGCGGAGTGCCGGTCGTTCAAGGACGTCGCGAAGGTGCTCGACCGCACCCGGTACACGGTGGCCTGGCGGGCGCTCGGTGTGGCGGAGGCCGCCTACGAGCTGGCGCTGGCGCACACCCTGCGGCGGGAGCAGTTCGGCCAGCCGATCGCCGGCTACCAGCTGGTGCAGGAGAAGCTGGCCCGGATGCTCGCGGAGATCACCAGCATGCAGCTGCTGTGCTGGCGGCTGTCGGTGCTGGCCGACGAGGGCCGGATGACCGCGGCGATGGCGTCGCTGGCGAAGATGAACAACGCGAAGAAGGCCCGGGCGATCGTGGCCGACGCGCGGGACCTGCTCGGCGGCGACGGGATCCTGCTGGAGCACCACGTGGCCCGGCACCACGCCGACATCGAGGCGATCTACACCTTCGAGGGCACCGACCACGTGCAGGCGCTGATCGTCGGCCGGGAGGTCACCGGCATCTCCGCGATCACCGGCCGCCGGTCCGCGCCGCGGACCGCTCCCGAGCCGCCGCAGTCGATCTGAGTCAGCTCACCCGCTGCAGCTCCTGCGCCGTCCGCCGCCGGCACTCCGCGCAGCTGGACCGTCCGGCGCCGACCCGCTCCCACCGCTGCGTCCCCCAGACCTGCACGATCGCACCGCACACGGCGAGTTCCACCTCCCCGTCGAGCTCGTCGGCCGGGCGGTGGGCCTCCACCGCGTGCCAGGACATGGGCTGGTCTGCCGGCTGGGCCCAGGACCGGCGGTCTGGTCGGGCGAAGCCGACGGCGTAGCTGCTCACACACCTGCTGTGCCCCAGGCCACAACCGGTCAATCATCACTGCCACCCGGGGCCGGACGGCGCTACCGTCGGAGGCGAGTCGAGGAGGTGGCCGGTGGACCCGCTGAGCCTGCTGGTGGGCGCTGCGTTGCTGGGGCTGGGCTTCGGCGCCGGGCGGCTGGGCCGGCGACGGAACGCGGCACCGGCGCTGCCGCAGGCGGTGTGCGCCTGCGGGCACCCGCTGAGCCAGCACGACCCGGAGCGGGGCACCTGCCACTCCGAGGTGGCCCGCGACGCCTACACCAAGCGCGGCAAGTGGGCCGGGCACACCTGGGTGGCGTGCAGCTGCCGGCAGTACATCGGCCCGCGGCCGATCGACGAGGTCTTCGCCCCCCGCCTGCTGCCGCCCACCGCCTGACCGGTCACCGGATCAGCCCTCGGGCTGGGCGTCCCGGTCGTGGGCGTAGCGGCGCCGGACGAACTCGCGGGCCAGCAGCCCCCCGCCGGCCAGCAGCAGGAAGTTCACCGCGGCGAGTTCCCAGCCGCTGAGCACCAGGCCCACCACTGCGCCCAGGCACCCCCACGCCAGCTGGACGACGAGGTACTGACCGAACGGACGCCGGCGGAGGAAGGCGCGCGCCTCGTCGCCGGACCGCTGCCGATCCCGCTCGGCGGCCCGTTCCCAGCGGTTGAGCGGTGGCTCCCCCGGCGCGCTCACGCGCCCGTCTCCCTGTCGACCATGCGGATGATCATGATGGCGGCGACCGACGCCCGCCTCCCGGGCCGTCGCGCCGAGTTTGCCGGCGCTGCCGGTCGCGCACACCCACGGCGACCGAGACGACGCAGGGAAGCGGAGGACAGACGTGACCGATGCGCAGGAGTCGACCACCGGGCGGGTGGTGGTGGTGACCGGCGCCAGCGGTGGGATCGGCCGCGCCACCGCCGTCGCCTTCGGCCGCCGCGGTGACCGGGTGGCCCTGCTGGCCCGCGGGGAGACCGGGCTCGCGGCCGCCGCCGACGACGTCCGGGCGGCCGGGGGGACGCCGCTGGTCATCCCCGTCGACGTCTCCGACGCCGCGGCCGTCGACGCCGCCGCCGACCGGGTGGAGGCCGAACTCGGCCCGATCGACGTGTGGTGCAACGTCGCGTTCAGCACGGCGTTCGCCCCCTTCGACCAGATCACCGCCGAGGAGTGGGCGCGGGTCACCGAGGTGACCTACCTGGGGTTCGTGCACGGCACGATGTCGGCGCTGCGCCGGATGCGCCCCCGCGACCGCGGCGTGATCGTGCAGACCGGGTCGGCGCTGGCCTACCGGGGCATCCCGCTGCAGAGCGTGTACTGCGGGGCGAAGCACGCCATCAAGGGCTTCACCGAGTCACTGCTGACCGAGCTCAAGCACGACGGCAGCAACGTGCGGGTGACGATGGTCAACCTGCCCGGCGTGAACACCCCGCAGTTCGACTGGGTGCTCAACCGCCTCCCGGAGCGCCCGCAGCCGGTGCCGCCGATCTACGCCGTCGCGCCGATGGCGGAGGCCCTGGTACACGCCAGCGAGCACCCGCAGCGGCGCGCGTGGTGGGTCGGGACGCCGACGGTGTACACGATCCTGGGCAACAAGGTGTGGCCGCAGTTCCTCGACTGGTACCTCGCCCGCACCGGCTACGACGGCCAGCAGCGGGGCGAGAAGGCGTCGGCGGACGACCCGGTGAACCTGTGGGAGCCCGCCGACGGCGCGGGCGGGCGGGACTTCGGTGCGCAGGGCAGCTTCCCGCACCAGGCGCGCCGCTGGGACCCGCAGATCTGGGCGAGCCGGCACCACGGGGCCCTCGCCGCCGTCGGCACCGGGGTACTGGCGTCTGCGCTCGCGGTCTGGCGCCGCGCTCGCTGACCGCACGGCCGGGGGCCCGGGCGCGGGTTCGCGCCCGGGTCCCCGGACCGGTCAGCGGACGGTGGAGCGGTCCGCGTCGGTGGCCTTCTTGCTCGGCCACATCTTGGCGCCGATCACCCCACCGACGGCGGCTGCGGCGATCGAGAGCCCCAGGCCCAGGGCGGCCCAGCCGGCGCTCGTCCGGGCGACGTCCGCCGCCTGAGCGGCCTGGACGTCGGGCAGGTTGGCCTGCTGGATGCCGGCGACGTCGGTCACCAGGCCGGCGAGGGAGCCGAACAGGGCGCCACCGCCGAACAGCGTCAGGAACACCAGGGAGACCACGGTGAGCGCCCACACCAGGATGCCGTGCAGCAGCCCCTCGGCGAACCCGCGCCACAGCGCGGTCGCCCCCGCGGTCAGCCCACCCAGGAACAGGGCGATCAGCCCGTTGACGCCGCTGAGCCAGTCGGCGTTGCTCCCGCCGTCGTTGGCGCCGACGTCCCACCAGCCGAGGGCCAGGGTGGCCACCTGCAGCAGCAGGAAGGTCGGCACGGCCACGATCAGGCCGGCCCACACCGGGCCCCAGCGCACCCGGTCGCGGCGGGACGCCGCCGGGAGCTCGGGCCGCACCTCGTGGGCGCCACCGACGCCGGGACCGGCGACGTCGGTGCGCGTCGTCGCCCCCTCCCCGCTGACGCCGGCGGGCTCGGCCACGGCGCTATCGCGGACGTTCGTCTCCGTCCGCGGACGACTCTCCGTCATCTCGATTCCTCGTTCCGCTCGGGGTCGTTGACGTCTCAGATGTGCCCCCTGGGTCCGGAGCCGACCACCTGGCACCGAGCTGTCACCGGATCGTCATCCGCGCGGGGAACTCCGTTGCGGCTCGGCGTGGAGGAGGCGGTCGGCTGGTCAGCCGACGCGGAAGAAGTCGAAGACGACGCCGTCCGGGTGGGGCACCCCGGAGCCGACGAAGACCGACGAGGTGAGCACGGCCAGCCGCGCACCCGGGGCGGCGGTCACGGGTCCTCCGGTCGATCGGGGACCCGATGCTCGCAGAGCCGGTGCTGGACGTCCGCGTCGGATGACTCGCGTGCACCGCGACCGGACGGCAGCCGGGGGTGGTCATCCGCGTGACGCGGAGCACAGCGCTGCTGCCTAGCGTTGCCGTGCGCACCGCCACCCGAGGAGAGGTCTGCCATGTCCGACGAGTCCGTGTCCGCCGCCATCGCCCGCGTCGGCAGCCCCCTGGAGCTGCTGCGGAACCGCGCCACCCGGGCGCACACCTTCCCGGTGGCGCCGGAGTTCACCAACTGGCGCACCGAGCAGCGGGCGTGGGTGGAGAGCTGCGCGCTGCTGGACCAGTCCCACCACATGACCGACCTGTTCCTGTCCGGTCCCGACGCGGTGCGGCTGCTCTCCGGCCTGGCGGTCAACTCCTTCGCCACCTTCGGCCCCGGCAAGGCCAAGCAGTACGTCGCGGTCTCCCCCGACGGGCACCTGATCGGCGACGCCATCCTGTTCCACCTCGACGAGGGGCAGTTCGACCTGGTGGGGCACCCGATGGTGATCGACTGGGTGCAGTTCCACCTCGCCACCGGCGACTTCGACGTGACCGCCGAGCGCGACGACAACTCCGCCGTCCGCGCCTCCGGCCCGCCGAAGCTCTACCGCTACGAGCTGCAGGGCCCCACCGCGCTCCCGCTGATCGAGCAGGTCACCGGCGCCCCGGTGCCGCAGACGCGGTTCTTCTCGATGGCCCGGCTGACCATCGCCGGGCACCAGGTGTGGGCGTTGCGGCACGGCATGGCCGGCCAGCCCGGCTTCGAGCTGTTCGGCCCCTGGGACGACGGCGCCGACGTCCTGGCCGCGCTGCTCTCGGCCGGTGCGGACCACGGGCTGGTCCGCGCCGGGGCCAAGGCCTACTCCACCGCCAACCTGGAGTCCGGGTGGGCGCCCGCCCCGCTGCCGGCGATCTTCGGCGACGACCCGCTGCTGGCCGCCTACCGGGACTGGCTGCCGGTGGAGGCCCTCGGGTCGATCGGCGGCAGCCAGGACTCCGACGACATCACCGACTACTACCTCTCCCCCCATGACCTGGGGTACGGCAGGACGATCAAGTTCGACCACGACTTCGTCGGCCGCGCCGCCCTGGAGGCCATGGCGGACCAGCCCCGGCGCACCAAGGTCACCCTCGTCTGGAACGCCGAGGACGTCACCGCGGCGATGGGGTCGCTGGTCGGCGAGGGCCCCGGCGCGAAGTACATGGACCTGCCCAAGATCCGGTACGCCCTCCACCAGGAGGACAAGGTGCTGGTCGGCGGTCAGCAGGTGGGTGTCTCGCTGGACTGCGGCTACGTCGCCAACGAGCGCGAGGTCCTCTCGCTGGCGACCATCGACGCCGCCCACGCCGAGCCGGGCACCCAGGTGACCGTGCTGTGGGGCGAGCAGCCCAACTCGGCCAAGCCGCAGGTCGAGGAGCACGTACAGGTCGAGATCCGGGCGACCGTCGCCCCGGCGCCCTACGTGCAGTTCGCCCGGGACGCGTACCGCGCCCGCTGAGCCTCCCGCCGTCCGGCCCTCGAGGCCGGACGGCGGCGGTCAGCCGGGGTCGACCAGCCCCTCCTTGACGGCGACGAGCGCAGCCTGGGTGCGGGACGTGAGCCCCAGCTTCATCAGCAGGTGGCTCACGTGGCTGCGCGCCGTCCGCTCGCTGATCGCGAGCTCGTCGGCGACCTCCTGGTTGGACCGGCCCCGGGCGACGAGGACCAGCACCTCCCTCTCCCGGGCGGTCAGGACGCCCAGGCCGGTCTGCGGTCCGCGCATCCCCCGCGCCAGGCGACCGGCGACGGCTGCGTCGAGGAAGACCTCGTCCCGGACGGCGGCCCGCAGCGCCGCGTCGACCTCGGCCGGCCCGGCGTCCTTGAGGAGGAAGCCGGAGGCACCGTGCTGCAGTGCGGTCTGGACGCGCTCGGTCTCCCCGAAGCTGGTCAGGACGACGACCTTGACGCCGGGGAACCGGCGGACGACCTCCCCGGTCGCGGTGACGCCGTCCATCTGCGGCATCTGCAGGTCCATCAGGACGACGTCCGGCAGCTCGCCGTGGGCGGCGGCCCGGGCCAGCCGGTCGAGCGCCACCTGCCCGTTCTCGGCCTCCCCCACCACGACCACGTCCTCCAGCGCCTCGAGGTAGGCCACCACCCCGCGGCGCAGGACCGCGTGGTCGTCGACGACGAGCACGCCGATCTCTCCTGGCCGGGTCACGGGACGGCCGGCAGGGACGCGGGCACCGGGAGGGAGAGCTGCACGCTGGTGCCGCCGGTGGGGACCTCCCGCACCGCGACGGTGCCGCCCCAGCGGGCTGCGCGCTCCCGCATCGTCGTCATGCCGAACCCGCTCGATGCTGCGGCGGGGTGCTCCGGCGCGGCAGCGTCCACGCCCCGGCCGTCGTCGGTGACCTCCGCCTCGATGCGTCGGCCGTCGGTGGTCATGGTGAGCAGGACCTGGATGCCGGTGGCGTCCGCGTGCTTGACGGTGTTGTGCACCGCCTCGGCGAGGACCCGGTAGACGTCCTCGACGAGGTCGGGGTCGAGCGTCGCGTACTCGTCCGCCGCGGGCGCCACCCGCAGGCTGACGGCCAGCCCGGTGCGCGCCGCCGTGGCGTCCAGCAGGGACCGCAGGGCAGGCACCAGCCCGGAACCGGCGGTGGTCGCCGAGCGCCGCTCGACCACCATGCCGCGCAGGTCGGCGAGCACGTCCGCGGCGACACCGCTGAGCTCGTCGGCCACCTGGGCCACCTGCTCCGGCGCCGGGGGCAGGCCCCGGCCCACCAGCACGGCCAGCGACCGGGCCTGCATCATCATCGAGAAGACCTGCTGGACCACCGAGTCGTGCAGGTCGACCGCCAGCTTCTGGCGTTCCTCGGTGCGCGCCGCCTCTCGCTCCCGTTCCAGCAGCGACGCGTGGTCCACCGCCATCGCGGCCTGCTCGGCCATGGCCAGCAGGAAGTCGAGCTCGGCCTCCCCGACGACCTGACCGGGGGCGAAGAAGGCGTTGAGGACACCCACGGGTGCGCCGCGGGCCAGGAGCGGGAGGCTGACGAACGACTCCCACCGGGGGTGGCGCAGGTAGTCGTGCAGCGGCGCCCACGCCGGGTCCTGCAGGACCCGGGCGTAGCGATCCGGCAGCACGACGGGCTCCCGCATCGCCAGGGACTCCAGCATCAGGAGCTCGGCACCCGCGGCCCGGCACTCGAGCAGCTTGTCGAAGAAGTCGTGCTCGCGGCCGAAGCCCGCCGCGCCCATCATGTGCAGCCGGTCGCCCGACGAGTTGACGGTGAGGATCTGGACGCCGGCGAGCGAGTCGGTGCGCGCGACCTCCTGGGCGAGCGCTTCGAGGGTCCCGGTGAGCGAGCGTTCCGTGGCGACGCTGGAGGCGACGGTGGCGATCGCCGCGAGCCGGCGCTGCTGCAGCCGGCTCACCGTGACGTCGCGGAAGGAGACGACCCAGCGATCGGTGTCCGGGATGGGGCGAAGGCTGTATGCCAGCTCCCGGCGGGAGCCGAGGACCGGCTCGCAGCTGACGGTCAGCTCGCCGGTGGGGGCCACGCTCGACGACGGCGGGAACGGGGAGCGGGCTCCGACGAGGGTCGACGGGGTCAGCCCGCAGAGCTCGGCGGCGGCGGGGTTGCCGTTGACGAAGACGCCGTCGGCGTCGATGACGGCCAGCCCGTCCGGGGAGTGCGTCACCGCGTCGGGGTGCCGGACGGCCACTGTCGGTGGTCCGAGGTCCACGTTGCCTCCTCCATCGTCCCGGCCGTCGATCGTGGCACCGATGAGATCGTCCGCGTCCACCGGTCTCAGCTCCGGGACCGAGTCGTCGACCAGGAGGAGGCATGCGGACGATCGTCGTGCAGATGATGTGTCGGTGGACGGGTGCTTCGAGGGGCCGGACCGCGACCTGAGCTGGCACATGGTGGACGACGAGCTGCACGCACACGTCAACGAGCAGCTCGCGACCATGAGCGCCTTCCTGGAGGGCCGGGTCAGCTACGAGCTCATGGAGGCAGTCTGACCGCCCGCCGACGAGGACCCGGACGACCCGGCGGTGATGCGGGAGTTCGCCGGCATCTGGCGGTCAGTGCCGAAGTTCGGTGTTCTCCCGGACGCTGCAGGAGGTCGGCCCCGACGCGTCGCTGCGGGCGGAGGTGGACGCGACGAGATGCGGGCGCTGAAACAGCAGCCCGGCGGTTCGGCAACGGCGTCGTCCTGCTGCGCTACGCCGTCCGCCGGCCCTGACCCCCGTCGCGAAGGCAGATCCGGACACGAGAAAGGCCCCCGACCAGCATCGCGCTGATCAGGGGCGTGGAGGCTCCCCCGACTGGACTTGAACCAGTAACCCTGCGATTTGATCTTGACCTAGTTGATCAGTGGCGACCATTGATGAGACAGCCCGTTGACCAGCACTTCCCGGGTTGGATCGCGTTGGGTGAATCTGCTCGTCCTAGCACGTTTTCGATGAGTAAACGATGCCTAGCCGACAGAATCAATCGCATCATGCGGCGTCCACGCCCAGCGGCGTTGACGCCCTGAGTCGGCGCGCAGCCCATCGGCTCGCGGCGAGCACTCGGAGGCTCCTTGACTACGTCGGACTCGGCCAACTGCCCCCTTTGACTCCAGCATCACGCAGCAGCAGGCCGCCAGGCGGGCCACGGAAGTCAGGGACGAGCCGACGGTGTCCTGCCTAACCACGAGCACCCCGGCTTCGAACACCGCGCCCTGCGAGGCTCAACCTCTGACCCGTCACCAACTCAGCCGTCCACCGCGGCACCCTCAACGGTCCCCTGACCGCTCGCCAGAGCCGCGGCCCGCCACATGACCGTCGCAAGCGAGGTAACGACCAACCCTGAAGCCGCCCCGGGGTGGGACAAGGCTCAGGTTTGGCGTCTCCCGCCTGGGACCTGACCACTCCCGCAACGGCGGCCAAACAGGTGGCTGCAATGCCTCACCCGGCGCCCTCGCGGGCCACTGACCTGACGACTCCGCAAGCATCACGCACCGGGCGAATGACTCGTCGACGACGCATCCCTCGGGCACGATCCTTCGAGGCACGCGAGCGCCAGCCAACCGGAGCGACGTAGGCACATCGGCTCGGGCGAAGACACGCCTGCCAACACGGTTCATGTTCGGTCACATCCGCTCCGCACTAGGCTCACAGCATGCGCCTCAGTCGGCTCGTCATAAAGAACTTTCGCAACCTGGTGGACGTCGACATTTCCATGCGCGACGGCGCTGTCATTGTCGGCGAGAACAGCGCGGGAAAGAGCAACATGCTGCACGCCCTCCGTCTCGTTCTAGACCCCCACCTGTCCAGCTACGACCGCCGGCTCTCCGCGGCCGACTTCTCTGACTACTTGGGTTCCGATCCTATGGGCACGGGTGCCACAGTCACGATCGCAGTAGAAGTAGAAGAGTTTGAAGACGACGAGGGTCTTCTAGCCACACTGCACTCATCCCTCATAGCCGGCGATCCGATGCGCGCCCGCCTCACGTTCCTATACCGCCCGAGAGCAGCAGAGTCGTCGGCCGAAGGTCGACCTTACGAGTGGATCATTTTTGGGGGGCAGGACGATCAGAACGTCGTCGGCGGAGAATTGCGGTCCTTCCTACACCACACACACATGCACGCTCTGCGCGACGTGGAGTCCGATCTTGCGTCCTGGCGACGGTCGCCGCTGCGCCCGATCATCGACGAGATCGCAACGAGCGTTCCTGCAGACGCCATGGAGACCGTCGAAGATGCGCTGGCGGCGGCGAACGATGCAATTCGGGATCTATCCCAAGTTCAGGACGCGGCAGTGCGGATCAAAGCGCAAACGGAACTGTTGGTCGGATCAATCCACGCACTCGAGCCGTCACTCGATCTCACCCCGGTCGATCCCACGCGGACTCTGCGCAATCTTCGACTCTTCCTTGACGGGGCCGCCCAGCGCGATCTGAACAGCGCCAGTCTGGGATCCCTCAATGTGTTGTACATAGCGCTTCTTCGACTCGATTTGGCTCGCCAGATAAAAAGCGGTGAGATCGAGCACGCCCTCACAACCATCGAAGAGCCCGAAGCCCACCTGCATCCACATCTGCAGCGTCGAATGTTTGCCGGGCTACTGTCGCAGACGTCTCCCAAGATCAGCACTATTGTTACTACCCACAGTCCTCATATCGTGTCCGTTACTCCACCTCAGAGTTTGGTCCTCCTGAGGCCCGACACAGGAGGCACGCGCGCCTACTCGGCAAGCGCGGCGGACTTGAGTGAGGTTGAATGGAATGACCTGCAACGTTACCTTGACGCGACGCGGTCAGAAATGGTTTTCGCTAAGCGCGTGATGCTTGTAGAAGGTTTCGCTGAACAAGTCCTAGTTCCACTCTTGGCCGGGGGACCGCGCCGCTTGGACGAGGAAGGCATAACAGTGTGTTCAGTGCATGGGACGCACTTCGCCTCCTATATCCGATTCCTTCGTGCGATCGGCACCCCATACGCCGTGATAACCGACGGAGATCCCACTGCTGGACCCGGGAAGACTGGACCGGAACGCGTCGCGCGACTGGCCAGACTAAGCGGAGTCGAGGCGTCGCAAGCGGAGGAGGTTGGACTATTCATGGGCACCGTTACGCTTGAGGCAGATTTGTTCGATACGTCGGCGGCAAACGCCTCTGCGATGGCCGCAGCGGCGGCGAGCTTCGCGACAACGACGACCAAGTCCAGCGAGAACGAGTCCAAGCTACTCAACGGAGACGGGACCGCCTTCGTTAAGGGCATGGGGGTCTCCAAAGGCAGGTTTGCCCAACGACTTGCCTCACGTGCCCCGTCATTAGACACGCCCCCATATATCGAGCGCGCGCTCCACTGGCTCAACAAGTGACTAGGCTCGACGAGGTCAAGCAGCTTCTTCAAAGCAACCCGCAGCAGTGGGAAGCGTTTGAAGAGCCTGGACACTGTGTGGTTCTCGCCCCACCAGGCAGCGGCAAGACTCAGCTACTGACAGCAAAGCTGGCAGATTCGGTCGCTCGACAGCGCGTGAGACCGCCTCGTGGTGTCGCCTGTATCACGATGACCAACGAAGCCGCCGGCGAGTTGCGCAGGCGTCTTGCTTCACTTGGCCTCCAGACGCGCTCCACGATGTTCGTGGGCACAGTACACGGCTTCGCTTTCAGCAGGATTGTTTCACCATTCGCCGCGCTCGCTGGGTTCGAGTCTATAAAAGAGCGCCGACTGGCGACCCCTCAAGAAGACCGCGCCTGCCGGGAGCTAGCACTTGAGGCTGCGGGATTTCGAGGTGGTGACCGAAGAAACGCCTTGTCGACGATGAACGTCGTCCGCCAGCGCTTGGATTTGAGCGGAAATCCGCTCCTAGGTGGGCCGCGGATTGCAGCGCTCGCCGAAGCGTTCGAGACGACCCTCGCCACCCAGGGGGTGTACGACTACAACACCATCATTGCCACAGCAGTGTCGCTGGTAGAGGACAATCAGTGGATCGCGCGCGCCGTAGGTGCAGCGTTCGCCGAAATGTATGTCGATGAGTATCAGGACTTGGCACCTGGCCTGGACCGAATAGTTCGCGCAATAACCTTGCGCAAAGGCTCCAAGACTCGTCTCTTTGCGGTAGGCGACCCGGACCAGGCGATCTACGCCTTCTCGGGGGCCCACCCTGAACTACTAAACCGCCTGGCCGCCGAGGAAGGCATCCATCGAGTCGTTCTCGAACGGAACTATCGTAACGGCCAGGGAATTATCGACAGCGCCCTCGCAGTACTCGGTCAGCAGCGGGTCATTCAAGGAACGGGCGCGGGTGGAGCGGTCGTAGTACATGCGCAGCAAGCTACGGTCGACGCTCAGGTTGGATACACCGTGGAGCTGGTCCGTAGGGCAATCAAGGAGGGGACTTCGGCGGACCAGATCGCTGTCGTTTCCCCGTGGGGCAGCGACCGAGACGCCCTGGCTGCGGCACTGCGGAACGCCGCAATCCCTGTGTTTGCCCGTTCGGACGAGAACTGGCGCACGACACCCTTGACATCTCTGGTGGAGACCGCCTCAGCTTGGATTAGCCAGCGGCACGTCCGCAGCCTACTACTCTCGGATATCGTTCCTTTATTCCGTCAATTCATCTCGGGCGGCGATCGGTCGGAGCGGCACACTAAGCTGCGCACACTCATCGGCACTTTAATCCGGCACGATTCAACGTCACTCGCTTGGGATTTCGTGCAGGACCTAACTGGGCTGCTAGTAGATGGTGGTCGCGGACTGGGCGACGACGACGTAAGCGAATACGAGCGGCTACGCTTTGCCATCTCCCCCGGCGGACCACTCGCTCACATGACGGTAGAGGACATGGGCAAGCGCGCGCGGGCAGTTGGTCATGTTCTAGCGTCAACGATCCACGCCTCGAAAGGCTTAGAGTTCGACGTCGTCATCATCTCCGGAGCGGACAATGCCGCCTTACCCGGATTCAATCCGACATCCGAAGAGGTCGCCGAAGGGCGCAGGAAGTTGTACGTCTCGATCACAAGGGCCCGTAAGCACGTTGACATCGTCTACTGCGCAAGTCGGATAAGCTCCAAAGGGAACCCTTACCGAGTCGAGGCGAGTCCTCTGATTCGCGCGCTGGCTAGTCAGCAGCCAGGTAACCTAACGTCGTAGGGCCAGAGATGAAAGTTGCCCATCGCCGGGACCCGGCATTAGCGTCACCACAGCCCGCCGGCTACCTTTCGTGACTAGAAAATGTCCCACATTGGGACTGGACTCGGACAATGCCGTCCGCAGTTCAGCGTGGCCATTCCACGTCCCGAGCGTGACTTCAGTATGAGGCCTGCCTCAGTGGGCCCTCCGTTGGCCCGCCCGATCACCCTCAACTCGTCCAAAGATCGGGACAGCCGCCTCCCATGGATGGCGACGCGGACTCCATCGCCGCCACCCCGCTGGCCGTCTACAGATCTAAAGGGCCTGACCCAGGTTGTAGGCAGGAGCGCCTGGACCCGGTGCGCCGGCTTCGCGAAAGGGATGGGGCGCACTCGGGCGAACGTTGTCACCGCCCGAATAACCAGCCCGGCCTCCACTCGAACGAGGGCTGAAGTGCGGCCTCACCCCCGGTCGGCGACTGATGGGACGTCACGCGAACGGCCCGTAGTCCGGAAACGGACCCTTTCTCTCACGCTGGCGAATGAGGAGATACGAGGACCCGCGCCGCTAGCGCCAGGGGCCAGCCCACAGCAACGATTGCTCCTTAGCGGATGACAAGGCCGGCTGGCCCCGCCCACTACCATCAAGATCGCGATCGACACACCTCCTGCACCCGGGCCTGTTGTTGCGTCGTGATGCATCGGGGTGACGTCGACTGAGACATCCATCCGGACAGTGGCCAGCATGGGCAGGCGCCGGAATGCACCGATGCGGTTTGAGGCGCAGCGCCGAGCAACCGGGCTGCGGGAGCGGCGACCGAGCGCTTCACAGACCGGTGATCCAGCAGCAGATCCAACGCAGGCCGTCGAGTCTGTTGCGCAAGCCCGGCGGCGCGCCGAGTCGACGTGCGGTTGGTGCGGCGGCCCGATCACCGTCAAGGCCACGGGGCGGCTCCCGAAGTGGTGCTCGGCGTCGTGCCGGCAGCGAGCCTGGGAGCAGGCTCGTGCGGCCTCGTCCGGGCTCTCGGCGGTGCAGGTCGTCGAACGACGCGTGGAGTCCCCTGTAACCACCCCGCCGACCCGCCACGACTGGCCCCGCCTGCTCGATGAGCTCATCACCCAGCTCGACACCGGCCGCATCTACAACCGGGACCTGGACGATTTGTCCGTCGCCCTGACCGCGATCGGCGTTTCGATGACCCGCCGGCTCTACATCCGCAGCCGGACAGCACCCCGCCCGCGCTGATCACGACGCCGGGGTGACGTGCCAGTCAGCCGGGGGTGACGTCGACTAGTTCGATGTCACCCCAACGCTGCTGGCAGCAACCGCACAAGGCCGGCGCCTCCTCGAATCGACCAGCTTCACTCGTGTCTTCCCGAGGAGATGCCATGACTGTTCGTCTGCTGACCACCGAGGAGGTCGCCGTCCGGTTCCGCACCAGCCCGGCCACCGTCCGCTACTGGCGGCACGTCGGTAGCGGCCCCGCCGGGATCAAGGTCGGTCGTCGGGTGCTCTACGACGAGGCGGAGTGCGACCGGTGGTGGTCGACCAAGGTCGCTGCATCGCTGCACGGCACCCGCTGAGCCGATCGAGCCTCCGCAGGCACATACCCGACTGCGAAAGGCAATGCCAGCTGGGCTGGGCTGCCGTAGGCGAGCGACGCACGTAGCCCAAACTCGAAGTCAGACGGTCAGACGGTCAGTCGGGCCGCTTCCTCTTGACTGGGTTGTCACGCCAGTCGGGGTAGGGCCCCTCATTCGTGAGTGGCCAGAATTGCTCGCCGCAATCGCAGAAGTAGACGGTCCCGTTTTCGCCAGACCAGATCATCTTCTCGCGCCACCACGACCGGTGCCCGGTGCGCCAAACGTGCCACAACAGTTGGATCATGAGCACTCCTCTTCGTGGGTGCCGTCACCGACAGCCTCCCGCATAGTCGCTACGTTTCCTTGAATGGGTCGCTCAGGGAGACAGCCCAGTAGGCGGCTTAAGGGACAGGGGCAGCCCGAACGAGGCCTTAGCGGTAGAGCTCGCGGACCAGGGCCTCCCGAAGTAGCGGTCCGAGGGAGGCATCTTCGGCTGTCTGCTCCACGGTTAGCCGGAAGGTACGAACGCCGCAGCGCTCCCAATGAAGGTCCTTCGTTCGATCGTCGGCGTAACGGCGACTGTTGCCGTGATGAGGCCCATCTACCTCAATCACAAGCGCCCGGCCGTTGCCAACGATCAGGAAGTCCGGGGTCCGCTGGCCCATGCGCTGCAGCCGCACGGTAGGCAGAGGAACGATGGCGAATGCTCGTGCCTCATGGGCCGCCTGCTGTAGCGTGACCAGCGACTTGTATACGGCGATCTCGGCGAGGCTGCCGAATGTCAGCCCATCGTAAACCGGGTTGGCGGCGTCTCGCCGCTCCCGGCGAGCATGGTTGGTAGCTCGTTCGGCAGTGAAATCTCGCTCGCCCCTGTCACGCCAGTCAACAGGAACCTCTGGCAGGGCCTCCTGCACGGCTATTTCGTCGGCGGATCGGTGATGACGCCGAAGGACGTAGCCCAGTTTGGCCCAGATCCGCTCGCGCACCTCCGGCGTGAACCTTTCGACTAGGTAAGGCTCAACGTCCAGTACGGCGCCGATTACGGATCGCGCGCCAAAGACTGAGGTCGAGTCAGGCTCACTTCTTAAGAAGTCCAATCGCAGGCTCTCCACATCGAGCACCAGCAGCGCCGCTTGCTCGTCGCCACTATCGCGAAGCAATTGGTATGTCATTCCCAGCAGGACGTCTAGCGAGACGCCGTCCTCGTCCTCATCCTCGAACCCCAAGGTGCTCCTCCCTTTGGCCGACACACGTCACCAGCCCAGTGTTCAGCCCCGCAGGAGCGCAGCGTCGTTAGGAGGGTCACGAAGCATGACCGTGTCCCATGGTGGGCCGCTTTGGGACACCCGGCGTCTCCGCCCGTCCTGCCGCAGCCGACCAACGGTGGAGGTCACGCCAGTAGTAGGCGTCGATTGGGTCGCGTGCCCGACGCAGCAGACGACCCGATCAACGGCCGAGCACGCGGGCCGCCTCGGCACTGACCACTTGGCGGCCGAAGTAGACGTCCAGCGTCATCGAGGGGTTGGCGTGGCCGAGCTGGTCGGCCACCTGGCGCGGGGTGAAGCCGGCTTCGTCCAATCGAGTCGCCACGGTGTTGCGGAAGGTGTGCGAGGTGACCCACGACCACGGCCCCTCGGCGCAGCGGACCGGGCGGCCAGCTGCCGTCCGGCTCGGGCCCCGCTGGAAGCCAGTGCCGCCGCAGGCGTCGCACTCGAAGCCGTCCAGCAGCTGGCGGAGGTCGGTGGAGACGTTCGTCGGGTCGCGCAGCGTCCCGGACAACGGGGTCGGGAACACCAGTTCGGTGTCCGGCCGCAGCAGTGACGCCAGCCGGCGGCGCACCATCTCCACCGCGAAGTCCGGTACCGCAATGAACCGCCAGCCGCGGCGGTCTTGGTCCGCGGCTGGACGACCATCCCCTGCTTAGGCACCCGCACCGCGGTGGCGTTGACCTCCCAGGTGCCGGCGTCCAGGTCCAGCAGCGGCCGGCCTGCGGTCTCACCAGTCCGCAGCGCCACCGCCTCCCCGATCCGGGCGCCGGTGGCCAGCATCCAGTCGACCAGGTCGACGACGTCCAGCTCGTTCGCCCTGGCAGTCCCGCGGAACAGCTCAACCAGCCGGGTGGTCTGCTCAGCGGTCAGCGCCCGCGGTGCCTTCTTGGCGGTGGTGTCGATTCGGACGCTGGCGTCGCGCACGGGGTTGGCAGTGATGGCGCCGTCGTCGATGGCGAGGGAGAACATGCCGGACAGGCAGGCCCGGGCGGTCTTGGCCGCACCCGGCCCGCTGGTCTTGGCGATCGCGGTGAGCGCCCGGCCGACCCGGCCCGGGGTGACCCTCTGCAGCGTCAGCTGGCCGAAAGCGGGGAGCACCGAGGTGCGGATCACCGAGCGGTAGGTGCGTTCTGTGCCGGTGGACCAGCCGTGGTCGGCGGCGAGCCACCCCTCCACGAGCGCGGATACCCGGGAGCTGGCGGTGATCACCCCGGCTCCACCGGGGCCGCGGCGGGCGGCCAGCTCGGTCTTCAGCGCCCGCCCGGCGGCGGCGCGGGAAGCGCCGGTCTTGGAGACCAGCCGGGTGCGGCCGTCGTCGAAGTCGCGGAAGCGGGCGCGGGCCTGGGTCTCGCCGCTGGGCAGGAGCAGGAAGCCGATCTTGCCGGACGTGCCCACCGGCAGCGGTGGTCGTCCCATGCGGCACCTGCGCTCATCGGTTTCCGATAAGTTGATGACGCCTGGTTGGAAGCCCCAGAGCCATGAACCCTGGTCAGAGCTCCCCCGACTGGACTTGAACCAGTAACCCTGCGATTAACAGTCGCATGCTCTGCCAATTGAGCTACGGGGGAACGTACGGGTTGTCGCCCGTGCGCCTGGAAGAGACTACCCCACCCCGGCGCCTCGGCCGGGAGGGGGTTCTCGGCGGGTCGCGCGGCGCGCCGGCCGGTAGCGTCCTCACGACCGTCCCGATCACTGGAGGAACCCCGTGGCCAAGCTGTCCTTCCTCGCCGGCTTCGGTGCCGGCTACGTCCTCGGCGCCCGGGCCGGTCGTGAGCGCTACGAGCAGATCCGCCGCGCCTACAACCACGCCAAGGACGACCCGCGCCTGCAGAGCGTCGCGGGCATGGCCCAGGCCCAGGCCGACGTCGCGGTGAAGTCGGTCAAGGCCAGCCTCAGCGGGCAGGACACCGGCCAGCGCTGACCCCTACCCGGCCCGCGGTCAGCGGGTCGGGTCGTCGCCGTCCACCGCGGCGGCCAGCCGGTCCCGGGCGATCTGCCGGGCCTGCGGGTCGTCGCGGTCGGCGTCGTCGTCGAACACCACGCTCCACTCCCGCGCCGCCTGACCGGGCACCCGCCGGGCCACCAGCAGCACCGCTCCCCCACCGGGCAGCGGGTGCCGCTGGCTGGTCACCACCGTCCGGTCGACCCGGCTGCGCACCTCCGCCGGCAGCTCCCCCGCCTCGGTCAGCACGTACCGCTGCTGCGGCCCCCGGGCCTGCACCCCGGGCTCGACCTGGCTGAGCGGCGTGACCAGGAAGCTGCCCCCGGCGCCCGCCGCGGTCCACCGCGCCGTCCCCACCTCGTGCCAGCGCAGCACCGGCACCGCCGCGGCGTCGGGCAGCGCCAGGTCGGCCGGCACCACCCGCAGCCCTCGGGACGTGGCCACCAGCCAGCCGCCGGCCACCAGCGCACCCCAGGCGAGCACCCGCTCGTCCGGGTCCGGCGAGGCGGCGACCACCGCCCGCACCGGCTCCGGCGGGCGGGCCCACCGGGCGCGCAGCGCGCCGAGCAGCGTCACGGCGTGAGGCCGCCGGCCGCCCGCTTGCGCAGCGAGATCGCCAGCTGCTCGAGGTCCATCAGCTGCTTGAACGCCTTCATGTACTCGTCCGCCGCCTCGACCGGGTTCATCCGCTGCAGCTTGCCCTTGAGCGCGGCCACCTGGCGGACGGTGGTGATCTCCTGCAGCCGGGCCATCAGCGCGTTGACGTAGCTGACGTCGTTCTCCCCCACCGACCGCAGCGGCTCGACCGCCAGCGCGGTCAGCATCGCCCGCGCCGTCTCCCGGTCGCAGTGCTCCCCCACCTGGTCGATCCAGGCGGCGCCGCTGACCGTGGCCCCGGCCGCTCCCCCGGCCGCGGCGATCGCGGCGGCCACGGCGGCGTAGTCGGGGTTGGTGAAGTCCTCGGCGCGCACGGTGTCGAACTCGGGGCCGGCGATCTCCGGGCACTGCAGCGCCGCCTTCACCGCCTCCCGCTCGACCTCGACCGCGACGTCGTCCGGGCTCTTGCGCGGGGTGCGCACCCGGCCGCGCTCGGGGGCGGCGCCGCCGTCGGCCAGGCGGCGCACCCGGGCCACCACCTCGGTCTCGTCGGGCAGGCCGAGCAGCCCGGCGAGCCGGCGGGCGTAGGCCGGCCGCAGCGCGTGGTCCTTGATCTGGGCCAGCAGCGGGGCGGTCTTGTCCAGCGCGGCGACCCGGCCCTCGACCGTGTCCAGGTCGTACTCGGCCAGATGCGTGCGCAGCACGAACTCGATCAGCGGGGTGCGCCGGGCGATGAGGTCGCGCACCGCGGCGTCCCCGTGCGCCTGGCGCAGCTCGCAGGGGTCGCGGCCCTCCTGCTCGACGGCGACGAAGGTCTGCGCGACGAAGCGCTGGTCCTCCTTGAACGACTTCATCGCCGCCGCCTGACCGGCCGCGTCGCCGTCGAAGGTGTAGACGACCTCCCCGCGGAACTCGTCCTGGTCCATCAGCAGCCGGCGCAGCACGTTGATGTGCTCCGGGCCGAACGCCGTCCCGCAGGAGGCGACCGCGGTGGTGACGCCGGCGACGTGGCAGGCCATCACGTCGGTGTAGCCCTCGACGACGACGGCCTGGTGGTTGCGGGCGATGTCCCGCTTGGCCCGCTCCACGCCGTAGAGGACCGAGCTCTTCTTGTACAGCGGCGTCTCGGGGGTGTTCAGGTACTTCGGCCCCGGGTCGTCGTCCATCAGCTTGCGCGCGCCGAACCCGATGACGTCGTTGGTGAGGTCGCGGATCGGCCAGATCAGCCGGCGGTGGAACCGGTCGATCAGGGTGCCGCGGGAAGACTCCTTGGCCAGCCCCGCGGTGACCAGCTCGCCCTGCGAGTACCCCAGGCCGCGCAGGTGCCGGGTGAGGGTGTCCCAGCCGCCGGGGGCGTAGCCGCAGCCGAAGTCCAGGGCGACCTGCCGGTCGAAGCCGCGCTCGGCGAGGAACTGCCGGGCCGGCGCCGCCTCCGGGGTCATCAGCTGCTCCGCGTACCACCGCGCCGCCTCGGCGTTGGCCGACACCAGCCGGGCCCGCTGCCCGGCCGCGGCCCGGTCGGGCCCACCGGTGGGCCGGCCGCCGTCGTCCTCGTAGTGCAGCTCCACGTTGGCCCGGCCGGCCAGCAGCTCGACGGCCTCGGTGAAGGAGAGGTGGTCGATGTCCTGGATGAACCGGATGACGTCGCCGCCCGCCCCGCACCCGAAGCAGTGGAACAGGTTCCGCGACGGGGTCACGTGGAAGGACGGCGACTTCTCGTCGTGGAACGGGCACAGCCCCTTCAGGCTGCCGCCGCCGGCGCGCTTGAGCTGCAGGTGCTCGCCGACGATCTCGTCGATCTTCGCCCGCTCCCGGACCAGCGCGATGTCGGCGGCCCGGATGCGTCCGCGACCGGCCATGGCTCGTCCTCCCTCTCAGCCGATGCCCGGGGCGCCGGCGACGCTCTCACCGGTCGCGCGGTAGAGCAGGTACGCGGCGGTCTCCCGGAGGATGTAACGGAACTGGGTGGTGCGGGTCTGCACGGCCGGACCCTGGCGGGTGGGCGAGCTCGTGGCGTCCAGGCCGGCGTCCTCGGCCATCCGCTCGGCGCGCATGGCGTGCCACGGATCGCTGACCAGCACGGCGTTCCCCCAGCCTCGGTCGGCGAACTCCGCGGCGACCGCCCGGACGCTCTGCAGCGTGTCGACGCCCTCCTGCACGGCCAGCAGCGCGTCCCGCGGGACGCCGTTCTCGGCCAGGTAGTCGCGACCGGCCTCGGCCTCGGAGAACTCGTCGCCCTCGGCGCGGCCGCCCACGGTCACGATCACCGGGGCCACGCCCTCCTCGTAGAGCTCACGGGCGTGCTCCAGCCGCGCTTCGAAGATCGAGGACGGGACGCCGTTGTACTGCGCCGAGCCGAGCACCACGATCGCGTCCGACGCCGGCCGGGCGTCCTGCCGGGCGGTCCACCAGATCGCCAGCGCCGTCGAGCCCACCAGCAGCACCGAGGCGGCGACCGCAGCCCCGATCACCCGGACGGCCAGCCGGCCCGCGAACGCTGCCACCCGTCATGGGTACCACGCGGCGCTGACAGGCAGCCGACCGGACGGCGACGTGCCCGCTCAGTCCAGCGTCCGGGTGCCGCACACCTTCGTGCCGCCCTCGGGGACGACGGTGAGCTGGGTCCGGGAGACCGCGCCGTCGTCGTCCCAGCGGACGTCGACCAGCTGCACCGGGTCGCCGTCGACCACGTCCGCGGTGGCCCCGGTGACCTCCGGGGTGCCGGGCCGCAGGTACGTGTCGGCGAGGTCGGGGGCGAGCACCCGGGCCCGCACGTCGTCGCAGACCAGGTCGTAGGCGGTGGGGAGGTCGCCGGCGTCCAGCGCGCGGATGAAGACCGTGGCGACCTCGGTGGCCTGCTCGTCCGGCGAGCCCTTGAACACGCCCATCGCCGCGACCATCGCGACGGCCACCAGCACGGTGCCGACCAGCAGGCCCAGCAGCAGGCCGGTGCGCCGGCGCGGCGTGCCGGTGTGCAGCGGCGCCGGGCCGTCGTCGTAGAGGAAGGGACCGGTGGTCATCCGCCGCTCACCGTCAGCTCCGCGCCGGACGGCGGGGTCGGGTCGTCCCGGTCGGCCAGCCAGCCCTCCGGCAGCGCCACCGGCCGCGGCGGGGTGGTGCGCCCGCGCGGGGCGCCGAGCACCGCCTGCGGGTAGGGCTGGTCGGGGATCCGGCCGAGCAGCTCGGCCAGCTCGTCCAGGCTCGACACCATCGCCAGCGCACGGCGGACGTCGGAGCCCACGCTGAACCCCTTGAGGTACCAGGCGACGTGCTTGCGGAAGTCGGTGCAGCCCCACAGCTCGCCCTGGTCGGCCGCCAGCAGGGTGGCGTGCCGGTGCATGACCGCGGCCACCTCCCGCAGCGTGGGCAGCGCGCGCTGCGGGGAGCCAGCGAAGGCCGCGGCCAGGTCGCCGAACAGCCACGGGCGCCCCAGGCAGCCGCGCCCGACGACGACGCCGGCGCACCCGGTCTCGGCGACCATGCGCAGCGCGTCGTCGGCCTCCCAGAGGTCGCCGTTGCCGAGCACCGGGATGTCGAGGGTCTGCACCAGCCGGGCGATCGGCGCCCAGTCGGCGGTGCCGCTGTAGAGCTGGTCGGCGGTGCGCCCGTGCAGGGTGATCCCGGCGGCGCCCTCGTCCTGGGCGATCCGCCCGGCGTCGAGGTAGGTGACGTGGTCGGCGTCGATCCCGATCCGGGTCTTCACCGTCACCGGCACGTCGCCGGCGGCTGTGACGGCGGCCCGGACGATGTTCCGGAGCAGGGTGCGGCGCCACGGCAGCGCGGAGCCGCCGCCCTTGCGGGTCACCTTGGGCACCGGGCAGCCGAAGTTGAGGTCGATGTGCGCCGGGCGGGCGCCGGCGACGTGCTCGTCGACCAGCATCTCCACCGCGCGGCCGACCGTCGCCGGGTCGACGCCGTAGAGCTGGACGCTGAACGCATCGGTCTCACCGGGCGCCGCCTGGACCATCTGCAGCGTCTTCGCACTGCGCTCGACCAGCGCCCGCGTGGTGATCATCTCGCAGACGTAGAGGCCCGCCCCGAACTCGCGGCACAGCGTGCGGAACGCCGGGTTGGTGATGCCGGCCATCGGCGCCAGCACCACGGCGGGGTCGACGGTCAGCGGGCCCAGCCGCAGCGGCGGCAGCGCCGTCGTCCGCTCGAGCGTCCCGCTGGTCACGACGTCCAGGGTAGGTGCACCGGCTGTGTGCCCGTGCTCACGACTCGACAACGACGCCGCGGGTTGAGCCGGGCCACCTGACGTCCAGCCGTGCCACGGCACGGCTCAGCGTCAGGCCGGCCGGCTCAACCCGGTCCACGGACAGCGTTAGCACCCAGCCGCGTACGGGAGGCGCCGCCGTCCCCGGCCGAGGGGCCGATCCACAGCCGCCCCGTTCCCCTCCCCCGGCCGGTGACCACCGGGCACGGTCGGCCCGTGGCCGTCCCCCTCTCCGTCCCCCGGGCCGTCGACGAACCCGCGCGCCGCCGGCTGGGCATCTTCACGACGGCGGAGCTGGCCGAGCAGGGTGTGGGTGAACGCGAGATCCGCACCGCCGTCCGCACGGGCACGTGGGTGCGCCTGCGGACAGGGGTCTTCGTCACCGCCGCCGACCTCGCGGAGATCGAGCGGACCGGGCGCCGGCCCGGACTGGACGCGCTGGCGGTCACCACCGGCCTGGCGCGCCCCTCTGCTGTCCTCAGCGGGGCGACGGCAGCCTGGGTGTGGGGCCTGCCCCGGCCCAGGGCGACCCCACCCACGGTGCACCTGACCGATCCGCACCGGTGGCGCCGCGGACAGGGCTGGCTGATGACCCACGCCGCCCTCCCGGACGACGAGATCACCTCTCGCGGGGCCTACCGGGTGACCACCGCGGCACGCACCGTCGTCGACCTCGCCCGGTCGTGGCCGGAGGTGCACGCGGTCGCCGCGGTCGATGCCGCGCTGGTGCGCGGGCTGACCGACCGCATCGAGCTGACCCGCGTGCTGGACCACCAGCTGTGCGTTCCCGGGTCCCCTCGCTCGGTCCGTGCGGTGGCGCTCGCGGACGGCCGGGCGGAGTCGTGGCTCGAGACCCACGGACGGCTGAGCTTCGCCGCGCTCCGGTTGCCCCCGTTCGTGCCGCAGGTGGAGCTGTGGGTCGAGGGCCGCCTGCTGAAGGTCGTGGACGGCTGGTACCCGGACGCCGCCGTCGCGGTGGAGTTCGACGGGCGGGTCAAGTACCGGTCACCGGGCTACGGCCGCACCCCCGAGGAGGAGCTGTGGCGGGAGAAGCGGTGCGAGGACCTGCTGCGTGCGCTGGGCATCCGGTTCCTCCGGGTCGTCATGGACGACCTCGGCGCCGGACGGGAGGACCTCGCCACCCGGACGCGACGGCTGCTCGCGAGCGACGGTCCGCGCACCCGCGGGTTCACCGCGGTGCCGCGCGCGGAGGGACGGGTCCGCGGCGAGCTCGCCGTCGAGGACGGGTGGTTGGCCCGTATCGACGACCGCCTCGATGCGAGTTGAGCCGGCCGACCTGACGTCCAGCCGTGCCGTGGCGCGGCTGGACGTCAGGTGGACCGGCTCAACCCGGGAGACCGACCTGGAGCTCAGCAGCCGGGGAGGCGGGCGCCGAGGTAGGAGACGACCTGGTCCAGCGCCACCCGCTCCTGGGTCATCGCGTCGCGCTCCCGGATGGTCACCGCGTCGTCCTCCAGGGTGTCGAAGTCGACGGTGATGCAGAACGGGGTGCCGACCTCGTCCTGCCGGCGGTAGCGGCGGCCGATGGCGCCGGCGTCGTCGAAGTCGACGTTCCAGTTCTTCCGCAGCTCGGCGGCGAGGTCGCGCGCCTTGGGCGAGAGGTCGGCGTTGCGCGACAGCGGCAGGACGGCGGCCTTCACCGGCGCCAGCCGCGGGTCGAGCTTGAGCACCGTGCGAGTGTCGATGCCGCCCTTGGCGTTGGGCGCCTCGTCCTCGGTGTAGGCGTCGACCAGGAACGCCATCAGCGAGCGCGTCAGGCCGGCGGCCGGCTCGATGACGTACGGCGTCCAGCGCTCGTTGGCGGCCTGGTCGAAGTAGGACAGGTCCGAGCCGGAGTGCTCCGAGTGGGTCTTCAGGTCGAAGTCGGTGCGGTTGGCGATCCCCTCCAGCTCGCCCCACTCCGAGCCCTGGAAGCCGAACCGGTACTCGATGTCGACGGTGCGCGTCGAGTAGTGGCTCAGCTTCTCCTTCGGGTGCTCGTAGTGCCGCAGGTTGTCCGGGGAGATGCCCAGGTCGGTGTACCAGCGGGTGCGCTCGTCGATCCAGTACTGGTGCCACTCGGCGTCGGTGCCGGGCTGGACGAAGAACTCCATCTCCATCTGCTCGAACTCACGGGTCCGGAAGATGAAGTTGCCCGGGGTGATCTCGTTGCGGAAGGACTTGCCGATCTGGCCGATGCCGAACGGCGGCTTCTTCCGCGCCGCGCCCATGACGTTGGCGAAGCTGACGAAGATGCCCTGCGCGGTCTCCGGGCGCAGGTAGTGCAGCCCCGACTCGTCCTCGACCGGGCCGAGGTGCGTCTTCAGCATCATGTTGAAGTCGCGCGGCTCGGTCCAGGAACCGGTGACGCCGCAGTTCGGGCAGGTGATGTCGGCCAGGCCGTTCGCCGGCAGCCGGCCCTTCTTCTCCTCGTAGGCCTCTTCGAGGTGGTCGGCGCGGAACCGCTTGTGGCAGTTCTGGCACTCGGTCAGCGGGTCGGTGAACACCCCGACGTGACCGGAGGCGACCCACACCTGGCGGGGCAGGATGACCGAGGAGTCCAGGCCCACGACGTCGTCCCGGCCCTGGACGACGGTGCGCCACCACTGCTTCTTGATGTTCTCCTTGAGCTCCACGCCCAGCGGGCCGTAGTCCCAGGCGGAGCGGGTGCCGCCGTAGATCTCCCCGGACGGGAAGACGATCCCCCGGCGCTTGCAGAGGTTGACCACCTTGTCCAGGCGGGCGGGGTCGGCGGTACGGGGAGTCTGGGCGTCGCTGGGCACGAGGGCTCCATCCGGCTGGCGGTCGGCGGGGTGACCCCTAGACGTTAGTCGGCCCGTGCGGGCGACCAGCAGGCGACGACCGCGGGCGGCGGACACCGGGTGTTCACCGGACGACGGTGGGCGGTCGGGCCCGGTCCCCCTAGCCTGCCCGACATGACCGACACCCCGGCCGGCACGACGTCGGAGGTCCGGGCCTCCGAGGTCGACGCCCACCTGCAGACCGTCACCGACCGCCTGTGCGACGGCCATCCCGAGGTGGCCGGCCCGGTCCGCACCGCCCTGGGCGGTCTGCGCGACCGGCTGCGGCGCGTGCACACGCAGTGCGGGCCGACCGACGCGACCGTCTGGGCCGCCCACCGGGCCGAGCTCGACCGGGGCCTGGCCGAGCTGGAGGTCGAGCTGGACCGCGCCACCCGGCACGAGCCCAGTGGCGGGCCGACGCTGGATGCACTCTTGTTCACCACCGTGTCCTCGCTGGAGCTGCGCGCCTGGCGGCTGCGGCTGGACACCGTCGGGGGCGCGCCTGCCGCCGTCCACGATCTGGCGTCGACCGCCCGGCGCGAGGTCGACGCCGTCCGCGCGACCGACGACGGCGAGGCCCGGGCGCGGGCCGCGCGGACGATGGAGGCGCTCCGCCGGGAGCTGGACGACACCGCCTCCGGGGCCTGAGGTCACGGCACGGGACAACCCCCCCGCCTTTGCATGGCCATACATGACTGTGCATACTCTTACCCGTGTCCAAGGTGCTCACCTCCCTGCCCGTCGGCGACCGCGTCGGGATCGCCTTCTCCGGCGGCCTCGACACCTCCGTGGCGGTCGCGTGGATGCGCGACAAGGGTGCGGTCCCCTGCACCTACACCGCCGACATCGGCCAGGCCGACGAGCCCGACATCGGCTCGGTGCCCGGCCGCGCCACCGCCTACGGCGCGGAGATCGCCCGGCTGGTCGACTGCAAGGCCGCCCTGGTCGAGGAGGGCCTGGCCGCGCTGACCTGCGGCGCATTTCACATCCGCTCCGGCGGCCGCAGCTACTTCAACACCACCCCGCTGGGCCGCGCGGTGACCGGCACCCTGCTGGTGCGCGCGATGCTCGAGGACGACGTCCAGATCTGGGGCGACGGCTCCACCTACAAGGGCAACGACATCGAGCGGTTCTACCGCTACGGCCTGCTCGCCAACCCGGGGCTGCGCATCTACAAGCCCTGGCTGGACGCCGACTTCGTCACCGAGCTCGGCGGGCGCAAGGAGATGTCGGAGTGGCTGGTCGCCCACGGCCTCCCCTACCGGGACAGCGCGGAGAAGGCCTACTCCACCGACGCCAACATCTGGGGCGCCACGCACGAGGCCAAGACCCTGGAGCACCTGGACACCGGCATCGAGACCGTCGAGCCGATCATGGGCGTGAAGTTCTGGGACCCGGCGGTGGAGATCGCCACCGAGGACGTCACGGTCGGCTTCCAGTACGGCCGCCCGGTCAGCATCAACGGCAAGGAGTTCGCCTCCGCCGTCGACCTGGTGCTGGAGGCCAACGCCATCGGCGGCCGGCACGGGCTGGGCATGTCCGACCAGATCGAGAACCGGATCATCGAGGCCAAGAGCCGCGGCATCTACGAAGCGCCCGGCATGGCCCTGCTGCACATCGCCTACGAGCGGCTGGTCAACGCCATCCACAACGAGGACACCCTCGCCACCTACCACAGCGAGGGACGGCGGCTGGGCCGGCTGATGTACGAGGGCCGCTGGCTGGACCCGCAGGCGATGATGCTGCGCGAGTCGCTCCAGCGCTGGGTCGGCATGGCCGTCACCGGCGAGGTGACGCTGCGGCTGCGGCGCGGCGAGGACTACTCGGTCCTGGACACCACGGGGCCGGCGTTCAGCTACCACCCCGACAAGCTCTCCATGGAGCGCACGGTCGACTCCGCGTTCGGCCCGGTCGACCGGATCGGCCAGCTGACCATGCGGAACCTGGACATCGCCGACTCCCGCGCGAAGCTGGAGCAGTACGCCCGGATGGGCATGGTCGGTGGCGCCACCCCGACGTCCATCGGTGCGGCACAGGCGGCGTCCACCGGGCTGATCGACGCCTCGCAGGAGGGCGGCGCCGAGGCCATCGCCTCGCGCGGCCAGGTCTCCCCCAACGACGAGCTGCTCGACCGGGCCGCGATGGAGTCCGGCACCGACTGATCGCGGCGCCGTGGCCCGGCAGGGCACCGGCTCAGTCGGTGAGGTAGGCGCCGGGCTCGTCGAGGGCGTGCACCCACACCGGCGCGCCGGCCAGCTTCACCTCGGGGGCGGCCAGCGCCCGGCGGTAGGTGCCGACCCCGTCCCACGCCGTCCAGAGCGCCAACAGCTCCGGGTCGTCGGCCGCCCGGCCCACCGCGCCGTCCCGGAAGCCGGGTCGGGCGCGCAGCGCGGTCAGCAGGTCGGTCGCGGCGACGACCAGCGCCGGCACGTCGTCGGCACGGGCGCGCAACCGGGTGACGGCGAACACCGCGGCCTCCTGTGTTTGACAACCGTTCTCATGTGCATGGAGGATGATGTCATGTCCGCGGCCGTCACCACCCCCAGCCGGACCATCCCCGCCGACGTGCTGGCCGCCAGCGAGCTGCTCACCGCGCTGGCGTTCCCGCTCCGGCTGGCCATCGTCGCGCTGCTCGACGAGCACGGCACCCGCTGCGTGCACCAGCTGGTCGACGCCCTCGGCGTGCCCCAGCCGCTGGTCTCCCAGCACCTGCGCGTGCTGCGCGGTGCCGGTCTGGTCACCGGCGTGCGCCGGCACCGGGAGGTCGACTACCGGCTCGTCGACGGGCACGTGGCGCACATCGTGCGGGACGCGATCGCCCACGCCGCGCACCGCGGTGCCGCGGAGGAGAACGCCTGATGGCCCGCACCACCCGCCAGCGCGCCGCCGTCGCCGCCGTCTTCGACAGCCTGAACGGCTTCCACAGCGCCCAGGAGGTGCACGCCCGGCTGCGCACCGCCGGTGACACGGTGGGGCTGTCCACGGTCTACCGCGCCGTGCAGGCCCTGGCCGACGACGGCGAGCTCGACTCCATCCGCACCGACACCGGTGAGGCGCTGTACCGGCGCTGCAGCACCCAGCACCACCACCACCTGGTCTGCCGGTCGTGCGGGCGCACCGTGGAGGTCGCCGGGCCGGCGGTGGAGCAGTGGGCCGACCGGGTCGCCGGCGAGCACGGCTTCTCCGACGTCAGCCACACCCTGGAGATCATGGGCACCTGCGCCGAGTGCCGGGCCGCCGGCCGCGCCTGACCTCGAGCTGACCTCAGGGCGCCGTCGCGGTCAGCGAGAAGGTCAGCGGTAACCGCTCCGGGCGGTCGGGCAGGACCCAACCGCCCGCACCGGGGACGAGCGAGGGCAGCGCCCGCCACGGGACCGAACGGTGCTCGGCGAAGGACGTCAGCCGCAGCCCCGCACCCAGCAGCGACTGCAGGACGTCGGCGATCGAGTACGGCCACTGGTAGGTGACCGCGTTGGCCAGGCGCACCTCGTCGTCGGCGTAGGTCGCCCCGCCGTCATCGCGCAGCGGCGCCCCGGTGCCGAAGTACGGGCCCTCCAGCGCGAGGGAGCCGCCGGTCGCGTCGCTGCGCACGGCGGTCAGCAACGGGTGCCCGTCGCGGACGAAGAAGACGCCACCGGGGCGCAGCAGGTGGGCGACGGTCGCCGCCCAGGACCGGAGGTCGGGCAGCCAGGTCAGCGCCCCGATGCCGGTGTAGACGACGTCGAACTGCGCACCGCCGACCGCATCCGCGGCACCGGCCACGTCGCTGTCGACGAAGGTGGCCGCCAGCCCGGCCCGTGCGGCGATCTGCCGTGCGGCCGCGGTGGCGGCCGGGGAGAAGTCGATGCCGGTCACCCGCGCCCCCAGGCGCGCCCAGGAGAGTGTGTCGGTGCCGATGTGGCACTGCAGGTGCGCCAGCGTCAGGCCGTCCGGCGTCCCGCCCGGCAGGTGCGGCCCGAGCAGACGCAGGTCCTCCCGGACGACGTCGCTCAGCTGGTGGGGCGACGCGATGAACTGCTCCACCCCGTAAGCCACCAGGTGGGCAGGCACCCGCTCGTCCCAGTTGGCCCGGTTGGCGGCGACGGGATCGGACACGAGCGCGACCCTAGATGTGGCGACCGCATCCGGCGACGCACTTCCCTCGTCAGGCGGAGCCGAAGCGGCGTTGGCGGCTGGCGTACTCCTCGCAGGCCTGCCACAGGTGCCGGCGGTCGAAGTCCGGCCACAGCGTGTCCAGGAAGACCAGCTCGGCGTAGGCCGACTGCCACAGCAGGAAGTTGCTGGTGCGGTTCTCCCCGGAGCTGCGCACGAACAGGTCGACGTCGGGCATGTCCGGCTCGTCGAGGAACCGGGCGACGGTCTCCTCGTCGACCTTGTCCGGGTTGATCCGGCCGGCGGCGACCTCGCGGGCGATCGCGGCGGCGGCGTCCGCTATCTCCGCCCGGCCGCCGTAGTTGACGCACATGGTGAGGGTGAGGACGTCGTTGTCCTTCGTCAGCTCCTCGGCGATCTCCAGCTCCTTGATCACCGAGCGCCACAGCCGCGGGCGGCGGCCGGCCCAGCGCACCCGCACGCCGAGTTCGTGCATCTCGTCGCGGCGGCGCCGGATCACGTCCCGGTTGAAGCCCATCAGGAATCGGACCTCGTCCGGGCTGCGGCGCCAGTTCTCGGTGGAGAAGGCGTAGGCGCTGATCGCGGTGATGCCCAGCTCGATCGCGCCCTCCACGCAGTCGAACAGCGAGGACTCCCCCGCCTCGTGCCCGGCGGTGCGTGGCAGACCGCGCTGCTTCGCCCAGCGGCCGTTGCCGTCCATCACGATGGCGACGTGGCCGGGCACCTTGTCGGCCGGGATGGCCGGCGGGGTGGCGCCCGACGGGTGCGGGTTCGGCGCCTTCACCGCGCGCGTCACGGCGCCACCTCGGCGGGGGCCACAGCGGGGCGGGGGGCCTCGGTGCGGTCGACCAGCGGCAGCGAGCGCAGCCCGCGCTCCAGGTGCCACTGCAGCATCGCCGCGACCAGACCGCTGCCCTCGCGCCGGTTGATGCCCTGGCTGGCCTCGGCCCGCCCCCAGTCGCCGGTCAACAACGCCTCCAGCAGCTCGACGGTCACCGGGCTGGGCATCGCCGAGCCGGTGGGGCGGCAGGACGGGCAGACCGTGCCCCCGGCCGGGACGGAGAAGTGGCGGTGCGGACCCTCCTCGCCGCAGCGCGCGCAGTCACCCAGCGCGGGCTCCCAGCCGGCCACCGACATGGCGCGCAGCAGGAACGCGTCGAGGACCAGCGGTGCCGGCTTGGCGCCCTCCGCCAGGGTGCGCAGGGCGCCGACGACGAGCAGGAACATCCGCAGCGCGGGCTCCTTCTCCTCCACCGTCAGCCGGTCGGCGGTCTCCAGCACCGCCGTCCCGGCGGTGTAGGCGCGGTAGTCGCCGACGACCGCCGGCCCGTAGGCGCGGATCGACTCGGCCTGGCTGACCACGTCGAGGTTCCGGCCGGTGTACAGCTGCAGGTCGACGTGGCTGAACGGCTCCAGCCGGGCGCCGAACTTGCTCTTCGTGCGGCGCACGCCCTTGGCCACCGCGCGCACCTTGCCGGTGCGCCGGGTGAGCACGGTGACGATCCGGTCGGCCTCACCCAGCTTCTGGGTGCGCAGCACGATCCCCTCGTCGCGGTAGAGCGACTGCGGCGTCGTGCTCAACAGCTGCACCCCCCGGCGCCGGATCGCTCCGCTCCTCGGTCGCTGGCGCTCCCTGCGATGCTCACTCCCCGCCGCCTCAGTACCCGAGCCTGTTCAGCTTCTTCGGGTCGTCCTGCCACTCCCCCAGCACCGTGACGTGCAGGTCGAGGTGCACCCGGCCGCCCAGCAGCGTCTCCAGCCCGACCCGGGCCTCGCTGCCGATCGCCTTGATCGTCTGCCCGCCCTTGCCCAGCAGCATCGGCTTCTGGCTGGGGCGCTCGATGTGCAGCAGCGCGTGGATCTCGGTGAACACCGCCTCCGGGTCGCGCGGGTCGGGCTTGCGCAGGATCTCCTCGACGGTGACGGCGAGGGAGTGCGGCACCTCCTGGCGCACCTTCTCCAGCGCGGCCTCGCGCACCAGCTCGGCGATCTGCCGCTCGACGTCCTCGTCGGTGGTCTGCTCGTCGGGGTACATCGGCGGCCCCTCGGGCAGCAGGCCGACCAGCAGGTCCTCCAGCAGCTCGACCTGGTCGCCGGCGACGGCGCTGACCGGCACGATCTCGCGGGCCTCGACGAGCTTGCTGGCGGCCACCAGCTGCTCGGTGACCTGCTTCTTGCTGGCCGCGTCGGTCTTGGTCACCACCAGCACGATCGGGGTGGTGACCTCCTTGAGCTGCCGGGCGATGAACGCGTCACCGGCGCCGACGGGCTGGTCGGCCGGGATGCAGAAGACGATGACGTCGACCTCGGACAGGGTGTCGCGGACGACGTCGTTGAGCCGCTTGCCCAGCAGGCTCTTGGGCTTGTGCAGGCCGGGGGTGTCGACGAGGACGAGCTGCCCGCCGGGCCGGTGCACGACCCCGCGGATGGCGTGCCGGGTGGTCTGCGGCCGGTTGCTGACGATGCCGACCTTCTCCCCCACCAGCGCGTTCGTCAGCGTGGTCTTGCCGGCGTTGGGCCGGCCCACCAGGCAGGCGAAGCCGCTGCGGTAGGGCGGCTGGTCGGTGTCGGTCACGCCGGTCAGTGTCCCACTGCGCACCGACAGCCCGGTGCGGACGGCTGCGATCATGGGCACATGTCCCCCCGGTCCCGACGTGAACAGGGTGAGCCACTCGTGGTGACGGCCGCCCGCGACCGCGAGCGGCACGTCACGCAGGTCACCAGCTACGGCTACTTCGCCGCCCGCGGACCGAAGCGCTCGGTCACCGTCACCCCCGCCCCGCTGCGCTACTGGCAGTACGACCCGGCCGGCCCGCTGGTGCTCGGCCTGACCGCGCTCGCCGTCGCCGCCTGGCTCGGGCTCATCGCCTGGCGGGACGGCACCTCGGCCGTCGTCGGGGAGCTGCCGATCGCGCTGGCGCTGGGGCTGCTGGTGGTCGTGGGCTCGACCGGCCGGCTGACGGTCTCTGACGCCGGGGTCTCCACCGACATCGCCGGGCTGCGGCAGGTGTCGGTCTTCCGCGTCGTCCCGCGGGTGCTGGTCCAGGAGGTCGTGGTCGGCGCACCGCCGGCCGGCTGGCCCAAGGCCCGCCGGCGCGGAGGGTGGTGGCCCGGCCGCACCCGGGTCAGCGTCCGGCACCTGGGCATGGACGGGCTGACCGAGGAGGCCTTCACCGTGCGGGTCCGCGACCCCGAGGCCTTCGCCGACGCCCTCGGCCACCCGCTGCGGACCTGAGCCCAGGGCCCGGACTCAGCCCTTCACAGCGCCGTCGGGGCCGGCCAGCAGCACCGGCGCGGACGCGGTCAGGTCGTGCACCGCGGCCAGTCCGGCGGCCTCGACCGTCTCCGCGTCGCTGACCACGGCCGCGGCCTCCAGCCCCTCGACGCCGCTGGAGACGGCCGCGGCGACGGCGGCCTGCAGCGCGGTCAGCTGCAGCGAGGGCAGCGTCACGGTGGCCGCGAGGTAGGTGCGCCCGTCGGTGTCGCGGACCGCGGCCCCCTCGGCGGCTCCCGTGCGGCCGCGCGCGGAGCGGGCCAGGGTGATCAGCTTCGTGTCCTCGGGGTCCAGCTCAGCAGCGCTCACGAGGCGTCAGGATTCCACGCCGTCAGGACTCGGCGGCGGCCGGCTCGGGCTGCCGGGCGGTGCCGGCGACCTCGTCATCGGACTCGGCGTCGTCGTCGGCGCCCGGCTCGGGCACCCGGTTGACCAGGATGGTGTCGATCTGGTTGCGCCGCCCGCCGGTGCTCTCGGCCAGCAGGTGCAGCCCGCCCACCTCGGCGGCCGACCCCTCGATCGGCACCATGCCGATCTCCCGGGCGAGCAGCCCGCCCACGGTCTCCACGCCGTCGTCGTCGGGCAGCTCGACCTTGAACAGGTCGGCGAGGTCCTCGACCGGCAGCCGCGCGGTGATCCGCACCGCCCCGTCCGCGAGCTCCTCGACGGGCGGGCGCTGCACGGTGTCGTGCTCGTCGTCGATCTCGCCGACGATCTCCTCGAGGATGTCCTCGATGGTGACCAGGCCGGCGAAGCCGCCGTACTCGTCGACGACGACGGCCATGTGGGTGCGCGAGGCCTGCATCTCCCGCAGCAGCTCGTCGACCGGCTTGGACTCCGGCACGAAGGTGGCCGGGCGCATGAGGTCCTCGACCTGCGGACCCTGGTCGCCGGAGGCCAGGCCCTGGGACCGGCGGACGAGGTCCTTCAGGAAGACGACGCCGATGATGTCGTCGACGTTCTCCCCGATCACCGGGATCCGGGAGAAGCCGCTGCGCAGGCACAGCGCCAGCGCCTGGCGCAGGTTCTTGCCGCGCTCGATCCACACGACGTCGGGGCGGGGCACCATCACCTCGCGGGCGATGGTGTCGCCGAGCTCGAAGACGCCGTGGATCATGTTCCGCTCGCCGGCCTCCACGACGCCGCGCTCCTCGGCCATGTCGACCAGCTCGCGGAGCTCGACCTCGCTGGAGAACGGCCCGTCGCGGTAGCCGCGCCCGGGGGTGATCGCGTTGCCGATCAGGATCAGCAGGGTGGCCACCGGGCCCAGCAGCCGGCCCAGGAGCCGGATCGGCCCGGCCGCGGCCAGCCCGATCGGATAGGCGTGCTGGCGGCCGAGCGTGCGGGGGCCGACGCCGACGAGCACGTAGCTGACCACGGTCATGACGGCGGCGGCGCTGGCGATCCCGGCGGCCAGGCCCTCGACCAGGTCGTAGAGGACGACGGCGACCACCACGGCCGCGGTCATCTCGCAGACGATCCGCAGCAGCAGGAGCAACGCCACGTGGCGGGCCCGCTCCGTCATGACCTCCGACAGCGCGGCCGCCCGCTTCACCCCGTCGCGACGGAGCTCGTCGACCCCGGCCGGGGAGAGCCGCTGCAGGGCGGCGTCGAGCGCGCCGAAGACACCGGCGAGCAGGACGAGGAGGACGGCGATCACCAGCAGGACGATCGCTGTCGCGCTCATCGGACCCCCGGCTCCTGGGGCTCGCCGGTGACCGGTTCACCCGTGACCGGCTCCCGCGGGACGGAGCGCCAGCCCTCCAGCAGCGAGGACTGCAGGCCGAACATCTCCTTCTCCTCGTCGGGCTCCATGTGGTCGTAGCCCAGCAGGTGGAGCACGCCGTGGGTGGCCAGCAGCAGCAGCTCGTCGGCCATCGAGTGGCCGGCGGCGCGCGCCTGCCGGACGGCCACGGCCGGGCAGAGGACGACGTCACCGAGCAGCGCCGGGCCCGGCTCGGGGTCGTCGGGGCGGCCGGTGTCCAGCTCGTCCATCGGGAAGGCGAGGACGTCGGTCGGCCCCTTCTCCCCCATCCACCGCTCGTGCAGGGTGGCCATGTAGTCGACGTCGACGCAGAGCACCGACAACTCGGCAAGCGGGCTGACGTCCAGGCTGTCGAGCACGTAGCGGCAGACGCCGGCCAGCGCGTCCTCGTCGACGGCGATCTCGGACTCGTTGGCGACCTCGACGGGCACCGCGGTCAGCTCCCCTGCTGCCGGCGGGGGCGGGCCGCCCGGGACGGGCCGGCACCCGTCGCGGTGGCGGTCTGGCGGGCGGTGTCCCACCGCTCGTAGGCGTCGACGATGTCGCCGACCAGGCGGTGGCGCACCACGTCGGTGCTGCTCAGCGTGGAGAAGAACACGTCCTCGACGCCCTGCAGGATGTCGCGGACCACGCGCAGGCCGCTCTGCGCGCCGCCGGGCAGGTCGACCTGGGTGACGTCGCCGGTGACGACCATCTTCGAGCCGAACCCGAGCCGGGTCAGGAACATCTTCATCTGCTCGGCGGTGGTGTTCTGCGCCTCGTCGAGGATCACGAACGCGTCGTTCAGCGTGCGGCCGCGCATGTAGGCCAGCGGCGCGACCTCGATCGTGCCGGACTGCATGAGCCGCGGGATCGACTCGGGGTCGACCATGTCGTGCAGTGCGTCGTACAGCGGGCGCAGGTACGGGTCGATCTTCTCCGACAGCGAGCCGGGCAGGTAGCCCAGCCGCTCGCCGGCCTCGACCGCCGGCCGGGTCAGGATGATCCGGTTGACCTGCTTGGTCTGCAGCGCCTGCACGGCCTTGGCCATCGCCAGATAGGTCTTGCCGGTGCCGGCCGGGCCGATGCCGAAGACGACGCTGTGGGTGTCGATGGCGTCGACGTAGCGCTTCTGGTTCAGCGTCTTGGGCCGGATGGTGCGGCCCCGGCGGCTGATGATGTCCAGGCTCAGCACGTCGGCCGGGCGCTCGGAGCCGCCGGCCTTGAGCATCGCGACGACCCGGCGGACCGAGTCCGGCCGGAGCACCTGGCCGGTGGCCAGCAGGGCGATCAGCTCGTCGAAGACGCGGACGGCGAAGGCGTTGTCCGCGGGCTGGCCGGTGACGGCGATCTCGTTGCCGCGGACGTGGACGTCGGCGGCGAGCTCGCTCTCGACCAGGCGGAGCAGCTCGTCCGCGGAGCCCAGCAGGGCGACCATGGAGACGGTCTCGGGAACGGTGATGGAGGTGCGGACGGCGGCCGGTACGGCCGGGCTGTCCGGGACGCCGGCTGCCGCGGCACGCGCGGAGAGCTCACGGGAGGACGCGATGGCCCCCGGTGCGACGTCCGGTGAGGTGTCGGGCAAGAACGCTCGACCCTGCCTTCCTGCGACGGGATTGTGACCCGAGCCAGCGTACCCGTGGAGCGGCCCGGGTGAGCTGGTCCGCCGCCACGGGGGTCCGATCACCGCCTCAACCCTCCGGACTGCGCAGCGGCACCAGGCCGCTGCGGAAGGCGAAGGCGACCGCCTGGACCCGGTCACGCAGGTCCAGCTTGGTGAGCATCCGCGACAGGTAGGTCTTCACCGTCGCCTCCCCCAGGTAGAGCCGGGCGGCGATCTCGGCGTTGCTCAGCCCCTCGGCGACCAGTCGCAGCACCTCGGTCTCGCGGCTGGTCAACGTGGCCAGCCGGGCGACCGCGTCAGGGTCCGGGGCCGGCGACCGGGCGCCCGCAGCGATGACCCGCAGCGTCACGGCGGGGTCGAGCAGCCCGTGACCGGCGGCCACCGTGCGGACCGCCTGCAGCAGCTGTTCCGGCGGCGCGGTCTTGAGCAGGAACCCGCGCACCCCGATCCGGAGCGCCTCGGCGAGCGAGGCGTCCTCGTCGAAGGTGGTCAGGACGACGACGGCGACGTCCGGGTGCGCGGCCAGCACCCGCCGGGAGGCCGCCAACCCGTCGCACCGCGGCATGCGCACGTCCATGAGGACGACGTCGGGCCCGGTGCGGGCCACCACGTCGACCACCGCCAGGCCGTCGGCGGCCTCACCGACCACCTCGAGGTCGGGCTGGAAGTCCAGGAGCATCCGCAGGCCGGCCCGGACCATCTCCTGGTCGTCGGCGAGCACCACCCTGATCACCGCACTCACCGGACCCCCCGCAGCGGGAACCGGGCGACCAACCGGAAGCCGCCCTCGGGGCGCGGCCCCGCCTCCACCGCGCCGCCGAGCACGGCGACGCGTTCCCGGACGCCCAGCAGGCCGTGCCCTCCCGGTGCGCCCACCGGGACCGGCGTCGGCGCCCCGTCGTCGTCGACCTGGAGGACCAGCGCGGTCGGGTCGTGCCGCAGCGACACGGCCGTCGGCACCGGGCCGGCGTGCCTGAGCACGTTGGAGAGCGCCTCCTGCAGCACCCGGTAGGCGGAGACCTCGACCGCCTGCGGCAGCTGCCGGGGCCGCCCGGTGACCGTGAGGGAGACCGGCAGCCCGGCAGCCCGCACCTCCGCCAGCAGCTCCGGCACCCGGGCGAGCGACGGTGGGGCGCTGGAGCCGGGCGCCTCACGAAGCAGCCCGACCAGCCCCCGCAGTTCGTCCACCGCGTCCCGGCCGATGCGCTCGACCCCCTGCAGCACCTCGGCGACCCGGCTGCCCGGCTCCACCGTCGTCCGCAGCGCGCCGAGCTGCAGCACCATGACGCTCACCGAGTGGGCCACCGAGTCGTGCACGTCGCGGGCGATCCGGGCGCGCTCCTCGGCGACCGCGGTGGCCTCGGCGCGCTCCCGCTCGGCGTCCAGCCGGGCGGCCAGCCGACCCAACTGCTCGGCACGCTCCCGCGAACGGCGGGTCAGCAGACCGACCGCCCACGAGGCCCACAGCAGCAGCGAGAAGAAGAGGTTCTCCCAGGCCTGCGACGGTGCCGCCCAGAGCAGGATGCCGGCAGTGGCCAGCACCTGGTCGGCGGCCGGGGCCACCCACGAACGGCCGGGCCGGGTCTGGCTGCCCGCCCAACCGGTGGACAGCAGCAGCGCGAACAGCTGCGCGCCGTTCGGCCCGGCGAGCCCGAGCGCCGACCCGACCGGGAAGGTGGCCCCCACCACGACGGCGGCAGCGACCGGTGACCAGGGGGCGAGCGCGCCCGCGGCCGCGATCAACAGCAGGACCGACGCGCTGGCCGCCGGGTCCGGGCCGCTGGCGTCGAGCGCGAACTCGACGCTGCCGACGACCAGCACCAGCAGCGCGCCGGCCCAGGGGACGGCGACGGTGCGCAGGAACGCGGGCACGGGCGCCTCCGGGCGGGGCCGTGGGTCGGGAGCGCACAGCGTAGGGGCGGGCGGTCGCGTCCGGGGTCCCCCGCACGGCCGACAGCCGAGGTCCTGGTGGTCCACCGCGCGGGGGACGGGGGTCCAGCCCGGGAGAGGCAGCGACGAAGGCACCCGGACGGCCACTGTTCCCGACGTCCCCGACGACCTCGATCGACAAGGAACCCCGACCATGACCACCGCCAGTCCTGCCGCCACCCCGCCCGCCGTCGACCGGGGGCCAGCGGCCGCGTTGGTGCTCTCCCGGCTTGCCGGGGGCGCACTGCCGGCCGGCGTCGCCGCGTTCGCCGCCGGCATCCTCACCAGCCCGATCGCCGACGGTGACGACCGCGCCAGCTACCTGGAGTCGCTGGGCCGCGACCCCGCGCTGACCCAGCTGTCGGCCGTCCTGCTGCACTACGGGAACCTGCTGCTCGGCGTCGGCGCGCTGGCCCTGCCGCTGCTGGTCCGCGGCCGCCGCGGCGCGGTCCCCACGCTGGTCGGAGCGCTGCTGAGCGCGCTCGGCCTGCTGAGCACCTCCGGTGCGCTGCTCACCGACTGGTTCCACATGGAGCTGGCCCGCACCCTGCCGCTGGACCAGGCGGTCGGCATCTCCGAGCGGGTGCTGTCCGCGCCGCTGCAGCAGCTGTGCTTCGGGCTGGACCCGCTCCTCGCGCTCGGGCTGCCGCTGGTGGTGCTCGGACTCTGCCGGGCCGGCGTGCTCGGCTGGTGGACGCTGGCATGCGTGGTGGCCGGCACCGCCCTGCTGCCGCTCTCCCCGGCCTCGGGCAACGCCGTCCCTGCGGTGGCGTTCGTGCTGATCCAGCTGCCGCTGGCCGTGGCCGGTCTGCGGCTGGTCGGCCGGACCCGGGCCACCCGTCCCTGACCCGCTCCCCCGTCGGCCCCGTCCCCGCACCGCGGGCGGCGGGGCCGACGGGGGGAGCCACGACGAGGCTCGCATGCGGTCAGGCGCTCAGCCCGGCGGCCAGCCCAGCCCGCGGCCGCCGAGCACGTGCAGGTGCACGTGGTGCACGGTCTGCCCGCCGTCGGGCCCGCTGTTGACCACCAGCCGCCAGCCCGGCTCGGGGGCCTCCGCCGTCGCCAGGCCCTCCTGGACGGCGACCGCCTGCGCCGCGGCCAGGAGCTCGGCGGCCAGCGCCGGGTCGGCGGCGGTCAGCGCGCCGATCGTCGGGTGGTGGTCGCGGGGGACGACGAGCACGTGGGTGGGCGCCTGCGGGGAGATGTCCCGGAAGGCCAGCGTCCGGTCGGTCTCCCGGACGACGTCGGGGGCGATCTCCCCGGTCACCATGCGGCAGAACAGGCAGTCGCTGCGGGACCCGGTCATGGCAGGGACCGTAGCCCCCGGCCGGATCCGGAACGACGTCGTCAGTTACGCGGTGCACAATCTGATCACCTGCGTTCATGTTCCCGCCGGATGCTGCCGAGAAGGCATGGGACCGATCCCGTGACCGAAGGCGTCAGGAGTGCAACGATGTGGTTCGGAGCGAACCGGGACGCAGGTGAGGACACCGTGGCCCTGCTGGCAGAGGCGCGCTCGGACGTCACCGCGGTCACCCGGGTGCTGGTCGCCCTCGACGGTGCCACGACCGAGGACGAGGTCGCCCGGGCCGCACTGGACACCGTGCGGGAGGACTTCGGCTGGGCCTACGGCTCCTACTGGCGGATCTCCCCCGGCGACCACGCCCTGCGCTTCGCCGTGGAGTCCGGCACCGCCGGCCAGGAGTTCCGCGACGTGACCCTGACGGCGTCCTTCACCGAGGGCGTGGGCCTCTCCGGCCGCGCCTGGAAGCGCCGCGAGCTGGTGTTCGTCCCCGACATCGGCGAGGTCACCGACTGCGTCCGCGCCCCCGCCGCCCAGCGCGCCGGAGTCCGCAGCGGCGTCTGCTTCCCGATCACGCGGAAGGGCCAGGTGATCGGGACGATGGACTTCTTCACCACCGAGACCCTCAGCCCGTCCGCGGAGCGGCTGGCCGCGCTGCGGGCGGTCGGCCTGCTGGTGTCCCAGGCCTTCGGCCGGGTCGCCGAGGCCGCGGACCAGGAGCGGGCCGCCGGTGACGTCGCGGCCACCAGCGGCCTGCTGCGCCGGCTGAGCCGGGCGAGCAGCGTGGACACCGCGATCACCACCGCGCTGGACACCATCCGCCGCGAGTTCGACTGGCACTACGGCTCCTTCTGGACGGTGGACGAGGACCGCGACGCGCTCGTGCTGTCCCTGGAGTCCGGCGACCTGGGCGCCGAGTTCCACGCGGTGAGCCGTGCGGCGAGCTTCGCCAGGGGCGTCGGGGTGGCCGGGCGCACCTGGGCGGCGCAGGACCTGGTCTTCGTGGAGGACCTCGGCTCGGTCACCGACTGCGTGCGGGCGCCCTCGGCGCGGGCGGCCGGCGTGAAGTCCGGCGTCTGCCTCCCGATCGAGGTCGAGGGCCGCGTCGTCGGCACGATGGACTTCTTCGCCAAGCGGACGCTGATCATGGCCGACAGCCGCAGGGACGCGCTGCGCAACACCGCCTTCCTGATCGGCCAGACGATGGAGCGCATCAACGCCGCCGAGCGGATCGCCGACGCCGGCCGGGAGATGGTCGCCTCCATCGACGAGGTGCAGCGCAACGTCGCCGAGGCCACCCAGGTGGCCGGCGACGGGCAGCGGGTCGCCGAGGAGGCCAGCGACTTCGTCGCCGGGCTCGGCCGGTCCAGCGCGGAGATCGACAAGGTGGTCAAGGTGATCAACGGGATCGCCGAGCAGACCAACCTGCTCGCCCTCAACGCCACCATCGAGGCCGCCCGGGCCGGCGACGCGGGCAAGGGCTTCGCGGTCGTGGCCGGTGAGGTCAAGGAGCTCGCCCGGGAGACCGCGCAGGCCACCAAGGAGGTCAGCAGCCGGGTGACCACCATCCAGGCCGATGTGCAGAACGTCGTCGGCGCGCTCTCCTCGATCCGGGAGATCGTCGGCCGGATCAACGAGACCCAGCAGCACATCGGCGAGGTGCTCACCGAGCAGGCCGGCGTCACCCGCAGCATCGTCGAGCTGGGCTGAGCCCGGCGGGGACCCCCCGGGGACGGGTGCGCCAGGATGGGCGCACCCACCCCCCGACTCCCCCAGGAGACCCGCATGTCCGTTCCCCGTCCCCCCGCGAGGACGTAGTGAGCACCCGTTCCGCCGTCCGGTCGGGTGGCCTCGTACAAGCGAACAGGAGGGTGAGCAGGCGCGGCTTCCTGGCCGGCGCCGCCGCCACCGTCACCGCCGCCGCGCTCGCCGCCTGCGGCGACCGCTCCTCCCCCGTGTCCGGCTCCGGGAGTTCCGCCGCACCGACCAGCGGCGGCCGCCGGGCCCTCACCATCGGCGCCATCCCCGACCAGGACCCCGAGGTCCTGCAGCGCCTGCACGGCACCGTCGCCGAGGCGATGTCCGGTGCCCTCGACCTCGACGTCACCTACCAGCCGGTGACCGACTACGGCGCCGCCGTCTCCCTCTTCCGCACCGGCGACCTGGACCTGGTCTGGTTCGGCGGCCTCACCGGCGTGCAGGCCCGGCTGCAGACCCCCGGCGCCCAGCCGATCGCCCAGCGCGACATCGACGAGGACTTCCACTCCGTGTTCGTGGTGAACACCGCCACCGGCCTGGCGCCGTCGGAGGACCTCACCCAGTTGGCCGGCCTGCGGTTCACCTACGGCAGCGAGACCTCCACCTCCGGCCGGCTGATGCCCGCCTGGTTCCTCCAGCAGCAGGGCGTGGACCCCGAGGGCTTCCCCGGGGGGCCGGGCTTCTCCGGCTCGCACGACGCGACGCTGGCCCTGGTGGCGTCGGGCAGCTACCAGGCCGGCGTGCTCAACGAGCAGGTGTGGACCTCCCGCACCGAGGAGGGTGCGGTCGACCCCGCCGTGGTGCAGTACGCCCGCACCCCGGCGTACCACGACTACCACTGGCTGCTCGGCCCGCAGGCGGTCGAGCGGATCGGCGAGGACCTGCCCGACCGGCTGCGCGAGTGGTTCACCGGGCTCTCCCCCGACGACCCGGACGACGCCGCGGTGCTCGACCTCTTCGGCGCCGGCGCGTTCATCCCGACCGAGGCCTCGAACTACACCCAGATCGAGGAGATCGGCCGCGAGCTGGGGCTGGTCAGCTGACCGCCGTCCTCCGGCTGGACGGCGTCTCGGTCCGCTACGGCGGCACTCCCGCGCTCACCGGCATCGACCTGACCGTCGGCGCCGGTGAGCGGGTCGCACTGGTCGGGCCGTCGGGAGCCGGCAAGTCCACGCTGCTCGGGCTGGTGAACGGGTCGGTGCTTCCCACCGCCGGATCACTGCAGGTGCTCGGCGCCGACCCGGCGACGCTGCGCGGGCCGGCGCTGCGCCGGCTGCGCGCCCGGGTGGGCACGGTGCACCAGCACCTGGAGCTGGTCGGCCAGCTGCGGGTGGTGCACAACGTCAACGCCGGCCGGCTGGGCGACTGGTCGGCGGTCCGGGCGGCCTGGTCACTGCTCCGTCCGCAGGGAGTGGCCGAGGTGCTGGCGGCGCTGTCCGCGGTGGGCCTGGCCGACCGGGCGTACGACCGGACCGAACGGCTCTCGGGCGGGCAGCGGCAGCGGGTGGCGGTGGCCCGGCTGCTGGTACAGCGCCCGGAGCTGGTGCTCGCCGACGAGCCCGCCTCCGCCCTGGACCCGGTGCTCGCCGACGCGGTGCTCGGCCTGCTCGCCCGGCTGGCCGCCGACCGGGGCGGCGCACTGGTGGCCTCGCTGCACGACCCGACACTGGCGCTGCGGCACTGCACCCGGGTGGTCGGGCTGGTCGACGGGCGGGTGGTGCTCGACGCGCCGGCCGACCGGCTGACCGTGGCCGACCTGGCCGAGTTCTACGGGGCGCCGCGGTGACCACCGTGCTGGCCGCGGCCGGGCCCCGGCTGCACCGGGTGCGCGCCCGGTGGGCCTGGGGGCTGGGGGCGCTCGTCGTCGTCTGCTGGGCCCTGGCCGGCGCCGGGCTGTTCGCCGGCGAGGTGGTCAACCGGTCGGGGACGGCGCAGTTCGGCCGGTTCGCCACGGCCGCCCTCGCCCCCGAGCTCGACCCCGCGTTCCTCTCGGTGCTCGGCACCGCGACGCTGGTGACGATCGCCTACGCGGCCCTGGGCACCGCGCTGGCGGTGGCGCTCGGGGCGATCGGCGCGGTCGCCGTCGCCCGCACCACCTGGGGACGGCGCCGGGCCGGCTGGCTGATGGCCCGCGGCGCACTGGCCGTGCCCCGTGGGCTGCACGAGGCGGTGTGGGGGCTGCTGCTGGTCAACCTGCTCGGCCTGGACCCCTGGGTCGGCGTGCTGGCCATCGGCATCCCCTACGGGGCGGTGACGGCGAAGGTCTTCGCCGACCTCCTCGACGAGGTGCCCCGGGGTGCCCACGACGCGCTGCTCGCCGCCGGCGCCGGGCGCGTGACCGCCGTCCTGTACGGGCTGCTGCCACCGGCGTCGGGCGGGCTGCTGTCCTACTCCTTCTACCGGCTGGAGTGCGCCGTCCGCTCCGCGGTGGTGCTCGGCCTGATCGGCGCCGGTGGGCTGGGCTACCAGCTGTCGCTGTCGTTCAGCTCGCTGCGCTGGGAGCAGGTGTGGACCTGCGTGTACGCGCTCACCGCGCTCTGCGTGCTGGCCGTGGTGGCCGGACGGGCGGTGCGCCGGCGGGTCGCGCAGCCCCGCTCGCCGGGCGACCGCTTGCAGCGCGACCCGGCGCTCACCACCGCCGTGGCGGTCGCCGTCGCCGCGGTGGGCTGGGCGTGGTGGTACCTGGCGGTCTCCCCCGCGACGCTGGTCTCCGACCGCACCGGCGAGCAGCTGCGGTACGTGCTCGCCGCGGCCTGGCCGCCGGACACCGACGCCGGCCTGCTGCGCGCCGTCGTCGCCGCGGCGGTCGAGACGCTGCAGATGTCGGTGGTCGCGATCGCCGTCGCCACCGCCGGCGCGGTGCTGCTGGCCGGGCTCGCCGCCCACCCCGCCGGCCGGCCGGGTCCGGTGCGCCGGGGATCGGGCGTCGTCGTCCGGCTGGCCCTGCTGGTGCTGCGCGCCGTGCCCCCGCCGGTGTGGGCGCTGGTGCTGCTGTTCGTGCTGCTGCCCGGCGTGCTCCCCGGCGCGCTCGCCCTGGGCGTCTACACCCTCGGCGTGCTGGGCCGGCTGGCCGCGGAGGCGACCGAGGAGCTGGACCCGCGGCCACGAGCGGCGCTGGCGGCGATGGGCGCGCCACCGGTGGCCGGCTGGCTGTACGGGGTCGCGCCACGGGCGGTGGGGCCGGTGCTGGCCTACGCGCTGTACCGGTGGGAGGTGGCGATCCGGGACAGCGTGCTCATCGGGCTGCTGGGCGCCGGCGGGCTGGGCGCGTTGCTGGCGACGTCACTGGCCACCTTCGACTGGGGCGCGGTGACGACGGTGCTGGCCGCGACCGTGCTGCTGACCGCCGCGGTCGACCTGGTCAGCGCCCGCGCCCGGCAGGCGATCAGATGAGTCCACCCCGCCCGACTGCGCAGTTGTGGTCGCCGCCTCCGGCGTGTCCAGCCGTGTCGCCGACCACAACTGCTCAGTCGGCGGTCAGGCCCAGCGGGTGCGGGCGCTCAGCGCGGCCAGGGCGGCGGCGCCGGCGGTGGAGGTGCGCAGCACCTCGGCGCCCAGCCGGACCGAGTGGGCGCCGGCGGCCCGGAAGGCGACGACCTCGCCGTCGGTGAGCCCGCCCTCGGGGCCGACGACGACGGCGACGGTGCCGGTGGCCGGCACCTCGACCCGGGCGAAGGGCTCCCGCGCCTGCTCGTGCAGCACCAGCGTCAGGTCGACGTCGGCGAGCAGGCCGATCACCTGGCGGGTGGTCATCGGCTCGGTGACCTCGGGAACCCGGGGACGGCGGGCCTGCTTGCTTGCGGCCCGAGCGGCGGAACGCCACTTGGCCAGGCCCTTCTCCACCCGGTCCTCGCGCCAGCGGGTGACGCAGCGGGCCGCGGCCCACGGCACGATCCGGTCGACGCCGAGCTCGGTGGCCAGGTCGACGGCGAGCGGCCCGCGGTCGCCCTTCGGCAGCGCCTGGACCAGCACGAACTCCGGTTGCGGGGCGGGCACCTCGTGCCGGGCGAGCACCTGCACCTGCAGGCCGCGCGGCCCGGCGGCAGCCACGGTGCCCTCGACGAGCACGCCGCGGCCGTCGGCGACCTTGACCCGCTCCCCCGGGGTCAGCCGGAGCACGTCGACGGCGTGCCGACCCTCGGCGCCGTCGACGGTGACCTCGGGCGCCTCGGGCAGCTCGTCGACGAGGAACAGCGGGGCGCCGTCGGCCGTGGGCTCCTGGGCGTCGGCCGGGGCCTCGCTCATCGCCCGTTGAACGCGTCGCGGACCCGGGAGAAGAGCCCACCGCCGTGGTTGGCCGCGGCGCCGTCGGCGATCTCCTCGCCGCGCAGCTGGGCGAGCTCGCGCATCAGCTCCTGCTGGCGCTCGTCGAGCCGGCTGGGGGTCTGCACGTCGATGTGCACCAGCAGGTTGCCCCGGCCGGTGCCGCGCAGCCGCGGAGCGCCGTGCGCCCGCAGGGTGAGCACGCTGCCGGACTGGGTGCCGGGCCGGATGTCGAGGTCCTCGTTGCCGTCGAGGGTCTCCAGCTTCAACGTGGTGCCCAGCGCGGCGGCGGTCATCGGCAGGGTGACCCGGCAGTGCAGGTCCTCGCCGTCGCGGGTGAAGACGTCGTGCGGGCGCTCGTGCACCTCGACGTAGAGGTCACCGGCCGGTCCGCCGCCGGGGCCGACCTCACCGTGGCCGGCCAGCCGGATGCGCATGCCGTCCTCGACGCCGGCGGGGATCTTCACCGGGATGGTGCGGCGCGCGCGGACCCGGCCGTCGCCGGCGCACTGCGGGCAGGGGTTGGGGATGACCTGCCCGGTGGCCTGGCAGGTCGGGCAGGGACGGCTGGCGATGACCTGGCCGAGGAAGGAGCGCTGCACGCTCTGCACCTCGCCGCGGCCGTTGCAGGTGGAGCAGGTCTCCGGGTGCGTGCCGGGGGCGGTGCCGGCACCGGTGCACACGTCGCACAGCACGGCGGTGTCGACGGTGATCTCCGTCGTCGTCCCGAAGACCGTCTCGGCCAGGTCGAGCTCGACCCGGATCAGCGCGTCGCTGCCCTCCCGGACGCGGCCGCGAGGGCCGCGCGCTGCCCCGGCGCCGCCGAAGAAGGCGTCCATGATGTCGCCGAGGCCACCGAAGCCCGCGGCGTTGCCGAACGGGTTCCCGCCCCGGCCGCCGTTGGTGTCGTAGGGGTCGCCGCCCAGGTCGATGATGCGGCGCTTCTCCGGGTCGGTCAGCGCCTCGTAGGCGCGGCTGACCTCCCCGAAGCGCTCCTTCGCCCCCGGATCGGGGTTGACGTCGGGGTGGAGGTCCCGCGCCATCCGGCGGTAGGCCTTCTTGATCTCGGAGTCGGTCGCTCCCGGGGCCAGGCCCAGCACGCCGTAGTAGTCGGTCGCCATGCGGTGTCTTCCGTCCTCAGCTCTCGGCCAGCAGGTGGCCGACGTAGCGGGCCACGGCTCGTACCGCGGCCATGTTCCCTGCGTAGTCCATCCGGGTGGGGCCGACGACGCCGAGGCCGCCGAGCGCCTGGTCGCCGGACCCGTAGCCCACGGAGACGAACGACGCGGCGGTCAGCGCCTCGTGCTCGTTCTCCTCGCCGATGCTCACCGTCACCGTGCTGGGCCCCACCTCCGCCATCAACCGCAGCACGACGACCTGTTCTTCCAGCGCCTCCAGCAGCGGGCGGAACGTGCCGGGGAAGTCCAGTGCGCTGCCCTGTGCGAGGTTCGCCGTGCCGCCGATGACCAGCCGGTCCTCCGAGGGCTCGACCAGCGTCTCCAGCAGGGTGGCGCTCACCGCGGCGACCAGCGGCCGCAGCTGCGGCCGGGCGTTCTCGACCAGGTCGCCGACCTTGTCGCTGGCCTCGGCCAGCTTCTTGCCGGTGAAGGCGGCGTTGAGCAGGGTGCGCAGCTCGGCGACGGTCTCGGGCTCGACGTCGTCCGGGCTGTCGACCACGCGCTGCTCGACCCGGCCGGTGTCGGTGATGAGCACCATCAGCAGCCGGCTGGTGGTCAGCGGCACCAGCTCCAGGTGCCGGACGGCGCTTCGCGACAGCGTCGGGTACTGGACGACGGCGACCTGGCGGGTCAGCTGCGCCAGCAGCCGGACGCTGCGGCCCAGCACGTCGTGCAGGTCGACGGCGCCGTCGAGGAACTTCTCGATCGCCCGGCGCTCGGCCGCCGACAGCGGCTTGACGCTCGACAGCCGGTCGACGAAGAGGCGGTAGCCCTTGTCGGTGGGCACCCGGCCGGCGCTGGTGTGCGGCTGGGTGATGTACCCCTCCTCCTCCAGCACCGCCATGTCGTTGCGGATGGTGGCCGGGGAGACCCCGAGGTCGTACCGAGCCGCCAGCGCCTTGCTCCCCACCGGGTCGTTGGTGGAGACGTAGTCCTGGACGATGGCTCGCAGCACCCGCAGGCGCCGGTCGTCGTGCGCCACGGCTGACACCTCCCGTACCGGTTCGACGGGCCCGCGCACGGTCGGCCAGGACGCGTCCTGGCACTCACGCGAGCCGAGTGCCAGCATACGACCGCCCGCCACCACCGTCCCCCGGCTCGCGGAGCGGCGATCGCCACGGCGCCGCCCGCCGACCCGTTCCCTCGGATGCGTTGATTGACAGAGCGACTGTCGATTCGACAGGCTTCCTGTCATGGTGTCGAGGCGAACTGACGGCCAGGACGTCCCGGCCGAGGGAAAGAGCCACGGGACGGCCGACGACGTCGAGGTGCACGTCACCGCCAGCGCTGCGTACCGGGTGCTCATGGAGGTGCGCCCCCTCTACCAGGCCGCCGAGCGCGCCGTGGACCTCGCGCTGCAGGGCACCGGGGTGACCGTGGCGTTGCGCGCCGTGCTGGAGCTCGTGCTCGACCGGGGCCCGATGACCGTCCCCCAGGTCGCTCGGGAGTTCGGGGTGACCCGGCAGAGCGTCCAGGCGCTCGTCGACACCGGCGCGGCCCGCGGCCTCGTCGAGTTGGCCGACAACCCCCAGCACCGGCGCTCCCGGTTGGTCGCGGCGACCGAGCACGGCAGGCGGACCTTCACCGACGTGCACCGCCGCGAGCTCACGGACCTCCACCACGTCACAGCCGACCTCGACGCCGCGGACCTCGCTCGGTGCGCCGACGTGCTGGCAGCCCTCACCGACCGGATCCGCCAGCTCCACCACCTGGACCAGGAGCCCACATGAACCAGCCGCCGGACCTCATCGTCCCCACCCGCCCGGTCGAACCAGCGGATCACGGCGACTTCGACCTCTACCTGCCCGAGCAGAGCGGACGACCGCCCGTCGTCGTGCTGGTGCACGGCCTGTTCGAGCAAGCCCCGCCGGTGAGCCCACGGCGGACGCCGTTCTTCCGCGCCTACGCGGCACAGCTCGTGCAGCGCGGCATGGCCGCGGCGGTGTTCGACCACGAGCTGACCGGCGGGATGCGCTACCCCGAGGCCGCCGCGACGCTCGACAGCGTGCTGTCCGCGGTGCGCGTCAGCAGCGAGGTCGACGGCGACCGGGTGGCCGTCTGGTTCTTCTCCGGTGGCGGTCCGCTCGCCTACCCACTCCTTGCCGCCGGGCACGACTGGCTCCGCTGCGCCGCACTGACCTATCCGCTCCTGCCCACCGAGGACGTCCCCGGCTGGCCGTCGCTGGCCGATGCGCTGCACGGGCTCGGTGACACTCCCCTGGTGCTCACGCTCGTCGAGCACGAGCTCCCTGCGTTCGTCGCCGGACAGCAGGCGCTGCGCGAGGCGCGGCCCGCCGGCCTGACGACCATCGACGTACCGGCGGCGCAGCACGGCTTCGACACCGGCCCCGACACGGAGCACGGCCGGGCAGCTGTCCACCGAGCCCTGGCAGCGGTCGCCGGTCACACCGGAGTGACCCGCGACGATCATGCGGTACCGGATTCGGGCCGTTGATCTCGGGCACGGGTCCTGAGCCGCGACAGTGCGGGGTCGACCTGCCCGAGCTCCTCACCCGGCGGGGCCGAGCCGATCTAGGCGAACGATGCGACGGGATCGCCGAGGGCGCCCTCGTCGGGGACCACACCGAGTCCGGGACCGGTCGGCACTCGGATGCGGCCGCCCTCGACCCGGACCGGGTGCGCCGAGTCGTAGTGGAGGTCCATGAAGGGTTCGGCGATCCAGACGCCCTCGAGCAGACGGGGGTGCACGGTCGCGGCGAGGTGGACGCAGGCCGCCGCGATGATGTCCCCGCCCCAGGAGTCGTCGCAGGTGTGGGGCAGCGAGCGTGCCTCGCAGACGTCGCGGACGGTGGCCATGGCTCCGAGGCCGCCCAGGCGGGTGACCTTGAGGCCGAAGCCGTCGCACACCCCGAGCGAGATGGCCCGCAGCACCTCGCCGAGGTCCTCCGTGCTCTCGTCCAGGTAGACCGGGTGGTCCAGCTGGGCGCGGATCGCGGCGATCTCCTCCATGGTGTTGCAGGGCTGCTCGAACACGAACGGGATGTCGGTGCACTCCCGGTCGATCCGCAGGACGTCGCGCGTGAGCAGGGCCCGGTTGGCGTCGACGACGAGCGGTGTGCGGCCGGTCGCCTCCCACACCTTCCGAATTGCCTCGATGTCCATCTCGACCGGCCGTCCACCGACCTTCATCTGGAGGCGGGGGTAGCCCTCGGCGACCTTCTCTGCCGCGACGCAGGCCGTCTCGTCGGGGTCGTCGAGCGTCAGCGACCAGTACGAGTCGACCTGATCGGTCGTCGCGCCGCCGAGCATGTCGCACACCCTGACGTCGTGGGCCTTGCCGAGCAGGTCGTACACCGCGATGTCGATCGCAGCCTTCGCGTAGTTGTGGCCGTGGAGGAGGCCGTGCAGCGCGCGCTGGACCGCCGAGGGCCCAGTGACGGTCCGGCCGATCAGCCCCGGCGCCATCTGGGTCAGGGCCGCGCGGGCGCCGAGGGCGTGGGCCGGGGCGTGGGTCGGGCCGATGGGGCACGTCTCACCCCATCCGGAGAGCCCGGTGTCCGACACGATCTGCACGACCGTCGAGTCCAGGGCGGTGTGGGCGCCCTCGGACAACCGGTAGGCGGCACCCTTCAACGGCAGGTCGACCTGATAGAGGTGGATCTCGGCGATCCGCATGGTGGTCCTCCTGATCCGCGTGTCGACGTCGGTGTCGTGACTCCTGGTGGTGCTTGACGCTGCTGGCCCCGTCAGGTCACTCGACCGTCGTGGGCGAGGAGGGTGGCTGCGGCTTCGCGGGCGGTCTGCGGGGCAGTCGGGTCAGCGCCGACCGAGTAGAGGACGGTGGCGCCTTCGTGCAGGGTGAGCAGCTGCACCGCCAGGGTCTCGGGATCGTGCTGGCCGGCGTCGACGGCGAGGTCGTGCAGGTAGCCGCGCAGCCAGGTCTTGTGGTCGCGGGTGATGCGGTGTGCCGGGTGCTCGGGATCGGCGAGCTCGCCTGAGGCGTTGACGAAGGCGCACCCGCGCGGCCCGTACCGGGTCATCCACGCGGACATGGCATCGAACGTGCCCAGCAGGCTCGGAGTCTCCGGGTGCTCGAGGGCCCAGTCGCTCATCCACTGGCGGTAGGCCTGGTCGCGGCGGTGCAGGTACAGCGCGATGAGGTTGTCCTTGGACCGGAACCGGTCGTAGATCGTCTTCTTGGTGATCCCGGCGGCTTCGGCGATGGTGTCGACCCCGACCGCGTGGATCCCTCGCTCGTAGAACAGCTGCGAGGCCACGTCGAGCACGCGTTGCGCCGCCGGCGTGAGCCGCAAGGTGAACAGCTCGGTGTAGTCCGGCCTATCCACACAGGTCAGTATATGTCGGTGGTGTGGCCGTGGACGCAGTGCTGCAGGTGCAGTCGCTGCAGGCCGGCAACGTGGTCGTCGAGAGGCAGCCCCGAGGCTGGGCGGGGGGACGACGACCGGCTCGCGTTGCCTGCGTACACGGACGTACTGCTCCTCGATGCCGGGCGGCTCACGCAGAGCCGTTCCCGACACCGCCTGCTGCCGCCCCCGACCTCCGCTCCAGCGGGCGCGACGTCCATTCCTGCCGTCCGGACCACCCGCCTCCCGACGTCACGGAAAGCAACTCTGACCAGGGTCCTCGCGCCACCGTGACCCGTTCCGGAACCCGGAGCGCCGGGAGCCTCGCGGCGCACACGTGGTCACGGGAGGTGGGATCGATGCCAGGGACGTCGTCGGCGGAGCCCCGTCTCGGCCCACTAGGGTGGACGACGGTCGAGAGCACCCCCTGCGGGTGTCCGGGGGAACGGGAGGACCAGCTCTGATCTTCAAGGCGGTGCGGGACGGACGGCCGTATCCCGACCACAACTTCTCCACCCGCGACTGGGCGATGATCCCGCCCCGGCAGATCCGGCTCGACACGCTGGTCACCACCAAGCGCGAGCTGGCCCTGGACGCCCTCCTCGCCGACGACTCCACCTTCTACGGCGACCTCTTCCCGCACGCCGTCCAGTGGCAGGGCGAGATGTACCTGGAGGACGGCCTGCACCGCGCGCTGCGCGCGGCCCTGCAGCAGCGCAACGTCATCCACGTACGGGTGCTCGACCTCGACGCGCTGATGGGCGAGTCGCGGTCCCGGCACGCCGCGCCGGACACCGCCGAGCTGCCCGCCCAGCCCGCCGGCCGCCCCTCCGGCACCCGCTCATCCGACACCCGCTCATCCGACACCGCCGACCCCTGGGGCAGCGGCGCGTGGAGCGCCCACCGGGGCGAGACGGGCGCGCTCGACCTCGACCAGCCCCGCTAGAGCCAGCCCTTCTCCTCCGCCACCCGGGCGGCCTCCACCCGGGTGCGCGCGCCGGTCTTGCCGATCGCCGAGGACAGGTAGTTGCGCACCGTGCCCTCGCTCAGGAACAGGCGGCCGGCGATGTCGGCGACGGTCGCCCCGTCGGCCGCGGCCCGGAGCACGTCGGCCTCCCGGGTCGACAGCGGCGTGGCGCCCATGGCCAGCGCCGCCGCGGCGAGGTCCCGGTCGATCACCCGCTCCCCCGCCACGACCGCGCGGATCGACCGCGCCAGCTCGGCCACCGGGGAGTCCTTGACCAGGAACCCGGCCGCACCCACCTCCATCGCCCGGCGCAGGAAACCCGGCCGGCCGAACGTGGTCAGCACGACCGCCCGCACCTCCGGCAGCGCACCGGCCAGCTCGCGCGCGGCCTCGATGCCGTCCTGGCCGGGCATCTCGATGTCCAGCAGCGCGACGTCGGGACGGTGGCGCCGGGCCGCCTCGACGACCAGGTCACCACGGCCGACCTCGGCGACGACCTCGATGTCCTCCTCCAGGTCCAGCAGCGCCCGCAGCGCCCCGCGCACCAGCGTCTGGTCCTCGGCCAGCAGCACCCGGATCACGGGGCTGCTCACCGGGCCGCCGTCACGGCCGGCCGGAGCGGCACGCACACCGCGAGCCGCCAGCCGCCGCCGTCCACCGGCCCCGCGGTGAGCTCGCCGCCCAGCGCGGCGACCCGCTCCCGCAGCCCCGCCAGCCCCGAACCCGACGATCCGCCGACCACCTGGATCCGCTCCCCCGTGCCGTCCCCGTCGTCCTCGATCACCAGCGCCGCCGCGACCCCGTCCTCGGTGAGCGTGACCGCCACCCGGCGGGCCCCGCTGTGCCGCAGGACATTGGTGGCCGCCTCCCGCACCACCCAGCCCAGCGCGGCATCGACCGTGCCCGGCAGCGCCGGCACCCGGTCGGGCAGCCGGACGGCGATCCCCGCCCCGGTGAGCGCGGCCCGCGCCTCGGCCAGCGCCTGGGCGGCGTTGACCGCGCGGTAGCCGCTGACCGCCTCCCGCACCTCGGCCAGCGCGCGGCGGGCCGCCTCCTCGACGTCGGCCATCTCCGCCGCCGCCCGGGCCGGGTCCCGCTCGGCGAGCCGGCGGGCCAGCTCGCTCTTCAGCGCGATCAGCGACAGCGAGTGCCCGAGCAGGTCGTGCAGGTCGCGGGCGAAGCGCAGCCGCTCCTCGGCGACGGCGTTGCGGGCCAGCTCCTCCCGCGCCTCGGTGAGCTCCCGGTTGACCTGGATCAGGTACCGCATCCCGCGCATCGCGAAGGCGGTGAGCAGGCACAGCGCGGGGAGGACGGCGAGGCTGAGGTCGTCGTTGACCGCGAGCACGGCGGCGCACACCACTGCCGCACCGCCGGCGACCGGCCACGTCCAGCGCTGCGGCAACGTCATCGACGCCGCTGCCGACACGTAGATCATCAGCCCGGCCCAGGCGCTGCCGAAGGAGACCGCCAGCGCGACGCCGAGCACCCCGAGCACCGCGAGGTCCCACCGGGCGCCCGCGGCGCCCGGCACCGCGGTCACGCAGTACAGGTAGGTGCCGGTGAAGACCACCAGCCCGACCACCGCCAGCGCCACCGTCCCCGCCGGCCGCGGGGTCTGGACCAGGTCGGCGATCGGGAACAGCTGGAAGAACAGCCACGGCAGCGCCCACAGGGCGCCGCGCCAGTTGCGGCAGCCGGTCTCCACGGCGGCGACGCTATCCCCCGGCGGCCGCACGGCGGGTCAGCCGGCGACCGCGTGCAGCGGACGGCGGCGGGCCACGACCAGCGCGGCCGCAGCGAACAGCACGCCGAAGCCGGCCAGGACCACCACCGGCGTGCCGGAGAACGCCCCGGCCGCCACGTCACGGCCCAGCTCGGCGAACCAGTACGACGGCAGCATGCGGGCCAGCGCGGCCATCCCGTCCGGGAGCATCTCCACCGGGAACCACAGGCCGCCCAGCGCAGCCAGCACCGTGCCGAGGATGCCGATGGCGGCACCGGCGGCCTGGGCGTCCAGCGCCAGCCCCACCGCGACGCCGAGGGCCACGAAGACCACCGACCCCGCCCACATCGCTCCGACCAGCGCCACCCAGGTGCCCACACCGAACTGGACGCCGTTGACGAACCGCCCGGCGAAGGCGACGACGAGCAGGCTGGGCAGCACCAGCAGCGCACCGACCAGGACGTCGACGGCGAACACCGACCCGGTCGGCACCGGCATCACCCGAAGCTGCCGCATCCAGCCCGAGGAGCGGTCGAAGGCCATCCGGATCGTCGCGCCGAGCGCCGCGCTGATCGCGCCGTAGGCCATCATCGAGACCAGGACGGAACCGGCGAGGTCCTGGTACTCCCCGGCCGGGACCTGTCCGCCGATGACCTTCGTGAAGAAGATCGTGAACAGTGCCGGCAGCAGCACCGTGAAGAACAGGTACTGCTCGTTCCGCCCGACCCGGCGGAGCTGGAAGAGCAGCAGGTCGGTCATCGGAGAGCTCCCTGTGCGGCGTCCGGCCGGGTGATCAGGTGCAGGAACGCCTGCTCGAGGCTGGCGCCGCGCACCTCGAGCTCGGGGAGCGTGGCGCGGCTGGCGAGCAACGCGCGCAGCGTCGCCTCGGCGTCGGACGTGGCGAGCTCGACCAGGTCGCCGTCCCCGCCGACCCCGGTGACCCCGGGCAGCCCGGACAACCCGTCCCGCGGCCCGGGGCAGCGGAACCGGACGCTGCGCCCGGCGATGCGCGACTTGATCGCCGCCGCCGTCCCGTCGGCGACGACCCGCCCGTCGGCGATCACCACGACCCGGTCGGCGACCGCGTCGGCCTCGTCGAGGTGGTGGGTGGCGAAGACGACGGTGTGCCCGCGCGCGGCCAGGTCGCGCATCGTCGTCCAGAACGCCTGCCGGCCCTCGACGTCCATGGCCGAGGTCGGCTCGTCCAACAGCAGCAGCGGCGGGGCCCCGGCCAGGGCGAGGGCGAGGAGCACGCGCTGGCGCTGCCCACCGGAGAGCGCGTCGACCGCGCGGTCGAGCAGGCCGCCGATCCCGGCGGTGGCGACCAGGTCCGGCAGGGGCCACGGGTCGGCGTACCACCGGCGGACCAGGGCCAGCACCTCCCCGACCCGGGACTCGCTGGGCAGGCCGCCGTGCTGCAGCATCGCGCCCACTCCCCCGGTCCGGACCGCGGCTCCCGGTTCCCGGCCGAGCAGCCGGACCGTCCCCGCGGCCGGCCGGAACAGGCCGAGGGCGGCGTTGACGATGGAGGACTTGCCGGCTCCGTTCGGGCCGAGCAGGGCGACGGTCTCGCCGGCGCCGATGCGCAGGTCCAGGCCGTCGACGGCGACGGCGCCGCCGTAGCGGACGGTCAGCCCCTCGATCTCGAGGGCGGGGGTGTCGGGCACGGGACGAGCCTGGCGGCCGGGGGTGCGGCCGCGGCAGTGCGAGACGTCGTCGACCCGGTCTGACATCCGTCAGATGGGAACGATCCCGCACGCCGCTGATCATTGGCGGTCGGCGCGTCATCACATTGGGGCACGAGATCGACGCGGTCAGCTCCTAGCATCTGCCTCGCGGTCCGCCGGCTGGTCACAGGAGCCCCGCCGGCGCGACTGTTGTCCATGTCGGAGGACCGGGCGCCGCCAGCAGGTGCGCACCCGGTGCCCGCGACGTCCGGCCGGTGGCGCTCGGGCGCGCCGGAGGGAGCCTGTTCGTGCGCTGGTCCGCTGCTGGGAGCACCACCCCGCCGACGCCGCCGGCCGAACCACCGCCGGCACCGCCCGCCCGCTCGCGCCGCCGGGCCGAGCACGACGGCACGCTGGAGACCGCGGCCAAGCAGGCCGGGGTGCTCTCCTCCGCCAGCCGCGAGGTCTCCGACACCTCGCGCGAGGCCGCGGAGTCCCTCACCGAGCTGCGGGCGGCCATCTCCGACATCTCCGCGAGCACCTCGCGCGCATCAGCGGTGGCCGAGGAGGCCGTCCGCGACGCCCAGGCCGTGGACGAGCGGATCGCCGCCCTGCAGACGGCGAGCGAGTCGATCACCGAGATGGTCCGGTTGATCTCCGCGATCAGCCAGCAGAGCCGTTTCCTGGCGCTCAACGCCTTCGTCGAGGCGGCCCGCGCCGGCGAGGTGGGCCGCGGCTTCGCCGTCGTCGCCGACGAGGTCAAGCAGCTGGCCAGCCGCACCGCCCAGGCCGCCGAGGACATCGGCTCGCAGATCGAGGCGGTGCAGTCCGAGACCCGCCAGGCGGTCAGCGCGATCCAGCGGATCACCGGCACGCTGGGCTCGATCGCCGAGGCGCAGGACGCCATCAGCGCCGCGGTCGACCAGCAGCGCACCGCCACCGACCGGGTCGTGGACAACGTGGACCGGGCGGCGAGCGGCTCGGCGCGGATCACCGACGCGGTGGCGCAGCTGGCCGACAGCCAGCGGCTGGCCTACGTCCGCCGGGCGCTGTCCACCGCCCAGGACCTGCTCGACGACGCCGGCGGGATGGAGCTGGGCGAGCGCTCGGTCGACCTGACCGTCCGCGACCAGGCCACCAATGCCGCGCACAGCGCCACGCTCCCGGAGCTGCTGCTCGGCGGCGTCCCGGTGGACCGGGACGACGACCCGCGCCGGCCCGCACCGCTGGTCGACGCGGTCGTGGCCGAGGTCGGCGGCAGCTGCACGCTGTTCCAGCGGCTCGACGCCGCCGGCAGCATGGTCCGGGCCACGACGTCGGTGGTGACCCCGGCGGGACGGCGCAACGTCGGCACCTACATCGCCCGCACCAACCCCGACGGCAGCCCCAACCCGGTGCTCGCCGCGGTGCTGGCCGGGCAGACCTACACGGGCCCGGCCACCGTCGCCGGCAAGCAGTACTTCACCGCCTACACCGGTGTCCACTCCGCGACCGGGGAGCTCATCGGCATGCTCTACGTCGGCCTGCCGCTGGACGAGATCGGCTGACCCTCAGTCCGTCAGGTCGCGGACCACGGCGTCGGCGAGCAGCCGGCCGCGGTCGGTGAGCACGGCGAGCCCCGCGGTGTGCGCCACCGGCTCCAGCAGCCCGCGGACGCATGCCTCCGCGGCCCGGGCCCGGCCGGCGTCGCTGAGCGCCGTCAGCGGCAGCCCGTCGCGGAGCCGGAGCCCCAGCATGACCCGCTCGAGCGCCTGGTCGGCGGCGGTGAGCTGCTCGACGTCGGCCGCGGGGTGCACGCCGGTCGCGAGGCGGTCGGCGTAGGCGGCCGGGTGCTTGACGTTCCACCACCGCAGCCCGCCGACGTGGGAGTGCGCGCCCGGCCCGATCCCCCACCAGTTCGCGTTGGCCCAGTACAGCTCGTTGTGCCGGCAGCGGGCAGCGCGGTCGCGCGCCCAGTTCGACACCTCGTACCAGCCCAGCCCGGCCTGCCCGAACGCCCGGTCGGCCTGCTCGTAGCGGTCGGCCAGCACGTCGTCGTCGGGCATCGGCAGCTCGCCGCGGTCGACCCGGCGGGCCAGCCGGGTGCCGTGCTCGACGATCAGCGCGTAGGCGCTCACGTGGTCCACTGGCGCGGCCAGGACGGCGTCCAGCGAGGCCTGCCAGTCGGCGTCGGACTCGCCGGGAGCGCCGTAGATGAGGTCGAGGTTGACGTGCTCGAAGCCGGCGGCGCGCGCCTCGTGCGCGGCCTGCACCGCGCGGCCGGGGGTGTGCCGGCGGTCCAGGACGGCGAGCACGTGCTCGGTCGCGGACTGCATGCCCAGGCTGATCCGGGTGAACCCGCCCGCCCGCAGCGTGGCCAGCGACGCCGGGGTGACCGACTCCGGGTTGGCCTCGGTGGTCACCTCCACGTCCGGCGCGACGGGGAACAGCTCCCGGACGGCGTCCATCACCGCGACCAGGTCACCGGCCGGCAGCAGGGTGGGGGTGCCACCGCCGACGAAGACGGTCTGCACCGCGGGCCGGTCCGGCCCCAGCACCTCGGCGGCCAGCCGCAGCTCGGCGATCGCGGTGGCCGCGTACTCGCTGCGGTTCGCGCCCGGGCCGAGCTCGTCGGAGGTGTAGGTGTTGAAGTCGCAGTAGCCGCAGCGGGTGGCGCAGAACGGCACGTGCACGTACAGGCCGAACGGCGTGGTGGCCAGGCCGGCGCGGGCGCTGCCGGGCAGCATCGTCGGGTCGGCCGGGAGCACCGGGTCGCTGGCGCGGGCACCGGTGAGCAGGGGCAGGCTGGCACTCATGTGCCCTCCAGTGTGACCGCAGGGCGCCCGGTCCCGGCAGGATGCCGGGGGTGACCTCCGCGACCAGCGACGACCGCGTGCTCACCGTCGACGTCACCGCCGGGGTGGCCCGGCTGACCCTGGACTCCCCCGCCGACCGCAACGCGCTCTCCCGCGCGATGCGCACCCAGCTGCGCACCGCGCTGGACGCCGCCCTGGCCGACGACGCCGTCCGGGTGGTGGTGCTCGACCACGCCGGGCGGGTCTTCTGCTCGGGGATGGACCTGCGCGAGGCCACCGGTGGGGCCAGCGGCGACCAGGGGGTGCGCGAGTTCCCCGAGCTGCTGACCCGGCTGTGGCACGCGCCGAAGCCGGTCGTCGCCGTGGTCCGGGGGCCGGCCCGGGCCGGCGGGGTGGGGCTGGCGGCGGCCTGCGACGTCGTCGTCGCCGGGGCCTCGGCGACCTTCGCCTTCAGCGAGGTGCGGCTGGGGCTGGTGCCGGGCGTCATCTCGGCGGTGTGCCGGCCCCGGATGCTGCCGCACGCCGCGCACCGGCTGATGCTCACCGGCGAGGTGTTCGACGCCTCCGCGGCTGCGGCCGCCGGGCTGGTCGACCTCGCGGTGGCCGACGACGCGGTCGACGCGACCGTCGCCGCCCAGGTGGCGGCGCTGGCGGCAGGCGCGCCGACGGCGCTGGCGGAGACCAAGCGGCTGCTGCGCGGCGGCTCCGACCCGGCCGGGGCCTTCCCCGCGCTCGCGGAGACCTCGGCCCGCGCCTTCGCGTCGGACGAGGGCCAGGAGGGCATCGCGGCCTTCCGGGAGAAGCGCCCGGCCCGCTGGGTGCCCGCCGCCGGCTGACCCTCCGTGGGGAGTCGTGCTCTGCCCACTGGCGGTGGGCAGACCACGACTGTGCGCGGAACACCTCCGGGGGGGGCAGAGCGCGTCGGTCGCGATCAGCTGGCCCAGCAGGAGCGTGAGGTACCGCTTCTGGCCGTGCTGCCCTGGACGTCGACCGCGATGAGCGCTCGTCGGTGACGACGACGAAGCCGCGGACGCCCTCGCACCGGCCGGAGCCGGTCAGCGCAGCCGGCGGGTGTTGTCCGGCTGCCGCACGGTCACCCCGCGCGCGTCCAGCCACTCGGCCAGGGGAACGGCGACCCGGCGCGTGGTCTCCCACGCCTTGCGCGCGTCGCTGAGGGTGAACGGCTGCGGCAGCGCGGCCAGCCGGCGCCGCGCCTCCTCGGCGACGCCCGGCGCCAGGTAGATCCCCTCGGCGATCCGGACCAGCTGCTCGTCGCGCACCGCGGCCGCCAGCTCCCGCGGGCCGAGCCCGGCAGCCGCCAGCTCCGGCGCCTCGGGCGCGGCGAAGGGGGCGCCGGCCAACCGGGCACGCACCTCGTCGACCGCCCGCTGCACCTGGGCGGGCAGCCCCGCGGAGCCGGCGACGACCCGGCCGTCGCGCAGCGACAGCGGGGGCCGCACGACGGCCGGCACCAGCTCGGCGTCGGGCAGCTCCAACGCCGACCGCAGCACCGCGGTCGGCGGCCCGGTCTCCAGCGGGCGCAGCTGCCGGTACCGGGCCACCACCTGCGGCACCCGGGCGGCCAGTTCGTCGGCCAGCCCCGGAGCGATCAGCCACGGGCCGACCTCGGTCGCCCCCGCGGGCACCGGCCAGCCCATCGCGACGAAGTCCGCCCGCCGCACGAACCGACGCCGCATCAGGTCCGCGAGCGCACCGGCCTCCCCGGTCGGCTGCCCGGCCAGCTCGGCGCCCCGGGTGCGGGCCGCCCCGCGGCGGCGCAGCTCGGGCGGGTCGACGTCCCGCACGTCCGCGCCGAGCACCCGGCGGGCGCCGGGGTCGCGCAGCAGCAGCCGGTCACCGATCCGCAGCGGCAGCTCGGCGCTCAGCCGCAGCCGCACCGCCGCCCCGTCCAGCGGGCGCACCCGCGCGGCCACGGTGGCCGAGCCGATGTGCACGACCAGCTCGGCGGGCAGCCGGTCCTCGGGAGGGGTGGCGAGGGTGACGTCGAGCTCGGTGGTCCGGCGGAAGGCGCCGGGGGTGAGCAGCGCGTCGCCGCGGGCGATCTCCTCGACCGCGACCCCGCGCAGGTTCAGTGCGACGCGGGCGGTCGCCGAGGCGGCTTCGACCGGCGCCCCGAGCGACTGCAGCCCGCGCACGGTGACCTCCCGGTCGCCGAGGGCGAAGCGGTCACCGGTGCGCACCGTGCCGGCGGCGAGCGTGCCGGTGACCACCGTCCCGGCGCCGCGGATGGTGAAGGCCCGGTCGACCCACAGCCGCACCGCCGCGGCCGGGTCGGGTGCCGGCAGGTCGGCCAGCACGCTCTCCAGGGCGGCCGTCAGCTCCGGCACCCCCTGGCCGGTGCGGGCGCTGACCGCCACCGCCGGGACCCGCCCCAGCGAGGTCCCGGCCAGCCGCTCGGTGGCGTCGGCGAGCACCGGGCCCGCATCGGCGAGGTCGGCCTTGGTGACGGCGAGCAGCCCGTGCCGCACCCCGAGGGCGTCGAGCACCGCGACGTGCTCGGCGGTCTGCGCCGACCAGCCGTCGTCGGCGGCCACCACCACGAGCGCCGCCGGCACCGAACCGACGCCGGCGAGCATGTTGCCGACGAACCGCTCGTGACCGGGCACGTCGACCACGGCCAGCCGGCGGCCGCCGGGCAGCGTCGTCCAGGCGAAGCCGAGGTCGATGGTGAGGCCGCGGCGGCGCTCCTCCTCCCAGCGGTCCGGCTCCATCCCGGTCAGCGCCCGGACCAAGGTCGACTTGCCGTGGTCGACGTGACCGGCGGTCGCGATCACGTCCACGCAGCCGCCACCTCCAGCACCATCGCGGTCAGCCGCTCGTCGTCCTCGGGAGCGAGGCTGCGCAGGTCCAGGTGGGTGCGGTCGCCGGCGGCGTAGCCGACCACCGGGGTGCTCGCGGCGCGCAGCGGCTCGGCGAAGGCCAGCGGCACGGCCACCGCGGCGCTGGGCAGCTCGAACTCCGGGGCTCCTCCGCCGCCGACCCGGGCGGTCGCCTCCACGGCATCCGCCTGGACGCCTCGCGCCCGCAGCGCCGCGGCGACCGCGGCGGCGCGGGCACGCACCCCGGCCGGATCGGCGTCCAGCATGCGGCGCACCGGGGGAACCGGCCCCCGCAGCGTCGCCTCGAGCGCGGCCAGCGTGGTCTTGTCCACCCGCAGCGCGCGGTAGAGCGGGTGCCGGCGCAGCCGCTGCACCAGCTCCGCCCGGCCGAGCACGATCCCCGCCTGCGGCCCACCGAGCAGCTTGTCCCCGCTGCACAGCGCCAGGTCGGCGCCGGCGGCGAGCGTGGTCTGCAGATCGGGCTCGTCGGGCAGCAGCGGGTGCGGGGCGAGCAGCCCGCTGCCGACGTCGGCGACCAGCGGCACGCCGGTGCCGGCCAGCGCCGGGGCGAGCTCGGCGACGTCAGCGGCCCGGGTGAACCCGCGGACGACGAAGTTGGAAGGGTGCACCTTGAGCACCGCGCCGGTGTCCGGCCCCAGCGCGCCGGTGTAGTCGGCGACGGAGACCCGGTTCGTCGTCCCGACCTCGCGCAGCCGGGCCCCGGTGGCGGCCAGCAGCTCCGGGATCCGGAAGCCGTCGCCGATCTCCACCAGCTCGCCGCGGGCGATGACCAGCTCGCCGCCGAGCGCGGTGGCGACCAGCGCGAGCGCGGCGGCGCAGTTGTTGACCACCAGCGCGGCCTCGGCGGCCGGGACGGCGGCCAGCAGCGCACCGAGGGCGCCCTCCCCGCGGGGCCCGCGACGGCCGGTGGCGAGGTCGAGCTCGACGTCGGTGGTGCCGCTGGCGGCCACCACGGCGCGCACGGCGGCCGGGGACAGCGGGGCGCGGCCGAGGTTGGTGTGCACCAGCACGCCGGTGGCGTTGAGCACCGGCTGCAGGCTGCTGGCGGTGCCGGGCAGTCGGCCGAGCACCGCGGCGACGACGTCGTCCGGCGGCAGCGCTCCCTCCCGCACCTGCTGCTGCGCGGCCTGCACCGCGGTCTTGACCAGCTCCCGCCCCAGCCGGGCGACGGCGGCGGCGACCGGCGGTTCGGCGAGGACGGCGTCGGTGCGCGGCACTGCGCGGCGGGGGTCGGTCGTCATGGCCGCCCCAGCCTAGGGCGGCACCGCGGGGCCGGTCCGGAGCCGGCCCCGCGGGCACCGGGCTCAGCCCGCCAACCGGGCCCCGTCGGCACCGAACAGGTGCACCCGGTCCGGCCGGGGCGCGACGTGCACGACCGTGTCCCGCTGCGGCGGACGCCGCCCGTCGACCCGGACGGTGATCGAGCGCTCCTCGCCGCCCTGCTCGGTGCGGCCGTAGACGTAGGCGTCGGCGCCGAGCTCCTCGACCACGTCGACCTGCACCCGGGCGCCCTGGTCGGCGAGCGTGAGGTCCTCGGGCCGGACGCCCAGCACCACCGTGGTCCCGCTGACCCGCGCCAGGACGTCCCGCTCGACCGGCAGGACCAGGTCCCCGAAGCGGACTCCCCCGTCGGCCAGCGGCAGCTCGAACAGGTTCATCGCCGGGGAGCCGATGAAGCCGGCGACGAACACGTTGGCCGGCCGGTCGTACAGCACCCCGGGGGCGTCGCACTGCTGCAGGACGCCGTCCTTGAGCACCGCGACCCGGTCGCCCATGGTCATCGCCTCGACCTGGTCGTGGGTCACGTACACGGTGGTGACCCCGAGCCGGCGCTGCAGCGAGGCGATCTGGGTACGGGTCTGCACCCGCAGCTTCGCGTCGAGGTTGGACAGTGGCTCGTCCATCAGGAACACCTGCGGGGAGCGGACGATCGCCCGGCCCATCGCCACCCGCTGCCGCTGGCCACCGGACAGCGCCCGGGGCTTGCGGTCCAGGTAGTCCTCCAGGTCCAGCAGCTGGGCGGCCTCCCGGACCCGCTTCGCGCGCTCGTCCTTGTCCACCCCGGCGATCTTGAGCGCGAAGCCCATGTTGTCCCCGACGGTCATGTGCGGGTAGAGCGCGTAGTTCTGGAAGACCATCGCGATGTCGCGGTCCTTGGGCGGCACGTCGGTGACGTCGCGGCCACCGATGCGGATCGCGCCGTCGGTGACGTCCTCCAGGCCGGCGAGCATCCGCAGCGAGGTCGACTTGCCGCACCCGGAGGGCCCGACGAGGACCAGGAACTCCCCGTCGGCGACCTCCAGGTCCAGCGCGTCGACCGCCCGGCGGTCGGCTCCGGCGTAGGCACACGTTGCTCGGTCGAAGGTGACGGTCGCCATCGAGCGTCCTCCTGGTCGTGGTGGATCCGGTGGGTGGGTGGTGGGTCCCCGGTCCGGCTCGGGAGGAGCCGGCCCGGGTGCGTGCGCGGCTCAGCCGAGGGAGATGGCCGTCCAGGAGACCGGGGGCAGCTCGACGGTGAGGACGCCGTCCTCCAGCAGGACGCTCTTGTTCTCGACCGGGGTCACCCGGGTCGGCTCGGCCAGGGTGTTGGCCGCGTACGGGTCCCCGTCGTGCAGCGTGTGGGACTCCAGCACCCGGGCGTCGCCGAGGGCGCCGGCGTCGACGGACACCGTCACCGGTCCGTCGATGGCCCGGTTCACCAGGAACAGCGCGGTCCGGCCGGTCTCCGCGTCGTGGGTGGCGACGGCGTCTACGAGCGGTACCTCCCCGTGCTGGCTGGTGGTGTACGTGTCGGCGGCCAGCTCCACCCGCAGGGCCTCGCCCCGCGCGAGCCGGGAGGTGAGCGCGAACGGGAAGAACGTCGTCTGCCGCCAGGCCGGGCCGCCGGGCTCGGTCATGATCGGTGCGATCACGTTGACCAGCTGCGCGAGGCTCGCCGAGGTCACCCGGTCGGCGTGCTTGAGCAGCGAGATCAGCAGGCTGCCGACCACCACCGCGTCGGCGACGGAGTAGACGTCCTCGAGCAGGCGCGGGGCGTAGGGCCACTGCTCGATGTCGGTGATCTGGTCCTCGGTGTGGAAGCGCTCCTGGTACCAGACGTTCCACTCGTCGAAGGAGATGTCGATCGTCTTCTCGCTGCGCAGCACCGCCTTGACGTGGTCGGCGGTGGCGACGACGGACTCGATGAAGTGGTCCATGTCGACCGCCGAGGCCAGGAAGCCGGCCAGGTCGCCGTCCTTCTCGGCGTAGTAGGCGTGGCAGGAGATGTAGTCGACGTCCTCGTAGGTGTGCTCGAGGACGGTGCGCTCCCACGCGCCGAACGTGGGCATCGCGGAGTTGGAGCTGCCGCACACGACCAGCTGGACCCGGGGGTCGAGCTGGCGCATCGCCTTCGCGGTCTGGCTGGCGAGCTTGCCGTAGTCCTCGGCGCTGCGGTGCCCCAGCTGCCAGGGACCGTCCATCTCGTTGCCCAGGCACCACATCCGCACGTCGAACGGCTCCGCGGTGCCGTCGGCGATGCGCTGGTCGGACAGCGCCGAACCGGACCGGACGTTGCTGTACTCCAGCAGGTCCAGCGCCTCCTGGACGCCGCGGGTGCCCAGGTTGACCGCCAGCATCAGCTCGCTGCCGGCCTTGTCGTTCCAGCGGGCGAACTCGTGGAGCCCGACCTCGTTGGTCTCGACCGAGTGCCAGGCCAGGTCCAGCCGGCGGGGCCGGGACTCCCGCGGGCCGACGCCGTCCTCCCACCGGTAGCCGGAGACGAAGTTGCCGCCGGGGTAGCGGATCGTGGACACCCCCAGCTCGCGGACCAGCTCGAGGACGTCGGTCCGGAAGCCGTCGGCGTCGGCGGCCGGGTGGGCCGGCTCGTAGATGCCGTCGTAGACGCAGCGGCCGAGGTGCTCGACGAAGGAGCCGAAGACGCGGCGGTGGACGGGGCCCACGGCGAAGCGCGGGTCGAGGGTCAGGCGTGCGGAGGGCATGGGGGAACTCCTCGGGGGTGCGGCCGGGGCCGCAGTCACGTGGGTGGGGTCGCGTGTGGTGGTGGGAGCGGCGTCGGCCGGGTCGACCGGCCCGCCGGGCGTCGCCCGCCGGGGTGGCGGGCGACGC
>NZ_JBJHAI010000018.1:0-93130 GCF_054050955.1 Modestobacter sp. SYSU DS0290
CCCCCCCCCCCCCCCCCCCCCCCCCCCCCCCCCCCCCCCCCCCCCCCCCCCCCCCCCCCCCCGCCCCCCCCCCCCCCCCCCCCCCCCCCCCCCCCCCCCCCCCGTTCCGGCCCCCGTGCCAGGGTCCCGCCGCGAGCCCGCGAGCGGTGGGGGCACGGGGTCCTCAGTCCTTGAGCAGGCCCTCGCGGAGCTTGGCCAGCGTCTGGGACAGCAGCCGGGAGACGTGCATCTGCGAGATGCCGATGTCCGCGGCGATCTGCGACTGGGTCATGTTCCCGAAGAAGCGCAGGATCAGGATCCGGCGTTCGCGGGCCGGGATGGTGGCCAGCAGCGGCTGCAGCGACTCCCGGTACTCCACGCCCTCCAGCGCGGCGTCCTCCTCGCCCAGCGTCGCCGCCAGGGTGGGGGAGTCCTCCTCGCCGGAGAGCCGCTCGTCCAGCGAGCTGCTGCGGTAGGCGTTGGCCACCGCCAGGCCCTCGAGCACCTCGGCCCGCGGGATGCCCAGGTGCTCGGCCAGCTCCGACGGCGTCGGGGCGTGCCCGTTCTTCTGGGACAGCTCGCTGACCGCCGCGTTCAGCGACAGGTGGAGCTCCTGCAGCCGCCGCGGCACCCGCACCGACCAGCCCTGGTCGCGGAAGTGGCGCTTGATCTCGCCGGTGATGGTGGGCACCGCGAAGGAGAGGAACTCCACGCCCCGGCTGGGGTCGAAGCGGTCGATCGCGGCGATCAGCCCGAGGGTGCCCACCTGCAGCAGGTCGTCGAACGGCTCGCCGCGGTTGCTGAACCGGCGGGCGAAGTGCCGGACGAGGGGCAGGTGCTCCTCGACCAGGATCTCCCGCAGCCGCTCCCGGCGGGGGTCGTCCTTCTCCAGGCCGGCCAGCTCGGCGAACAGCGGTGCCGTTCGCTCGGCCCGCTTGCGGTTGTCCGAGATCGGCACCGGGTCCGCGGCGAGGTCGGCGGCGGCCGGGTCGGCCGCCGTGGGGTCGACCGCAGCGGCCTCGGGCGCGGGGGCGGCTGCGGCGAGGCCGGCCGGGGCGGTGGCGTCGGTGGTCATGTCGCTGCCGCTCGCCCCGGCGACGTCGGCCGGGGTGCGGGGGCGGGCCGGGGCACCGGCGTCGAGGACGTCATCGGTGGCCGGCTGGTCCGTGGCAGCCGACCGGGTCACCGTGCGACCGAGACGTCGTGGTCGGTGGGGCCGCCGTCCGCCAGGACCTCGTCGTCGAGGGGGTCGCCGAGCGCGTCGGCGAGCCCGGCCGCGACGCTGTACCGGCGGAGCCGCTTGACCATCGCGATGCACGCGACCGGGTCGGTCGAACCGTTCCCGGCCGGGACCGTGGCCTGGTCGTTCGGCCCGGCCTCGACCGTGTCGACCAGCGTGTGCAGGACCGCCCAGCCGAAGCCGTCCCGCGGCACGTCGACCCCGTCCGCCGTCGGCACCCAGGCGTCGATGCGCAGGTGCTCGCGGGTGGCCTCGAAGACCACCGTCAGCGGGGAGCCGCCCAGGGCGATCGCGGCGAGGGTGGCGCACGCCTCGTCGACGGCCAGCCGCAGGTCCTCCACGGCGTCCAGGTCGAAGTCCATCCGCATCGCCAGGTCCCCGGTCATCGCGCGGACCGCAGGCAGCTGCGTCGGGGAGGTCGGAACCCGCAGTTCCAACCGTTCGGCCCGCCGCTCACCCGTGGGGGCGGCGCCCGTCGTGTCGACCATGCGTCGTCTGCTCCTTCGTCGTCCCCACGCTCCCGGCCGGGGGCGTGGCGGTCCATCCGGTGCACCCGGGTGCGGCACCGTTGCCGGCACGCGAGCGACGAGCGGTCGCCCCGCGGGTGCGTGTGCGGGCAGGACCCGCTGACCCGACGGTAGTCGGACCACCTGGCGGCGGTGCCCAACGGGGCCCTCCGCCAAACACCGTCGTCACCGCGGTGAGTGGTCCGGCGACGGGCTGTGTTTGGAACGGCGGCGAGCCGACCATCTCCCAGCCGTGAGACTCCGCCGCAGCGACGTGCACGCCCCGGGCTGGACCCGGCGCCGCGCCGGCCGGGGCTTCTCCTACCGGGACGAGAGCGGTGCCCTGATCAAGGACGACGCACGGCTGGACCGGGTGCGCGGCCTGGCGATCCCCCCGGCGTGGAAGGACGTCTGGATCTGCCCCTGGCCCAACGGCCACATCCAGGCGGTGGGCACCGACGCAGCCGGACGCCGGCAGTACCGCTACCACGACGAGTGGCGGGCCCGGCGGGACGCCGCCAAGCACGAGCGGGTGCTGGAGATCTCCCACCAGCTGCCCGACGTCCGCGACGAGGTGGTCGCCGCGTTGCGCAAGCGTGGGCTGACCCGGGACCGGGTGCTCGCCACCGCGGTGCGGTTGCTGGACCTGGGTGCGTTCCGGGTGGGCAGCGAGCAGTACGCGGAGGACAACGGCACCTACGGCCTGGCCACGCTGCGCCGGGAGCACGTCCGGGTGCGGGGTGAGCGGACCTTCTTCTCCTACACCGCCAAGGGCGGGATCGAGCGCGAGATCGAGCTGACCGACCAGCCCACCGCGACGGTGGTCCGGCAGCTGCTGGAGCGCCCGCCCGAGACCGGTGAGGAACTGCTCGGCTACTGGCTGGCCGACGGCAGCTGGCACGACGTGACCAGCGACGAGGTGAACGCCTACCTCAAGGAGATCAGCGGCGCGGAGATCACCGCCAAGGACTTCCGCACCTGGACGGCAACGGTGATGATGGCCGCCGCGCTCGCCGAGCAGCCGGCACCGGCCAGCCGGACGGCGCGGAAGAAGGCGGTGCGGGAGGCCTACGTGCGCGTCTCGGAGCAGTTGGGCAACACCCCGACGGTCGCGAAGGCCAGCTACGTGGACCCGCGGGTGGTCGACCGCTACGAGCACGGCGAGACGATCGCCGAGGCGTTGGCGGAGGCGGCGGAGGCCCCGGACGACCGGACGGCGCAGCGGACGCTGGAGACCGCGGTCTGCAGCCTGCTGACCGCCTGACGCCGGGCCGGCCACCTCCGCTCCCACAATCAGCTCAGCTGATCCCGGGCGACGCCGACCCGGAACGCAGCGACGGCGCCCCGCCGGAGCGGGGCGCCGTCGCGTGCGAAGCGGTGCGGAAGGCCTCGGATCAGGCCTTCTCGGCGATGGTGAACAGGTCGATCAGCCCGGTCACCTCGAGCGGCCGGGTGACCGCGCGGGTGTTGGCCACCAGGCGCAGGCCGACGTCGCGCGAGCGGGCCGACTTCTGCGTCTCCACGAGCACGGCCAGGCCGGCCGAGCCGAGGAACTGGACGCCGCAGAGGTCGATGACCAGCGCGGTGGGCTGCTGCTCCAGCTGGGTGTCGAGCGAGGCCCGCAGCACCGGGGCGGTGAAGGTGTCCACCTCGCCGATGACCGTCACGGTGACGGTGCCGTCGTCGTCGGTGGACGTCGACAGCGTGATCACGTCGTCGAAGGGGGCTTCGTTCGTGTCAGCCGCGGCCGACGTGCCTTCGGCGGGTGAGTCGGATGAGGTCACGGACTGCAGCTCCTCTCAGGGGCGGTGCGCGCTGGGCGCGCGGACGCCTGGACAGCGTACTGGCGTACGCGTCCGGCCTCTCACACCCCGTGCACCGGGTCTTCCGGACACCTGGTCCGGAGGGCCCGGGCAGGCGGCGGCTGGCTGCTCAACCGCGGCGCCCAACCTAGTCGCGCCATGATCGGCGCACCAATCCAAACGGTTGCGCGCACCCGAAAGGGGGCCCGGTGTGCCCAGCACCGCGGCCCCCGGCGCCCTCGATCAGGTGTTCTCGACGACGTGGACGGCGCTCTCCTCCGGACCCTCGCCGCCGACCGGGGCGTCGGCGAAGGCCTCGACGTCGTCGCCGGTGCGGTTGGTCCCGGAGTCGCTGAGCCGGTCGGTGTCCTCGTCCTGGTCCAGCTGGGCGGAGGCACGGTCGGGGTCCTCGGCGGGGCGCACGTCGGAGGCGTCCTCGGGGATCTCGCGGTCCAGCCGGCCGGACAGCGACTCGCCCTCGGACTGCTCGTAGGCGGTGGTGCCGAAGGCGACGGTCTGGTGGTCGTCGCGGCCGCCGGGCTCGGGGGCGAACTCCGGGTCCTCGGCGCGCGCCATCGTGGGGCTGTCGTCCTGGGAGACCTCCGGCACCCCGTTGTCCTCGGGGAAGACGTCGCGCGCGGTCTGCCCCTCGGGGCCGACGTCGCCGCGGGGGCCGTCCTCGGTGCTGGTGAGGCCGCGCTCGTCGTCGGGGAACTCGGCGTCGTTGAGGGCGGAGTCGCGGGCGGCGCGGTCCGGGTCGGTCATGGTGTGCCTCCGTTCTGCGCGCCTCAGGGGCGGGCGCGCTCGTCCGTCCGGCTGGACGGGGGGACCGGTCGGGTGACCGGCGTCGTGGGCAGCCCCTACCCGCGCTCCCCGACGGCATGCGTGACCCGGCTCCCGCCCGCGCCGGGCATGCCCGCGGCCGGCGGCGGGTAGCGGGGCGGGCATGGCGATCACCGACGACGTCCAGCGCGCGAGCGCACCGCTCCGGCGCTGGGCGCGCACCCAGAAGCAGGAGTACGCCCACGGGGAGGCGCGACCGCTCGGCGCGGACCTGGGTGCCATGGGCGTCTACGTGGGCCTGGTGGGCACGGCGGCCGCCGCGATCCGCGCCTCGGGGCGGGAACTGCCCTCCCGGATCCCGCTCGGTGACGCCGCCCTGCTGACCATCGGCACGTTCCGGCTGGCCCGGCGGATCGCCAAGGACCCGGTGACCGCACCCGTCCGCGCCCCCTTCGTCAGCTACCAGGGCACCTCGGGCGAGGCGGAGGTCGCCGAGGAGGTGCGCGAGCACGGCGGGGTCAAGCACGCCGTCGGCGAGCTGCTCACCTGCCCGTTCTGCATGGCGCAGTGGGTCGGCACCGGCTTCGTGCTCGGGTACGTGGCCGCGCCCCGGGCCACCCGGCTGGCCGCCCTGACGATGACGATGGTCGCCGGCTCCGACGTGCTCCAGTTCGTCTACGACGCGATCCAGAACGGTGCGCTGCGGCCCGGCGGGGACCCGCCCCCGGAGGACGTGACCGGTCAAGCCGTCTGACCCGACCGGTCACCCAGCGTGCTCGGCCGCGGCACGCGGTGCCAGGGCCGGCGGGTCACCCTCCCGGGTGGTCGACTGCGCTGGGTGACCGTCTCGCGCTGCCGCGGGGGCGCCGACCTGCCTATCCTTCGATCTTGTCGAGATGCCGGCGTCGCCGGCCCGGGGCGGGAGGTCAGTCGTGCGGTCGATCTGGCGGGGCGCCATCTCCTTCGGGCTGGTCAGCATCGGGGTCAAGCTCTACTCGGCCACCGAGGACCACGACATCCGCTTCCACCAGGTGCACAAGGCCGACGGCGGCCGGGTCAAGTACCGCCGGGTCTGCGCGGTGGACGGCGAGGAGGTCGAGTACGGCGACATCGCCAAGGGCTACGAGCTGCCCGACGGCCAGCTGGTCGTGCTGACCGACGCCGACTTCGACGAGCTGCCCCTGGTGACCACCCGGGAGATCGAGGTGCTCCAGTTCGTCGACCAGGAGCAGATCGACCCGATCCACTTCGAGAAGACCTACTACCTGGAGCCCGACGGCGTCGCGACCCGGCCGTACGTGCTGCTGCGCACCGCGCTGGAGAACGCCGGCCAGGTGGCGATCACCAAGATCGCGATCCGCCAGCGGGAGTCGCTGGCCGCGCTGCGGGTGCGGGAGGGCGTGCTGGTGCTGCACACCATGCGCTGGCCCGACGAGATCCGGCGGCCGGACTTCGGCTTCCTCGACGAGGACGTCGCCGTGCGCCCGCAGGAGCTGGCGATGGCCGAGTCGCTCATCTCCACGATGGCGGGCGACTTCGACCCCACGCAGTTCACCGACGACTACCGCGAGGCGATGCAGGCCCTGCTGGAGGCCAAGCAGTCCGGCGGTCAGGTGCAGCCCGCCCCCGACGTCGCCGACGACGGCGGCGGGGCCGTGGTCGACCTGATGAGCGCGCTGCGGCGCAGCGTCGAGCGGGCGGGTGGCGCCGCACCCGCCGGGCAGGACGACGCCGACCAGGCACCGCCTGCGAAGAAGACGACCGCGCGCAAGGCCCCGGCCAAGAAGGCCACCTCCGCCGACCAGGCCCCGAAGAAGGCAGCCGCCAAGAAGGCCGCCCCGGCGAAGAAGGCGGCGCAGTCCGCGGACGCCGACGAGAAGCCGGCCAAGCGCACGCCCCGGGCGCGCAAGACCGCCTGACCCGAGCTCCGTGTCCGCCTCCGACCCGCTGGCGCCCTACCGCGCCAGGCGCGATCCGGCTCGCACCACCGAGCCGGTCCCGCCGGCCGGTCAGCCGCTGCCCCGGGGTGACGACGACGTCTTCGTCGTCCACGAGCACCACACGCCCCGCGGTCGTACCGGTGAGCGGGTGCACTGGGACCTGCGGCTGGAGCGCGGTGGGGTGCTGAAGAGCTGGGCGGTGCCCAAGGGCCCGCCGACCGAACCGGGGGTCAACCGGCTCGCCGTCCCCACCGAGGACCACCCGCTGGAGTACGCCTCGTTCTCCGGCGTGATCCCGGCCGGGGAGTACGGCGGCGGGGTGTCGACCATCTGGGACGCCGGCCGGTACGCGACCGAGAAGTGGACCGACGACAACGTCACCGTCGCCTTCGACGGCGGACGGCTGACCGGTCGCCACGTGCTGTTCCGGCTGCCCGACGGCAGCTGGAACCTGCGCAGGCTCGACCCCGACCCGGTGCCGGCGGCGCCGGTCGCCGCCGGCGTGCCCGAGGACCTCCCGCCGATGCTCGCCGCGCTCGGGGAGCTGCCCCCCGCGTCGGACGACCGGTGGGGCTACGAGTTCAAGTGGGACGGTGTCCGGGTGCTGGCGCACGTGCGCGGCGGCGTGCTGCGGCTGCGGGCGCGCAGCGGCAACGACGTGACCGCGACCTACCCCGAGCTCGCCCCGCTGCCGACGGCGCTGTCCGGGCACGACGCCGTCCTCGACGGTGAGGTCGTCGCGCTGGACCCCCGCGGCCGCCCGGACTTCGGCCGGCTGCAGGGGCGCATGCACCGCACCGGACCCGAGGTGGCCCGGCTGGCCACCGCGGCACCGGTGAGCTACCTGGTGTTCGACCTGCTCGCCTGGGACGGGGAGAGCCTGCTCGACCGGCCGTGGACCGAACGCCGCGAACGGCTGGACGCCCTGGGCCTGGGCAACGACCGGTGGGTGACCACGCCGTGGTTCCGCGGGAACGGCCCGGCCATCCAGGCGGCCAGCCGGGACAACGGGCTCGAGGGCGTCGTCGCCAAGCGGCTGGGCTCCCCGTACCGGCCCGGCGGGCGCGGACCGGACTGGCGCAAGGTGAAGAACCTGCGCACCCAGGCGGTCGTCGTCGGCGGCTGGCGGCCGGGGGAGGGGCGGCGGGCCGGGGGGATCGGGTCGCTGCTGGTGGGGGTGCACGACCACGCCGGCCGGCTGGTGTTCGCCGGGCACGTGGGCACCGGGTTCACCGCGAGGGCGCTGGCCGACCTGGCGCCGCTGCTCACCCCGCGCACCACCTCACCGTTCGCCGGCACGCTGCCGCGCGAGGTCACCCGGGACGCCCACTGGGTCGAGCCGGAGCTGGTGGGGGAGGTCCGGTTCGGGGAGTGGACCCGTGAGGGCCGGCTGCGGCACCCCGCCTGGCGCGGCCTGCGCGAGGACGTCCGGCCGCAGGACGTGGTGGTGGAGCCGTCGTGAGGCAACGGGTGCAGATCGAGGGCCGCCAGCTGGAGGTCAGCAACCTGGACAAGGTGCTGTTCCCGGAGGTCGGCTTCACCAAGGCGCAGGTCATCGACTACTACGTGCGGATCGCGCCGGTGCTGCTGCCGCACGTGGCCCGCCGCCCGGTCACCTTCACCCGCTGGCCCGCCGGGGTCGACGGCCAGGCCTTCTTCGAGAAGAACAGCGCGCGGCACGCCCCGGAGTGGGTGGCGTCGGTGACGGTGCCCTCGCCCGGCTCGTCGCGCGGCCGGGAGACGCTGGACATGGTGCTGCTCTCCGCCGTCCCCGACCTGGCCTGGTCGGCCAACCTGGCGGCGCTGGAGGTGCACGTGCCGCAGTGGCGGGTCGACGACGGCGGCGTCGCGCAGCTGCCCGACCTGCTGGTGCTCGACCTGGACCCTGGGCCGGGCACCGGCGTCACCGAGTGCGCGCAGGTGGCGCACCGGCTGCGGGAGGTGCTGGTCGCCGACGGGCTGGACCCGGTGGTGAAGACGTCGGGCTCCAAGGGGTTGCAGGTGTACGCACCGGTCACCGCAGAGGACCGGGAGCACCCCAGTCGCTACGCCAAGCGGCTGGCCCAGCAGCTCACCCGCGAGACACCGGAGCAGGTGGTGTGGCGGATGGAGAAGGCGTTGCGGCCGGGCAAGGTGCTGGTCGACTGGAGCCAGAACAACACCGCCAAGACCACGGTCGCGCCGTACTCGCTGCGCGCACGCCCCCGGGCGACGGTCTCCACGCCGCTGGCGTGGGAGGAGGTGGACGCCGTCCGGGACGGCGCCGACCCGGGCACCCTGGTGTTCCGCACCGCCGACGTGCTGGCCCGGGTCGAGGAGCTCGGCGACCTCTTCGACGTCGCCGACCGCCGACGCGCCGCGCTGCCGCCGGTCTGACCCTCGTCCTCGGGGATGAGGCGGGATCACCCCGCGGGCCGATGTGCCGCCGGGCAGGGTCCGCCAGGCTGGCGGCCGTGACCACCACCCTGCCGTCGCCCGCGCCTTCTTCCCCGTCGCCGCCCGCGCCGTCGCGGGGACAGTCGGCCCGCTGGTGGCTGCCTGTCCTCGTGCTGGTGGTCGGCGCCGGCGGCGGGGTGCTCACCGAGTGGGCGCAGGGGGAGCTGGCCGATCCGTGGGCGGCCTGGGCGAACTCGGTGGCCGCCTGGTGCCTGCCCGCCTTCGCCGTCGGTGCGCTGGCCCGCCGGTGGCGTGGCGCGGTGACCGCGGCCGTCGCCACCGAGCTGCTGCTGGTCGGCGGCTACTACGCGGCGCAGGCGGTGCAGCTGCTGCCGGTCCGGCCGGGCACCGTCGTCGTCTGGCTGGTGGCCGGGGTGGTGGCCGGGCTGGTCTTCGGGACGGCGGGCTGGTGGTGGCGCGCCGGCGGGCCGCGCCGAGCGGTGCTCGGGCTGGCGCTGCTGGCCGGGGTGCTGGTGCAGGAGGGCGCGTACCGGCAGGTGCACTTCCCGTGGCAGGGGGCCGCGGGATGGGTCATGGTCGCCGCGGGGCTGGCCGTCGCGCTGCTGGCCCGCACCTGGCGCCAGCGCCTGGCGGTGCTGGGTGTGCTGGCGGTCGTGGTCCCGGCCGGCTGGGTGGGCACCGAACTGGTGAACGCGGTGCTCGGCGCCGGGTGACCCGCCGGGCACGGAGACACGCCGCCCCGGGTCGCCACCACCGCACACCCGGCGGACGATCCGACTGTGTGTTCGTGTCGCTCTTCCGGGGGTGACACGCCGAGTTCACCCGGTCTTGTCTTGACTGACTCAAGAAAACAGGGTTGAGTCGACGGCGATGGAGACGGCCTGGGAAGACGAGCTGCGCGGAGCAGGGCTGCGGGTCACCCGCCCCCGGCTCACCGTGCTCGACGTCCTCGCCGACCACCCGCACGTCGACGCCGACACGATCGTCACCGCCGCTCGCGCCGCGCACCCCTCGATCTCGCCGCAGGCGGTCTACGGGGTGCTCAAGGCGCTGGTCGGGGGAGGCCTCGCCCGCCGCATCGAGCCCGCCGGCAGTGCGGCGCGCTACGAGCTGCGGGTCGGGGACAACCACCACCACCTGGTCTGCCGGGAGTGCGGTGCGGTCGCCGACGTCGACTGCGTGGTGGGACAGGCGCCGTGCCTGACCCCGTCGCAGACGGCGGGGTTCGCCGTCGACGAGGCCGAGGTCGTCTTCTGGGGCATCTGCGCCGGCTGTCAGGCCGCGCGCAGGGAGCACGCATCAGCAACAGGCACAGAGAACCGAAGGGGAGTGGGAGCATGACCGACGTCGCATCGCAGGGCAGCAAGGCCGGCGACGACCGTCCGATCCTGACCAACCGTCAGGGCCACCCGGTCTACGACAACCAGAACCAGCGGACGGTGGGCGCACGTGGCCCGGCCACCCTGGAGAACTACCAGTTCCTCGAGAAGATCAGCCACTTCGACCGGGAGCGCATCCCGGAGCGCGTGGTGCACGCCCGTGGCGTGACCGCCTACGGCTACTTCGAGGCCGACGGCACCGTCGGTGACGAGCCGATCGCGAAGTACACCCGGGCGAAGCTCTTCTCCGAGAAGGGCAAGAAGACCGACCTGGCGATCCGCTTCTCCACCGTCGCCGGTGGGCGGGACTCCTCGGAGATGGCCCGCGACCCCCGCGGCTTCGCGGTGAAGTTCTACACCGAGGACGGCAACTGGGACCTCGTCGGCAACAACCTGGGTGTCTTCTTCATCCGGGACGCCATCAAGTTCCCCGACTTCATCCACTCCCAGAAGCCGGACCCGGTCACCTTCGAGGCCAGCGTCGCCGAGCGGGCGTTCGACTTCTTCAGCCAGACCCCCGAGGCCATGCACATGGTCTCCCTGGTCTTCAGCCCCCGCGGCCTGCCGGCCACCTACCGGCACATGCAGGGCTTCGGCGTGAACACCTACAAGTGGGTGAACGCCGAGGGTGAGACCAAGCTGGTCAAGTACCACTGGCTGCCCAAGCAGGGCGTGAAGTCCTACACCGCCGCCGACGGCGCGGCCGTGCAGGCCCAGACCCTGGGCGCGCACACCAAGGACCTGTACGACTCCATCGCGGCCGGCGACTTCCCCTCGTGGGAGCTGCACGTGCAGCTGATGGACGACCACGACCACCCGGAGCTGGACTTCGACCCGCTCGACGACACCAAGGTGTGGCCGGAGGAGGTCTTCCCGCTCCGCAAGGTCGGGACGATGACCCTCAACCGGATGCCCGAGGACTTCTTCTCCGAGAACGAGCAGATCTCCTTCGGCACCGGCGTGCTGGTCGACGGGCTGGACTTCTCCGACGACAAGATGCTGGTCGGCCGGACGTTCTCCTACTCCGACACCCAGCGCTACCGGGTCGGGCCGAACTACCTGCAGCTGCCGGTGAACCGCCCCAAGGTCGGCGTGCACACCAACCAGCAGGGCGGCCCGATGTCCTACGGCCGCGACGTCGTGGGCGACAACCCGCACGTCAACTACGAGCCGTCGATCACCGGTGGCCTGCGCGAGGCGCAGTACCCGACCCACGACGAGCAGGGCCCGGAGATCACCGGCCGGCTCACCCGCAAGCGGATCCCGCGCACCAACGACTACAAGCAGGCCGGCGAGCGCTACCTGCTGTCGGAGCAGTGGGAGAAGGACGACCTGGTGAACAACCTCGTCGGCGCCCTGCAGCAGTGCCGCCGCGAGATCCAGGAGCGGATGGTCTGGCACTTCTTCATGTGCGAGGACGAGTGGGGCCAGCGGGTCGGCGACGCGCTCGGCATCACCGCCGACGACGTCCGGGGCCTGCCGCCGCTGCAGACCCAGACGCTGTCGGAGGAGGAGAAGCAGCGCGCTGCCAACCTCGGCAAGAACGGCCCGCGCGACGTCACCGGCCTGGTCATGACGCACTGCGTGCCCAACGAGCACGTCGTCGTCGCCAAGTGACGACCGCGGGCTGAGGCCCGCTGCATCACCGCACCACCACTGCGGGCCGCGACCGGACTCCCGGGCGCGGCCCGCAGTGCTCTCCGCGTCAGGTCTGGGCGGCCGGCTCCTTGGTCCCTCGTGCCCGGGCCGGCGGCGCGTCAGCCCGGCAGGGACTGCCCGCAGCGGGCGCAGCGGACGGCGGCCGGGTCCTCGGCCAGCCGTCCGCAGTCGGGGCACACCCGGTCCAGCCAGCAGACCGGGTCACCACCCTCCGGCTCGGCCGGGCGCGGTCGGGTGGGACGTGCGTCCTCGGTCACGCTCGCTCCTCGGGTCGGTGCGACCAGACTGGACCCGTGGACGACGCCGCGCAGCAGCTGAGGGCCGCCGCCGACCGGCTGGACCAGCTGGCCGCCCGGACGACGCCGGGGGAGTGGCGGGTGCAGGGACTGCTCGCCTCCCGGCCCGAGGTGGTCGCGCACCTGCCGGGCGGCGGCACGGAGCACGTCGCCGACGCCCGTGCCCGGACGGCGGGGTGGATCGCCACCGTCACCCCGGCGCTGGCCGGCCCGCTGGCCGCCTGGCTGCGCGCCGCCGACCCCGCCGACCCGCAGGCGGTGGCGGTCGCCAGGGTGCTGCTGGGGTGAGCCCGGTCAGTCGCGGGGGCGCTTGCGGTCCTGTTCGGCGAGGAAGCGCTCCAGCTCGGCGCCGAGCTCGTCGCCGCTGGGCACCTGGCCCGCGGTGCCCAGCAGGCCGGTGTCCTCGCGCGCTGCGGTGAAGGAGTCGAACTGTTCCTCCAGGGCGGCCACCACCGAGGTGTTCTCCGCCGACCGGCCGATCTGCTCGTCGACCTCGGTGCGGTTGGACTCGGCCGCCTCGCGCAGCGTCTCCGTGGGCACGTGCAGCCCGGTGAGCTGCTCCAGGTGCTCCAGCAGCGTGAGGGAGGCCGCCGGGTAGGTGGCCTGGGCGAGGTAGTGCGGGACGTGCGCGGCCACGCCGAGCGCGTCGACGCCGGCCTCGCCCAGGCGCAGCTCCAGCAGTGCGCCGACGCTGCCGGGGATGCGCATCTCGCCCCAGTACACCGGGTAGGACTCGATGAGCTGGCGCCGGGTGGCGTGCGCGGTCACGGTGACCGGCCGGGTGTGCGGCACCGGCATCGGGATCGCGTGCAGCGCGACGACGGTGGTCACCCCCAGCTGCTCGACCAGCCCGGCGACCGCGGCGACGAACCGCTCCCAGGCGAAGTCCGGTTCGGTGCCGTGCAGCAGCAGGAACGGGCGGCCGCCGTCGTCCTCCACCGCGTACAGGTTGATCTCCGGGGAGGTGATCGACTCGTAGCGGTCGCCGGAGAAGGTCATCCGCGGCCGGTGACCGCGGTAGTCGACCAGGCTGTCGACGTCGAAACGGGCGATCAGCTCGTGCGGGAGCGTGGCCAGCAGGTGCGAGCCGGCGAGGGCGGCGGCGTGTGCGGCGTCGAACTCCCCGGCCAGGTCGTGCACCAGCACCAGGCCGGGCCGCTCCTCCGGTGAACCGACCTGCTCCTCACGGGCGAGGAACGGGTCTGCCTCGGGGAGCACCTCGACGAGGTCCTCCGGTCGCTGCGGCACGGTGCGGCCTCCTGGGAACGATCCGACGGGTCGACTGGGAAAGCCTCGGGAGGGACGGCGGCATTCCCGCCGTCCCTCCTCCGGGTCACCGGACCGGGTTCGGGTCCTCCGCGTTCTCGCTGACCAGCTCGGCCCCCGACGTGTCCCCGGTCAGCACCCGGCGGGTGCCGTCGGGCTCCACCTCCGGGTGCAGGTCGTCGAGGACGTCGCGCCCGTACCGGTAGGCCACCGCGATCAGCGCGGCCACCGGCACGGCGAGGAACGCGCCGATGATGCCGGCCAGGCTGGCACCGGCGGTGACCGCGAGGATGACCACGGCCGCGTGCAGGTTGAGCCCCCGGCCCTGCAGGATCGGCTGGAGCACGTTGCCCTCCAGCTGCTGCACCAGGACGACGATCCCCAGCACGATCAGCGCGGTGGTGAACCCGTTGCTGACCAGGGCGATCAGCACCGCGAACGCGCCGGCCGTGAAGGCGCCGATGATCGGGATGAAGGCGCCGAAGAAGGTGAGCACCGCCAGCGGCAGCACCAGCGGCACGCCCAGGACGAGCAGCCCGAGGCCGATGAAGAACGCGTCGACGAAGCCGACCAGCGCCTGCTGGCGGATGAACTCCGAGAGGGTCTTCCAGGTCTTGAACGACAGCGCGGCCACGTGCGGTGCGGCCCGGGGGCCGGTCTGCGCGGCCAGCCACGGGACCCAGCGGGGCCCGTCCTTGAGGAAGAAGAAGGTCAGCACCAGCGCCAGCACCAGGTTGATGATGATGCTCCCGATGGTGGTGGCGGTCGTGTAGGCGTAGCCGGCGATGTTCTGGGCGTTGGACTGCACCTGGTTGATCAGGCTGTCGATGGCGTCGTCGATCTGGCCGTCGGCCAGGTTGAACGGGGGCCCGGCCAGCCACTCCTGCACCTCCTGCAGGCCGGCGCTGAACTGGTCGGCGAGGTCCTCGACCTGGCCGACCACCTGGGGGGCGATCCAGGCGATGATGCCGCCGAAGGCGGCCAGGAACAGCACCAGCGTGACCAGGGCGGCCAGCGCCGCAGGCCAGGAGTGCTTGCGCAGGAAGCGGGCGAAGGGCCAGAGCACGGTGGTGAACAGCAGCCCCAGGACGACCGGCAGCAGCACCACCCAGAGCTTGCCGAGGACGTAGCCGATGATGATCAGGGCCAGCACCACGAGCACCAGCTCGCCGGAGCCGATCGCGAGCACCCGGGCGGCGGCCTGGAAGCGGCGGGCGCGTTCCGGGCCGGGGACCGGTGACCGCGTGGGCACCATGGTGTCGTCGTGGGTGGGCACGCCCGGGCTGGAACCGGCGTCGGGAGTCGTGGCCCCGGACTCGTGCGGGGAGATCCCCTGGTCGGACGGCGCCTCGGGGCGGGACTCGGGGCTCTGGTCGGGCATGCGCTGATCCCAGCACACCCGGGTGACCGGCACTCGTCGGCGCGGTGCGATCTCCGTCGCCCGCCGGGCGGACCGTCGGTGGCGCGTCGTAGGTTCCGGGCATGCCGAAGACCGCCACCGCCGACCGGGTCGACCGCGACGGGCTCCTCGCCTTCCTCCGTCCCCGGCACCACGCCCTGCTGATGACCCGCCGGGCCGACGGGAACCCGCAGCTCTCACCCGTGACGTGCGGGGTCGACCCGGAGGGGCGGGTGGTCGTCTCGACGTACCCCCAGCGCGCCAAGGTGGCCAACGCCCGCCGTGACCCGCGGGTGTCGCTCTGCGTCCTCTCCGAGGACTTCGACGGGCCGTGGGTCCAGGTGGACGGCCGGGCCGAGGTGCTCGACCTGCCCGAGGCGCTCGAGCCCCTGGTCGAGTACTTCCGCTCGATCAGCGGCGAGCACCCCGACTGGGACGAGTACCGGGCCGCCATGCAGCGGCAGGGCAAGGTGCTGCTCCGGGTCACCGTCGAGCGGTGGGGGCCGGTGGCCACCGGCGGCTTCCCACCGGAGCTGGACACGCCCGCCAAGCCCTGAGCCTTGCTCTTTGTGAAGCAAGGTGCTGAACTTGCCTGGTGCCGTTCGTGATGACCGTCGACCAGCGGGCCAGTCGTCGCACCCCTGACCGGGTGCCCGCTGCGCTGCGGGCGCTGGCCGGCGTGCCCGTGGTGCTGCGCTTCGAGCGGACTGCGGGCGATGAGTTCCAGGGCCTGCTCGACGACCCGGCCGCGGTGGTCGAGGTGGTCCGGCGCCTGGTGCGGGAGGGCGACTGGAGCATCGGCATCGGCGCCGGGCCGGTGCAGCGGCCGCTGCCGGCCAGCACGCGCGCGGGGACGGGGCCGGCCTTCGTCGCCGCACGGGCCGCGGTCGAGGCGGCCAAGCGACGTCCGGTCCGCATCGCGGTGCGCGGGCCGGTGCCGGAGACGGCGGCCGACGCGCAGGCGGTGCTCGCCGCGCTCGCGGCGCTGCTGGAGCGGCGCAGCGACCAGGCCGAGGAGGCGGTCCGGCTGGTCGAGGGCGGGCGCACCCAGGCCGAGGCTGCCGCGGCCCTGGGGGTCAGCCGTCAGGCGGTCGGGCAGCGCCTGGCCGCCGGGCTGTGGGAGGTCGAACGGGACCTGCGGCCCACCGCGGCCCGGCTGCTGGCGCGGGCGGCGGCGTGAGCGTCGCCGGCCTGCTGGTCCTGGCTGCCGTCGCGGCCGTCGGCGCGGGCCTCACGCTCCGCGGGGAGCGGGTGCGCACCCCCGTCGGCGCGCTCGGCCTGGTCGTGCTGCTCGCCGGAGCGGCGGTGCTCGCCTGGCTCGCCGGGCGGACCGGCGCCGTCGTCGAGGCGGCCGCGGTCGTGCTCGCCGTCGCGGCGGCCGCGCTGGGCGGTGGCCCGGTGGCGATGGCCGTGCTGCGCGCCGCCGACCCGCAGCGCGCCGAGCCCACGGCGGTCCCCCCGTCGGCGGTGTCCGGCGCCGAGGTCGTCGCCGGCAAGCCCGCTCCCCGCAGCGTCGCCGATCCGGAGGTGCTGCGCGGTGGCGCCTGGATCGGCGTGCTGGAGCGCACGGTGATCGCCGGCACGGTGCTGGCCGGCTGGCAGGAGGGGCTGGCCGTGCTGGTCGCGGTGAAGGGCCTGGGTCGGTTCCACGAGGTGAAGGCCCCGGTGGCCGCGGAGCGGTTCATCATCGGCACCCTGGCCAGCGGCCTGTGGGCCCTTGCCTGCGTCGGCGTCGCCGTCCTGCTCCGCGGCTGACGGAACGGCCCCCGACCCCTCGGCCCCGTCCAGAGGCTCGCCCCGAGCGTGCGAGGGGCGAGGAGGACGGGGTCCTTCTAGTCGCTGAAGACCTCGATCTGGGCGCCCATCTCCACCAGCCGCTCGTAGAGCTGCTCGTAGCCGCGGGCGATGATATCGACGTTGCGCAGCACCGACTGCCCCTTCGCCGCGAGCATCGCCAGCAGGATGCAGACCGCCGGGCGGAGCGCCGGCGGGCAGACGATCTCCGCTCCCGACCACCGGGTCGGCCCGGAGACCAGCACGCGGTGCGGGTCGAGCAGCCGGACGTCGGCGCCGAGCCGGGTCAGGTCCGACAGGTGGATGGCCCGGTTGTCGTAGACCCAGTCGTGGATCACCGTCTCGCCGGTCGCGGTCGCCGCGATGACCGCGAAGAACGGCAGGTTGTCGATGTTCAGCCCGGGGAACGGCATCGGGTGCACCTTGTCGATCGGTGCGCGCAGCTGCGAGGGGTGGATGGTGATGTCGACCAGCCGGGTGCGCCCGTTGTCGGCCGGGTACTCCGGGGAGAGCTCGTAGCGCAGCCCCATCTCGGTGAGGGTGGCCAGCTCGATCTCCAGGAACTCGATCGGCGCCCGCCGCACGGTGAGCTCCGAGCTGGTGACGATGCCGGCGGTGAGCAGGCTCATCGCCTCGACCGGGTCCTCGGAGATGGTGTAGTCGACGTCGGCGTCGAGCACCGGCCGACCGGTGACCACCAGCGTCGTCGTCCCGAAGCCGGCGATCCGCACGCCGAGCTTCTCCAGGTACAGGCACAGGTCCTGGACCATGTAGTTCGGGCTGGCGTTGCGGATCGTCGTCGTCCCGTCGTGCCGGGCGGCGGCCAGCAACGCGTTCTCGGTCACCGTGTCGCCGCGCTCGGTCAGCACGATCGTGCGGTCCCGGCCCTGCGTCGGGCGGACCGTCGCGTGGTACTCGCCGGCCCGCGCCTCCACCTCCAGGCCGAAGGGCCGCAGCGCGATCATGTGCGGCTGGACGGTCCGGGTGCCCAGGTTGCAGCCGCCGGCGTAGGGCAGCTCGAAGACGTCGGCCCGGTGCAGCAGGGGACCCAGGAACATGATGATGCTGCGGGTCCGCCGGGCGGCGTCGGCGTCGATCGCGGCCAGGTCCAGCTGCTCGGGGACGACGAGGGTGAGGTCCCGGCCGGCCTCGTCCCAGGTGGCCGAGACGCCGATCGAGGTCAGCACGTCCAGGATGCGGTCGACCTCGACGATCCGGGAGACGTTGCGCAACGTCGTCCGGCCGCGGTTGAGCAGGGAGGCGCACAGCAGGGCGACGGCGGCGTTCTTCGACGACTTCACCGTGACGCTGCCCGACAGCGGCGTGCCGCCGTGCACCCGCAGGTGGGTGGGGCCGGGGCGGCCGACGGTGATCAGCTCGCTCTCCAACGCCGCCGACAGCCGGCCGAGCAGCTCCAGCGTGAGGTTCTGGTTGCCCTGCTCGATCCGCGCGATCGCGCTCTGGCTGGTGTTCAGCCGTTCGGCGAGCTGCGCCTGGGTGAGCCCGTGGTGCCGGCGCGCGTCGCGGACCAGGGCGCCGATCTGGCGGAGCGACTGACCGGTGGCTTCCTCGGTGAGCGTCATCGCCGAGCAGGTTATCTCACACATGAGATCGGCATGGCGGGCGTGGCGGCGCCGCCGGCGAGGGGCCCGCGCCTCGCCCGGGTGCCGGTGCCGGGGGCAACGGACATGATGGACCCGCCGAACCCGGCACCGTCTGCGAGGAGATCAACGTGTCCGAGAACCCGGCGTCGACCGGCGGCGTCGCCCACCCCGAGCTGCTGGCCGTCTACGTCAACGACCACATCGCCGCGGCCGCCGGCGGCATCGAGCTGGTCTCGCGGATGATCGGCGTGCACCGGGGGACGGAACTCGAGCAGCCCCTCCGGCAGCTGCTCGACGAGCTCCGCGAGGAGAAGACCGCGATCACCGGGGTCGCCCGGGCGCTGGGCTTCCCGGTGCGGCAGTACAAGCAGTGGGCCACCTGGGTCGCCGAGAAGGCCAGCCGGGCGAAGCTGAACGGTCACCTGCTCAGCCGGTCCCCGTCCAGCGAGCTGGTCGAGTTCGAGTTCCTCGCCTCCGCCGTGCGGGGCAAGCGCAGCGGCTTCGAGACGCTGCGGATCGCCGCCACCGTCGACAGTCGGATCGACGCCGACCTGCTCGACGGGCTGATCCGGCAGGCCAACCGCCAGCACGACTGGGTCACCGAGGTGCGCCGGGACGTGGCGGCCAAGGTGTTCGGCGGTGACCCGAGCGCGCCGGACTCCGCGGCCGACAACGGCAACGGCGACGGCGGGGGCGGCGACAACGGCGGCGGGGGCGACCAGAGCTGAGCTCCCGCTGCGCCCGGCGGGGGGCGACGGTAGAACCGCAGTCATGTGCCACGACCACGACAGCCGTCCACCCGCCCCGCCGCGCAGCGGGGACGTCGCCGAACGCGGCTCGCTGACCCTCACCGCCGCCGACGGCACCGACTTCACCGCCGCCTTCGCCGCCCCCGCGGGGCCGGCGACGGCGGGCGTCGTGATCCTCCCCGACATCCGTGGCCTGCACCCCTACTACGTGGCCCTGGCCGAGCGCTTCGCCGAGGCGGGTCTCCCCGCCGTCGCGATCGACTACTTCGGCCGCACGGCCGGGGTGGCCGGCACCGGCAGCCGCGAGGAGGACTTCGACTGGCAGAGCCACATCCCGCAGACCACCGCCGAGGGCGTCGACGCCGACACCGCGGCTGCGGTCGAGTACCTGCGCAGCCGCACCGACCCGACGCTGCCGGTGGTCACGGTGGGCTTCTGCTTCGGCGGCAGCCACGCCTGGCGGCAGTCCGCCGGCGACCTGGACATCGCCGGCTCGGCCGGGTTCTACGGCCGGCCGTCCATGGTCGGGGACGCCGCGCAGCGCGCTGCGAAGCCGGTCGTGATGATCATCGCCGGGGCCGACTCGGCAACGCCGGTGGAGGACCAGCTGGAGCTGGCCGCCACGATGCGCGCCGCTGGGGCCGAGGTCGACGACGTCGTCTACGAGGGCGCTCCGCACTCCTTCTTCGACCGGGCCTTCGGGGAGTGGGCCGGTGCCTGCGACGACGCCTGGCGGCACGTGCTCGCGCTCACCGACCGGGTCGCCGGGCGCTGACCACCTGCCCGCTCGTCCCGCCGCGGGCGCATACCCTGGGCGGGATGAGCGAGCAGCAGCCGATCGAGCAGGGCGTCCTGGACCTGGCCCAGCGGGTCTTCGGCCTGGCCCGGGCCGGGCACACCGAGGAGCTGGCCGCCTACGTGGACGCCGGGGTCCCGGTGAACCTGACCAACGAGAAGGGCGACACCCTGCTCGTCCTGGCCGCCTACCACGGTCACCCGGAGACGGTCGCCGCGCTGCTGGAGCGCGGCGCCGAGCCCGACCGGGCCAACGACCGCGGTCAGACGGCGCTGGCGGCCGCGGTGTTCAAGCAGTCCGCCGACACCGTGCGCGCGCTGCTCGCCGCTGGCGCCGACCCGGACGCCGGTGGCCCGAGTGCCCGCGCCACGGCCCAGTTCTTCGAGCTGCCGGAGATGACCGCCCTGCTGGAGCGTCCCGCCGGCTGACCGCCGGTCAGCCGCCCGGCCGCTCGGCGCGCGTCAGCAGCAGGGCAGCCCCCGCTGCCAGCAGCGCGACCAGTGCCGCGACGGTGGTGGGCACCGGCGCGGGCACCGGCAGCAGGCCGGCCGCGGCGACCACGAGCGCCCCGCCGGCGGTGGCTCCCGCCGCCCAGCCTGCCCAGCGCAGCAGCAGCCGGGCGGGCACCCGCGCCGTCCGCGGGGTGACCGCGGCCAGCGCGGACGCGGCGTGCACGAGGGACAGCGCGAAGGCCAGCGCGGTCAGCCGGCTCCAGGCCCCCGGGTCCCCGGTGGCCAGCCAGGACAGGGCGGCGACGGCGATGAGCACGCCGGAGGCCGCCGATCCGGGCGCCACCAGGGCCGCGCCCAGCGCAACCAGGCCCGCGAGGGTCAGGCCGACGCCGAGAACGGTCAGCTCCGGGGCCGGGAGCAGCAACGCGGCGATCCCGGCCAGCGCCAGGGCGACCCGGGGGCTCACCGTCGCACCCCGCGGCCACCGGACCGCGCGGCGGCGCGGGTGAGCTCGACCAGCACGGCGTCCAGCGTGCCGCGGCCGGTCCACGACACCACCGGGACGCCCAGTGACTGCAGCTGCCGGACCCGGGTGTCCCGCTCGAGCAGCCACAAGCGGGTGACCGGCCCGGTCCAGGGGCCGTCGTCGGCCGGCCCCGGCAGGGCGTCGGCCGGCAGGGTGTCGACCACCACGACCGGGTGCCCGGCCCGGCTCAGCGCCGCCGCGGTCTCCCCGACGTGGCGGCCGACCAGCGGGCTGACCACCAGCACCAGGGCCCGGGGGTCGAGGCCGGCCGGCACCGGCATCCGCGGCTCGACGCCACCGGTCCGCGGCGCCGAGGTGTCCAGCAGCGCCGACTGCAGCCGGTCGAGCTGGCCGCGGCCGGCGCGGGCGGGCAGCACCCGGCCGCTGGCGGCGTAGGTCACCAGCCCGACCCGGTCACCCAGCTGCAGGTAGAAGGCGGCCAGGGCGGCGGTGGCCCGGACGGTGACGTCGACGCCGCTGGCCCGGCCGCCGATGCCCTCGCTGGTGCCGGCGTCGAAGCGGGCATCGGCCAGCAGCACGACGTCGGCGTCCCGTTCGGTGGTGGTGGCGGTGACCTGCAGCTCGCCGGCGCGCAGCGAGGTGCGCCAGTTGATCCGGCGGATCCGGTCACCCGGCACGAACGGGCGCACCCCGGCCAGCTCGGTGCCCTCGCCGCGGTGTGGAGAACGGTGCAGGCCGATCCCGCCCCGTGCCCGGGGAACCAGCGCGGCGCCGGTGTAGGGCGCGGACAGTGGCAGCACCCGCACCCGCCGGGCGGGCAGCTCGGCCGGGCCGGCCCGCAGCAACCCGCCGCACGCCGAGAGGGTGACCAGCACCGGACCCACGGCGGCGTGGCCCCAGCGCTGGGCCAGCAGGTCGACGGTGACCGACAGGCCCCCGGCGGCGTCCGGGCGCTCGACCCGGTCGACCGTGCCGCCGCCGGCCGGCTGCACCCAGCCCGGGGTGGCGACGGCGACGGCGCCGGTCTGCGCGCCCGGCCCGCCCGCCACCCGGACGGTCAGCGCCAGCGGCGCGCCCTCGGGCACCGCTGCGTCGGTGAGGTCGACCTGCGCCCGGGCCTCACCGGAGGGACGGCGGGTCAGCGCCAGCGCGGCCAGCGCGAGGGGGGCGGCGAGCACCAGCAGGTCGACCCGGCGGACCAGGACGGCGAGCAGGGCCAGCGCCGCCGGGAGCACGGTGACCCGGGCCAGCGCCGCGGTGGGCTGCCAGTGCACCGCTCAGCCGACGCTGCCGGCGAGCCGGCTGGCCGGCACGGGCACCTCGCCGAGCACGGCCCGGGCGACGTCGTCGGCGCCGATCCGGTTCATCCAGGTCTCCGGCCGCAGGGTGAGCCGGTGGCCCAGTGCGGCGACGCCGACGGCCTTCACGTCCTCGGGGACGACGTGGTCACGGCCGCGCAGCACGGCCAGCGCGCGGGCGGTGAGCACCAGCGCCAGCGCGCCGCGGGGCGAGGCGCCGACCTGCACCTCGGGGCGCGCGCGGGTGGCGGCGGCCAGCGTGACGCAGTACCGGCTCACCGACTCCTCGACCTCGACCCGTTCGACGGCCCGGCGCATCGCCAGCAGCGTGCCGGCGTCGGTCACCGGCGCCAGCTCGAGCTCCTCGCGCCGGCGGGCCAGCCGCCGGGACAGCACCTGCCACTCCTCCTCGGGGGTCGGGTAGCCGAAGGAGACCCGGAGCAGGAACCGGTCCAGCTGGGCCTCCGGGAGCGGGTAGGTGCCCTCGTACTCGACCGGGTTCGCCGTCGCGAGCACGCAGAACGGGTCGGGCAGCTCGAAGGTCCGCCCCTCGACGGTCACCTGCCGTTCCTGCATCGCCTCCAGCAAGGCGCTCTGCGTCTTCGGTGGCGTGCGGTTCACCTCGTCGGCGAGCACCAGCCCGGCGAACAGCGGGCCCGGGCGGAACTCGAAGTCGCCGCGCTGCTGGGCGTAGACGAAGGACCCGGTGACGTCGGCCGGGACCAGATCGGGGGTGAACTGCACCCGCTGGAACTCCAGCCCCAGTGCCTGGGCGAAGGAGCGGGCGGCCAGCGTCTTGCCCAGCCCCGGCAGGTCCTCCAGCAGCACGTGCCCGCCGGCCAGCACCGCGGCGAGCACCAGCTCCAAGCGGTCGCGCTTGCCCACCACCGCCTCGCCGACCCGGTCCAGCACGGCGGCCGCGAGCTCGGCGGTGCGGGCGGCGTCGAGCTCGGGGACGGGCCGGTCGGGGGTCGGTGCGCTCACAGGGCCTCCAGGTCGCGGGTCCAGTCGGAGATGGCCTGCGGGGTCGACCGCAGGGAGTGCGGGGGCGCCACGAGCAGGGCGAGCAGCGCCGGCCCGAGCAGCGGGGTGGCGGCGGCCCGGCCCTCCGGGGTGCGCCAGTCCAGGCCGTGCCGCAGCCAGAGCCGGTCGGTGGCCAGCGCGACGAGCCGCGGCCGGAGCCGGGTCTCGAACCGGCGCGGGTCACGGCTGTCCTGCTCCACGGCGAAGCGCAGCGAGGCGAGGTCGCCGAACGAGGCCGCGGTGGCCGCCTCCGGCGGGTCGACGGCGAGCTCGGGCGCCGGGTCGGCGGTGCTCAGCCGGGAGCCGGCCAGCAGCAGGAGCCCACCGGCGACCCCGGCGGCCAGCGCCACCGGGAGCGACAGGGCCCAGCCCGACAGCCGCCCGACCAGGACGGCGAGCAGCCCGATCGCCGCGCCGCCGGACCCGGCGAGCGCCGCGGCTCCCCGCGGGCTCACCGCCGGTCCCCGGCGGTGCCCGCTCCGGTGGCCAGCGCGGCGCGCAGCTCCTCCAGGCCGGCGCGGGCGGCGGCGCGCTCGGCCGGCCCGATCGGGTGCGAGCTGAACCGGGCGGTGCGGTACAGCTCGGCCAGCCGGTCGACCGAGGGCGCGGGCAGGCCGTGCACCGCGGCCAGCCGGGCGCCGTACTCGGCGGAGGTCTCCGCCGGGTGCGCCGGGGTACGGGCGTCGGCAGCTGCCCGGCCGAGCAGCAGCCACGCCGCCACCACGGCGTCGCGGGCGTCGGGCTGCTCGACCGCCGCGAGGGCGCGGTCGACCGCGGCAGGCAGCGCGCCGGGCTCCCCGCCGCCGGTGGTGGCCGCCGCGGCGGGGGGCCGGCGACCGGGCAGCCGGGGCCGCCAGCGGGTGCCCATCGCGATCAGCAGGCCCAGGCCGGCGAGCGCCAGGAGCAGCACCAGCCAGACGGTCACCTCGCCGATGACGTTGCGGCCCGGCTCGAGCGGCAGGGTGGTGGGTCCGGCCGCGTCCTCGCTCGGGGTGGGCAGCGCGCGCGACGGCGCTGCCGGGCCGATGGACGCGGCGGTGGCGGACGGCGGCAGCGGGGTCGCGTAGGAGCCGGCCCGTGCGGCGAGGGTAGCCAGGGCCAGCACCGCCAGCAGGGCGCCGACCGCGATCGCGGTGCGCAGGACGGGGCGCCCCGGACCGGCGGGCGGGGGAGAGACCACGCTGCACTCGACCATCCCGGCCGGCGCGGGGCAAGCGCGTCGGAGCCGGTGTCGGGCGCGCGGTGCAGTCACGGCATCGAGGAGTGCCCGAGCTCAGAGTGCAGTGGCTGCAACGACGTGTCGGCGGACGCTCAGCCGGCCGGCACGGTGCGCCGCCGGGTGAGCGCCGGGGCGAGGACGGCCAGCAGCAGGCAGGCGCCGCAGCCGATCACGGCGATCCCGGCGTAGCCACCAGTGGTGGGGAAGGCGCTGCCCGCCGGGGTGGCCACCTCCAGCACGGTCGCGCTCAGCGCACTGCCGACCGCGAAGCCGATGTACCGGAACACCTGGTTCAGGCCCATCGCGCTGCCGGTCTCCCCGGCGGGGACGGCGGTGACGATCAGCCCGGGCAGCGCCGCGAACGTGGTCCCGACGCCCAGGCCGGCCACGGCCATGGCCGCGAAGAGCTGCCACAGGTCGGTGCGGGCGAAGCCGACGAGCAGCTCCCCGACGGCGAGCACCAGCGCGCCGATCGGCAGCATCCAGCGGGCACCGACCAGCCGCTCCAGGGGCTTGGCCACCCGGCCGGCGGCGAAGCTGGCGAGGGAGAAGGGGAGCAGCACCAGCCCGGCGACGACGATCGAGGAACCGAAGCCGTAGCCGGTGGACTCCGGGGTCTGCGCCAGTCGCGGCACCGAGGACAGCAGCAGGTAGTTGGCCAGCCCGATCAGCAGCGCGCCGACGTGGGCCGTCGCCGCGGTGGCCCCGCGGGCCAGCCGCAGGTCCACCAGCGGGGCGTCGGTCCGCAGCTGCCACACCACCCAGCCGGCGAGGGTGGCCAGGCACAGCCCGGTGAGCCCGAGGACGGCGGGGGAGGCCCAGCCCCAGTCCTCGCCCTCACCGAGCGCCAGCAGCCCACTGGCCAGCCCGGTGCCCAGGAGCACGGCCCCCAGGACGTCGAGCCGGCGGGCGGCGGTCGCGGGCGGGTGCGGGTAGACGGCGGCGGCCGCGGCGAGGGCGAGCGCGCTGGCCGCGGCGCCGAACCAGAACGCGGCGTGCACCCCGCCCAGCTCGGCGATCAGCCCGGTGAGCGGGTACCCGAGGCCGACGCCGGCGGCCACCGTCACCGACAGCGCGGCCGCCGTCGAGCGGGCCCGTTCCCCCTGCAGCGCCGTGCGCGCGGTGGCGATCGCCAGCGGGGTGATGCCCAGCCCGAGCCCCTGTAGTCCCCGTCCGGCGATCAGCCAGCCCAGCCCCAGCGGCAGCGCGGCGAGCACGCTGCCCAGCAGCACCACGGTCAGCACGACCAGCACCACGGTGCGGCGGTGCCGTCCGTCGCCCAGCCGGCCGATCACCGGGGTGGCGACCGCGCCGACCACCAGGGTCACCGTCAGCGCCCACTGCGCGGTGGTCACCGAGACGTCGTTGGCCTCGGCGATCGCGGGGATCAGCGGCGCACCGAGGCTGCTGATCACCGCGACCAGCATCGCCAGGTAGATCAGCACCGGGACCAGGGCGGGCGGCGGTGGCGGGGTGCTCGCCGATGCGGCAGTGCTGGCCGGGGCACCTGGTTGCGTCACGGAACCGCACGTTAACCGCGGGAGGCCGGGGTGGGCCGGGGGGCTTCCGGCCAGCGGACGTACCGGTCAGTAGCGTGGGCGGCGACGAGGAGGTGGGCGCATGGCCGGCTGGGTGCAGGACGCGGTGTGGTGGCACGTCTACCCGCTGGGCTTCGTGGGGGCGGAGCGGGAACGGCGCGACGACGTCGTCCGGCACCGGCTGCCGCAGCTGGTCGACTGGCTGGACTACGCCGTCGAGCTGGGCGTCAACGGCCTGGCGCTCGGGCCGGTGTTCGCCAGCGGCACGCACGGCTACGACACCGAGGACCACCGGCGGATCGACCCGCGGCTGGGTGACGACGCCGACTTCGACGCGCTGGTCGCCGCCTGCTCCGACCGCGGGATCCGGGTGCTGTTGGACGGGGTGTTCAACCACGTCGGCCGCGGGCACCCGGCGTTCCGCGCGGTGCTGGAGCAGGGGCCGGACGCGCCGACCGCCGGGATGTTCCGGCTGCGCTGGCCGGACGGCCCGGGCGCCGAGCCGGAGTACGACACCTTCGAGGGCCACGGCCAGCTGGTCGCCCTGGACCACGCTGCCCCGGCCGTGGCCGACCTGGTCACCGACGCGATGACGCACTGGCTGGACCGCGGCGCCGACGGCTGGCGGCTGGACGCCGCCTACGCCGTGCCACCGTCGTTCTGGGCCGGGGTGCTGCCCCGCGTCCGGGAGCGCCACCCGGGAGCCTGGTTCGTCGGCGAGGTCATCCACGGCGACTACGCCGGGATCGTGCGGGAGTCCGGCCTGGACTCGGTGACCCAGTACGAGCTGTGGAAGGCGATCTGGAGCTCGCTCAACGACGGCAACCTGCACGAGCTGGCGCACGCGCTGGGCCGGCACGACGAGTTCCTGCGGTCGTTCGTGCCGCTGACCTTCGTCGGCAACCACGACGTCACCCGGATCGCCAGCCGGCTCACCGACCCCCGGCACCTGGCCCACGCGCTGGTGGTGCTGTTCACGGTCGGCGGGACCCCGTCGGTCTACGCCGGCGACGAGCAGGCGTTCACCGGGGTCAAGGAGGACCGCGCCGGCGGGGACGACGCGGTCCGCCCGGCCTTCCCGGCCGGCCCCGACGAGCTGGCCCCCTTCGGGGAGCCGACGTTCCACCTGCACCAGGAGCTGATCGGGCTGCGCCGCCGGCACCGCTGGCTGCACGCCGCGCGGACCGAGGTGCTGCACCGGGACAACACCCAGCTGAGCTACGTCAGCAGCGGCGACGGCGAACGGCTGGTGGTGGTCCTCAACCTGGCCGACACCCCCGCCCTGGTGCCCGCACCGGGCGCCGGCGCGCTGCTGGCCGGCGCCGGGCAGGTCCAGCGGGACGGCGTCCGGCTCGAGCCGCACGGCTGGGCGGTGGTCGCCGGCTGCTGAAGGGCCCCGCTGCCCCCCCGCCACTCGCACGCTGGCGGCGGGCCGCTGCAGCGGGGCCGTTGCAGCCCGCCCGGGATGCGACGTCCCCGTGGGGCATCTCACCGTGCCCGGTGGGAACGCCCGGGGGCCGGTGTGGTGTCGTTCTCGGACGTGACCACTGCTCCCGCCCCGGCCGCCCGCACCCCGAGGCGGGCCTACCTGGTGTGGGGCGTGGGGCTGCTGGCCTACGCCGTGGCGATCTTCCACCGCGGGTCGCTCGGCGTGGCCGGCGTGCAGGCGCAGGAGCGGTTCGACGCCGGCGCCTCGGCGATCTCGCTGTTCCTGGTGCTGCAGCTGGCCGTCTACGCCGGCCTCCAGGTGCCGGTGGGCGTGGCGCTGGACCGGTTCGGTTCCCGGGTCATGATCGTCGCCGGCGCGCTGACCATGTCCGCCGGGCAGGCGGTGCTGGCGCTGGCCACCGACGTGCCGACCGCCGTCGCCGCCCGGGTGCTGGTCGGCGCCGGGGACGCGATGACCTTCATCAGCGTGCTGCGGGTCGTGCAGCTGTGGTTCACCGGCCGCACCGTGCCCGTGGTCACCCAGCTCACCGGCATCCTCGGGCAGATCGGCCAGATCGTCGCCGCCTACCCGCTGGTCGCGCTGCTGCGCGACACCTCCTGGCCGGCCACGTTCCTCGGCGCCTCGGCGGTCGGTGTGCTCGCCGCGGTGCTGGTGCTGGTCGCGCTCTCCGACGCCCCGCCCGGCACGCCGGTGGCCAGCCCGGCCGGGCTCGGTCAGGTGCGGGCCAACCTGGTGGCCACCTGGCGGGAGCCGGGCACCCGGATCGGGTTGTACACCCACCTGGTCACCCAGTTCTCCGGCACGGTGTTCGCCCTGCTGTGGGGCTTCCCGTTCCTCACCGTCGGGGAGGGGCTGAGCCCGGGGACGGCGGCCACCCTGCTCACCCTGCTGGTGCTGATCGGCATGGGCTTCGGCCCGTTCCTGGGCCGGCTGGTGGGCCGCTGGCCGATGCGCCGCTCGGTGCTGGTGTTCGGCATCCTCGGCGCCACGGTGACCACCTGGACCGTCGTCCTGCTCTGGCCGGGGCAGGCGCCGTTGTGGCTCCTCGTCGTGCTGGTGCTCGTGCTGGGCACCAACGGCCCCGGCTCGATGATCGGCTTCGACTACGCCCGGACGGAGAACCCGGTCGAGCGGGCCGGCAGCGCCAGCGGCGTGGTCAACGTCGGCGGCTTCGTCGCCTCGCTGCTGACGATCCTGGCCATCGGGGCGGTGCTGGATCTGCTCACCCCCGCTGGTACCACCGACTACAGCCGGGACGCCTTCCGGGCGGCGTTCAGCGTGCAGTACGTGTTCTGGGCGGTCGGCCTGGTCGGCGTGCTGCGCCACCGGAAGGCGCTGCGCGCCCGGCTGGCCCGGGACGGTGTGGTGATCGCCCCGCTGCACATCGCGGTCGGCGCCCGGCTGCGGGGCCGGTCGGCGTACCCGCCGCCCGCGGAGGACTGAGCGCTCCGGCCGAACGCCGACCCTGGGTCAGATCGAGCGGGTCTCCCCGGCCCGGTCGGCGAACGCGCCGTAGAGGTCGCCGTCGAGGGCTGCCTGCACCCGCCGGCGCATGTCCCGCACCGCCTCGGCGTCGTCCCCGGCGGCCTGCTCCGGCAGCTGGGCCGCGGTGTTGTCCGCGGCCCGGGCGATCTCGGCCCGCTGGTGGTCGTCCCGGCAGGAGACGCCGACGTCGCGGAGCATCCGCAGGACCGAGGTGAGCACGGTCGGCTCGTCGCCGCCGTAGCGGCTCACCTGGCCGCAGCACAGCTCCAGGTAGTAGCGCAGATCCCGGTCGGGGACGATCGCCCGGCCGGTGCCGTCCTCGTCCCGGTGCAACGTCGGCCCCAGGTGGGAGCCGACGATCCGGGACAGCAGGTCGCCCATGTGCCCCACGGCGATCGCGGCGGTGACCGGGTCGTTGATGCCGGGCGAGACGGCCTTCACCGCGATGTCCTCCAGCTGGCGGAAACCGAAGCCGGCGTCCTGGTCGAGGGTGCGCTCGTAGCCCAGGTCCACCGCGCCGGTGACCTCCTCGGTGAACTCCTCGGGCAGCTCGCCGCCGCGCCGGGCCCAGACGGTCGCCAGCGGCGTACCGCGCACCAGGTGGTCCCCCGGGCGGGTCTCGATCCGCACCACCGCGTCGTGCTCCCGGGCGCACCGGACCAGCCGCTCGACGTCGACGCTGCGCACGTACCCGCTCTCCGGGGACGGCAGCAGCCGGCCGGCGGACTGGTCCAGGTCCAGCTGGTCGGGGTCGTCGATCGGCTCGTCGTAGTCGGGGTAGAAGGACGCGATGGCGGTCGTGGTCTCGGCGTGGACCATGAGCATGAGGGTGTCGACCCGCAGGACCCGGGTCATGTGGGAGATGAAGGTCAGCCCGGCGGCGAACGCGGCGACGCCCAGCAGCAGGGAGACCACCGCGCTGACCACCGGCACCGGTGACGCGCCGTTCAGCTGGCGGATCGCGACGATGTTGTAGACGAAGGCCGCCGTGAGCACGGCCAGCACGCCCTTCCAGACCCGGTCCCGGGTGATCTGCCGAAGCAGCCGCGGGGAGAACTGCTGGGAGGCGAGCTGCAGCGCCACCACGGTGAGGCTGAAGGTCAGGGTGGTGATGGTGACCACCGCGGTGGTGACCACCTGGAACAGGGTGGACGCCGCGGCCTGGTCGCCGGGCCACAGGTGGGTGAGCCAGCCGCTGGTGGGGCGGATCGTGGTCAGCCCGAGCGACGCCCCGGCGGCCACGACGCCCGCGACCAGCGGCCAGAGCCACAGCGGGGCCCGCGAGTCCTCCGCGCTGCCCTGCCGGCGACCGCCGCTCACGACCGGACCCCGGTGCGCCGGGCGAGCGCGATCGCGTAGTCGAAGCGCCGGCCCGCGCGCTCGACCGGGAGCACCAGGTGCTCGACGTCGGTGGCGCCGGGGAGCCCCGCCAGCTGCGCGGCCAGCTCCGGCACCGGGTCGCTGGCCCAGATGGCCAGCACGCCACCGGGACGCAGCGCAGCGAGGGCACGGGACAGCCCCGGGCGCTCGTACAGACCGGCGTTGGTCTGGTGGACGAGGAAGTCCGGGCCGTTGTCGACGTCGAGCACCACCGCGTCGTACGTGGCCGGGGAGCCCGCCAGGTGCGCGGCGACGTCGGCGGTGTGCAGTCGCAGCCGGGGGTCCGCGGGCAGCGCGGGGAGCAGCCCGTCCCGGGCCCAGCCGACCAGCGCGGGCTGCAGCTCGGCCACCTCGACCAGCGCCACCCGGGGGTCGGCCAGCGCGGTGGCCGCGGTCCAGCCCAGCCCGAGGCCGCCGACCAGCACCCGCAGCTCCTCGCCGGGGCAGCGGGCCAGCGTCTCGGTGGCCAGGGCGCGCTCGGTGGAGGTGTCGACGTCGTCCATGGCGAAGACGCCGTCCACGATCAGCTCCAGGTGCGCGCCGCCGTCGTGGGTGGTGCGCCGGCGCAGCGCCACCTCGCCGTGCGGGCCGCCGGCCCGGCCGAGCAGCTGCAGTTTCTCGTCGATCACGGGGAGGAGTGTGCGGCAGGGCGCAACCGCAGCTGCTGACCGGGGCGGAGCTGAGCGCACCGGTCGACGTCGTCGTCGGGGACGTAGCCGATCACCGGGTAGCCGCCGGTCACGGGGGCATCGGCGAGGAAGAGCACCGGGGTGCCCGACGGCGGCACCTGGAGCGCCCCGCGGAGCATCCCCTCGCTGGGGAGCTCCCCGGCCCGCAGCCGGTCCAGGGGCGCGCCGTCCAGCCGGAGCCCGATGCGGTTGCTCTCGCTGGTCACCACCCAGGACTGCCCGGTGAGCGAGGCCCAGCCGGCGTCGCCGAACCAGTCCTGCCGCGGTCCGGGCAGCACGGCCACCGTCACCTCGCCGTCCGGCGGGTCGGGCACCGGGGCGAGGTCGACACCGGGGGGTGGCACGGGGGTGCGGCCGATGCGGAGCACGTCGCCGGCGGCCACCGGAGCGGGGCCGAGGCCGGACAGCAGGTCGGTCGACCGCGAGCCGAGCACCGGGGCGACGTCGATCCCGCCCCGGACGGCGAGGTACGTGCGCAGGCCGCTGACGGGCGGGCCCAGCCGCAGCTCGCTGCCGGCGCGCAGCAGGGTGGGCGCGTCGTGCGGCGCCCCGGGACAGCGGGCACCGGTGGTCACCACCAGCAGATCGGCGTCGGCGCGCACGGCCAGCCCGCCGGCGGTCACCTCGAGGGCGGCCGCGCCGGCCGGGTTGCCCACCAGCCGGGTGGCCAGCCGGTAGGCGCCCCGGTCGCAGGCGCCGGACCGGCCGACGCCGAGCGCGCCCTGCCCGGTCCGCCCCTCGTCCTGCACGGTGGTCAGCGGACCGGGCGACAGCACGGTGAGGCTCACCGGCCCACCTCGACGAAGCGCACCCGGGTGCCCGGCCGCAGCAGGGCGGGCGGGTCGCGGTCCGGGTCGAAGACCGCGACGTCGGTCCGGCCGATCAGCTGCCAGCCCCCGGGTGACTCGCGCGGGTAGACGCCGCTGAACTCCCCGGCCAGCGCGACCGAGCCGGGCGGCACCCGGGTGCGCGGGGTGGCCCGGCGGGGCACGTCCCAGCTCACGCCCGGCTGGACGAGGTAGCCGAAGCCGGGGGCGAAGCCGCAGAACGCGACGGTCCACTCGGCGCCGGTGTGCCGCTCGACCAGCCCGTCCGGCGTGACGCCGAGCAGCTCGGCGGCCTCGGCGAGGTCGGCGCCGTCGTAGCGCACCGGCAGCTCCACCACCTCCCCGGCGGTCTGCGCGTCGGGCCGCGGCGTCGTCGTCCGGACCGCCTCGGCGACCGCGGCCAGGCTGGTGACGGCCGGGTCGGTGACCAGCAGCACCGTGCGCGCCGCGGGCACGACGTCGACCACGCCGGGCGGGGGATCGGCGCGGAGCGCCGCGTAGAGGGCCAGGACGTCGTCCAGGGTGTCGACCTCGGCGAGCAGCCCGGTGCTGCCGCTGGGGAGCAGGCGCATCAGACCGCGAACGGCGCCAGCTGGACGCCGGCGCCGGTGAGCGCGGCCCGGACCCGGCCGGCGATCTCCACCGCGCCCGGGGTGTCGCCGTGCACGCAGATCGACCCGGGCCGCAGGACGAGCTCGCCGCCCTCGACGTCCCGGATCGGCTCGCCGGCGGCCATCGCCACGCACCGGTCGGCGATCTCGGCGGGGTCGTGCAGCACGGCGCCGGGCAGCCGGCGGGGGACCAGCGTGCCCTCGGGGGTGTACGCCCGGTCGGCGAACGCCTCGTGCACGACGGTCAGCCCGGCGTCGGCCGCCAGCCGCAGCCAGGCCGAGCCGGGCAGCCCGAGCACCGGCAACGTCCGGTCGTGCGCGACGACGGCGGCGACCACCGCGGCCGCCTGCTCCTCGTGGTGCACGATCGCGTTGTACAGCGCCCCGTGCGGCTTGACGTAGCGCACTCGGTCGCCGGCGATCCGCGCGAAGGCCTCCAGCGCGCCGATCTGGTAGACGACGTCGGCGGTCAGCGCCGGGGGCTCGACGTCGATGAACCGCCGGCCGAAGCCGGCCAGGTCCCGGTAGCCGACCTGGGCGCCGATGGCCACCCCGCGGTCGACGGCCGACGCGCACACCCGCTGCATGATCAGCGGGTCGCTCGCGTGGAACCCGCAGGCCACGTTGGCGCTGGTGACGATCCCCAGCAGGGCATCGTCGTCACCGAGGGTCCACTGGCCGAAGCCCTCACCGAGATCGGAGTTCAGGTCCATGCCGGTCATCCTCCTCAGGAGAACAGGTCGATGACCGGCTGCACCGACCGGACGGCGAGGTACAGGGTCAGCAGCCAGGCGAGCCAGCCGATGGCCAGCAGCCAGCGCGGGTAGCGGTAGCCGTGCAGCAGGTCGGTGCGCCGGGTGGCCACCCACAGCAGGACCGCGATGCCGACCGGCAGCAGGAGGCCGTTGAAGGCCCCGGCGAAGACCAGCAGCGTGGTCGGGGCGGCGCCGATCAGCAGGTAGGCCAGCGATGTGACGACGATGAAGCCGACGACCAGCAGCGTCCGGGTGCGGTCGCTGGTGCGGGTCCGGGAGGTGACGAAGGAGACCGAGGTGTACGAGGCGCCGATGACGCTGGTGATCGCCGCGGCCCAGAGGACGACGCCGAAGACCCGCATGCCGACCTCGCCGGCCGCCTGCCCGAACGCCGACGCCGCCTGGTTCGCCGGGTCCAGCGCCGCGCCACCGGTGACCACGCCGAGGATGGCGAGGAAGAGCACCACCCGCATGACCGCGGTGATCAGGATCCCGGTGATCGAGCCGCGGGTGATCTGCCGGACGTGGCCGGGGCCGCTGATCCCCGAGTCGAGCAGCCGGTGCGCGCCGGCGTAGACGATGTAGCCGCCGATGGTGCCGCCGACCAGGGTGGTGATGGCCAGGACGTCGATCTCCTCGGGCAGGACGACGTTGCGCAGCGCCGCGCCCACCGGGGGGCCGGAGGTGACCGCAACATAGGTGGTGAGCGCGATCATCACCAGCCCGAGGACGACGACGATCCGGTCGACCGCCACCCCGGCCCGCCTGCTGAGGAAGACGCCGATGGCGATCAGCGCCGACAGCGCGCCGCCGATCTTCGGGTCGAGCCCCAGCATGGCGTCGGTGCCCAGACCCGCGCCGCTGACGTTGCCGATGTTGAACACCAGCCCGCCGATCAGCAGGAAGGCGGCCATCACCCAGCCCAGGCCCGGGGCGACCAGGTTGCCCAGCTCCTGGGCGCGCCGGCCGGAGACGCCGATGACCCGCCAGACGTTCAGCTGCAGGGCGATGTCGACCAGGATCGAGACGACGATCGCGAAGGCGAACGCGGCGCCCAGCTGCACGGTGAAGGTGGTCGTCTGGGTGATGAAGCCGGGCCCGATCGCCGAGGTGGCCATCAGGAACATCGCGCCCAGCAGGGTCGAGCGGGTGCTGGCCGCCAGCCGTCCGGTGGGCTGCTCTGCGTTCACCGCTCTCCTCCCGGTGGTGGGCGGGCCAGCGTCACCCCGCCGGGCGGGGGCGAACCGGCCGGCTCAGCGTTCCCCGGCGGCGGCGCGGAAGCAAGCAGCGATCTGGTCCTCCCGGGCTGCCTGCTCCGCGCTGCTCAGCTGGTCGGGGGGCGAGTCGCCCCAGCCCTCCAGGTGGCCGTCGGGGGACAGCTGGACGTCGACACCCAGCTGCTCCAGGCACGGTGGCAGATCGGTGCCGTCGATCGGGCCGGTCGGGAAGTCGACGAACGCCGGCTCCTCGCCCGTGGTCATCGGGAAGACGGGCAGCACGCGGCCGGACAGCCGCACCTCGCCGGCGCCCCAGGTGATCGGCGTGCGCACCTCACCGAGGGGCACGCCGTCGACCATCGGCAGCGGATCGAAGTCGCGGACCAGCTCGCCGCCCGGCGCCCGGTCCAGGCTGGGGGAGTACTCGGCCCCGACGCCGGGCTCGGTGAGCACCACCAGGGGACCGGTGTCCGTGGAGGCGTCCATCAGCGCCAGCGGCTCCCAACCCTCGACCGGCATGGCGATGGCGGCTGCGGTCAGCTCCTGCGGCGAGGCCCCCCGGGGGCCGGTGAACCACGTCCACGCCCACTGCCGGCCGACCAGGCCCAGGACGACGGCCCATCGGTGTCCACCGGGCACGTCGGCGGCGTAGACCACCCGCTGGGTGCCGGGGACCGCCGGTGGGTCGCCGCCGATGACCACTCCCGCCGGGTCGGCCGTGAGGGACCAGTCGAGCTCGGCGACAGCCGCGAGGAAGGCCTCGTCGTCGGCGAGCGAGCCGCGGGCCGGTGCCTCGTACAGCTCCGGCGGTGGCGGCGGAGGGGCGGTGCTGCGGGTGGGCCGGGCGGCCGCGGGCTCGGTCGTCGTCGTGCCGGCCGTCGAGGCGCCGGCGGCCAGCAGCAGGACGACGGCCAGCCCGCCGGCGACCCAGGCGGCGGACCGGCGGCGCCGGGACCGGGCCAGCGCGAGGGCCCGCGACACGGTGCTCTCGCCGTCCGGCGGCTCGGCCAGGGCGGCGAGCTCCGCCAGCCGGGCGGCCACGGCCTGCTCGACCGGGGCGGTCACGCCGGCCGCCGGTAGATCGCGTCCGGGTCGTCGTCGGAGCTGGGCGGGAGCACCGGGGCCGGGGACGGTGGCGGGACGGGCACCGGGCGGGGCTGCGGCGGACCGGACGCGGTGGGCCGGCGGTAGACGGCGTCCGGGTCCCCGTCCCGGTGCGCGTGCTGGTCGACGGGCTGCGCGTCCTCCCGGGGGTGCTCGCCGGGGTGCTCCGCGGGGTGCTCAGCGGATGTGTGCCGGGCCGCGGGCTCCGGTTCGACGGCGAGCAGCGGCCCGAGGGCAGCCACCGCCTCGGTGAGCGCGTCGGCGACGTCGGCGGGGGAGCAGCCGAGGACCTCGGCGACGGCGGAGTCGTCCAGCCGCTCCAGCAGGCGGAGCGCCACCACCGCGCGGGGCCGCGGCGCCAGGTCGGCGAGCGCCCGCAGCCACACCCGGTCGGCCTCGCTGAGGTCGTCGTCCGCGCCGACCGGGACGATCACCGCGTCGCCCGGACCGGTGTGCGCCGGCGCCTGGGCGACCAGCGCCCGCCGGGCCTCCGTCAGCGCCTCGGCGGAGGTGGCGACGTGCCGCCACCGGCGCCGGGTGGCGGCCAGCGCGTGGACGAGCAGGTCCTCGGCCGCTCGTCGGTCACCGGTGAGCAGCAGGGCGGTGCCGAGGAGCCGGGGCTCGGCGTCGGTGGCGAAGGCCGTGAAGTCCACGTCCCGCTGGCCTCTGCGCACCGTTCCTCCTCGTCGTTGGCGGCACGCTATCGGTGCGTTCCGGTTCCGTGGGCGAAGGGCACACTGACTCCCTGATGTCCGCTCCCGATCCGGCCCCGCCCGCGACGCTGGTCGCGAGGTTGCGCGCGGCCGGCTGCGTGTTCGCCGAGGACGAGGCGGAGCTGCTGGTCGAGGCGGCGCGCGGGAGCCGGCACCTGGAGGAGCTCGTCTCCCGCCGGGTGGCCGGCGAGCCGCTGGAGCAGGTGCTGGGCTGGGCGGGCTTCTGCGGGCTGCGGGTGGCCGTGGCGCCGGGGGTCTTCGTGCCCCGGCGGCGGACCGAGTTCCTGGCGGCCGAGGCGGTGGCCCGGGCCGGGCCGGGCAGCGTCGTCGTCGACCTGTGCTGCGGCACGGGGGCGGTCGGGCTGGCGGTGGCGGTCGCCGTCGGTGGGGTCCGGTTGCTCGCCGCCGACCTCGACCCCGCGGCGGTCGCGTGCGCCCGCCGGAACCTGGCGCCGCTGGGCGCGTGGGTGGGGGAGGGCGACCTGTTCGACGCCCTGCCGTGGTCACTGCGCGGGCAGGTCGACGTGCTGGTGGTCAACGCCCCCTACGTGCCGACCGACGCGGTCGCGCTGATGCCCCGGGAGGCGCGGGACCACGAGGCGCGGCTCGCCCTGGACGGCGGGCCGGACGGGGGCGCGGTGCACCGGCGGGTCGCGGCCGGCGCCGCCGGCTGGCTGGCGCTCGGCGGGTCGCTGCTCATCGAGACCAGCGAGGAGCAGGCGGCGGCCACCGAGGCCGCGGTGGCCGCTGGTGGTCTGTGGACCGCCGTGCGGCACGACGAGGACCTGGACGCGACCGTCGTCGTCGGCACCCGGCCCTGAACGCCCGGCGGCCCCCACCCGGTGGGTGGGGGCCGCCGTGTGCGCCGGCTGGTCCTCAGATGGGCTGGACGCCGAAGGCGGTGGCGAGCTTCTCGATCTTGCGGGCCCGGCCGAGGCGGGGCAGGTCGCTGCCGTCGCGGATGACCTGGCCGCGGGCGTCGAAGTCGGCCAGGAAGTCCCGCGCCCAGGCGACGTCGGACGGCGTCGGGCTGATGACCTCGTTGATCACCGGCAGCTGGTCCATCTGCAGGCAGAGCTTGCCGGTGAGGCCCAGCGAGACGGTGGTCGCAGACTGCTCGCGCAGGATCGGGTGGCTGGTGCTCACCGTGGGGCCGTCGATGGGGCCGGGCAGGCCGCCCACCCGGCTGGCCACGACCAGGCGGGAGCGCGGGTAGGCCATCGCCAGGTCGTCGGCGCTGGTGCCGGTGTCGCGGCGGTAGTCGCCGCTGCCGAAGGCCAGGCGGAAGGCGCCGCGGGCGCGGGCGATGTTCACCGCCTCCTCGATGCCCAGCGCGGACTCCACCAGCGCGAGCACCGGGGTCTTGCCGCCGAGCCGGTCGTAGGTCTCGGTGACGTGCTCGGCGGCCTCGGTCTTGGCCAGCATGACGCCGTTCAGGCCGGGCAGGCCGGCGAGCTCGGCGACGTCGTCGGCCCAGAAGGGGGTCGAGTGGTCGTTGATCCGCACCCACGCGCGCTTCTCGCCGGTGGACAGCCACGCCACGACGTCCGCACGGGCCTCCGGCTTGCGGGCCGGGTCGACCGCGTCCTCGATGTCGAGCACGATCTGGTCGGCGCGGGAGTCGTGTGCCTCGTCGAACAGCTCCTTGCGGGCGCCGTTCACGAGCAGCCACGACCGGGCGATCTCTGGGTCGACGTTCCTGCCTCTGTGCACGCCGCCATTCTGCGGGGCAGGTCGGCCGACGGCCCGCCGGGGGTCCTGTCGTGTCGCGGCCGGCCGCTGCCCGGCGGGGTCAGGCGGCGCGGGCGGCGAGCCGGTCGAGCAGGCCGACGTGCCAGTCGACGTCGACCCGCCGGCCGATCGTGCCGCGGGGGCGGACCAGGTCGAACCGGACCAGCCCCGGGTTGCCGCTGGGCAGCCGGCCGTCGGCCCACAGCAGGGCCAGGTGCGACCGCGGCGCGGCGGCCTCGGCCGGGTCGTCGAGGGCCAGCTGGGTCTGCAGCGCGGGGCGCTGGCGGTAGAAGGCGCGCAGCCCCTGGGTGTCGGCGGCCGGCAGCTCGCCGTCGTCGGAGTGCCACACCCGCAGCACGTCGGTCGGGGTGTGCAGGATCAGGCCGCTCATCGGCAGGCCGAGGTTGTCGGTGCCCAGGTCGAGCAGGTCCAGCTGGCCGCTCAGCGGGCCGTCCTCCAGGTGCACCCCGAAGGGCCGCAGCCGCTCCATCGCCTCCCGGCGGACCAGCTGGTGGTCCAGGTGCCGGTCGGCCGAGGGCTGCCACCCGTGCTCGGCGTGGATGCGGCGGCTGACCGCGATGCCGGCGGAGAGCGCCTCCTGCACGGCGACGAGCAGCGGGCGCAGCCGGGTGACGACCGCCTGCGGCCGGCTCTCCTCGAGCATCGTGCTGTCGGTGCGGGTGCCGGCGGGGGAGTGCTCCACGACCCCGAGTCTGCCGTCGAGGGGTGACAGGACCGAGGATCAGCGCCGTGACCCACCCCGCCGCGTCGTCCTCCCGTCCGGTCACCGTCGTCACCGGAGGGGGACGCGGCATCGGCGCCGCCGTCGTCGCCCAGCTGGTGCGCGGCGGTCACGACGTCGCCGTGGGATACCGGGCCGATCCGGCCAGTGCTGAGGAGGTGGTCGCCGCCGCCCGGTCGGCCGGTGCGCGGGCGGTTGCCGTGCGGGCCGAGGTCAGCGACCCGGGCGACGTCGACGCGCTCTTCGCCGCCGCCGCCGAACTCGGCCCGGTGACCGGGCTGGTCGCCAACGCCGGGGTGACCGCGCACCTCGGCGACCTGGCCGACACCCCGGTGGACGTCATCCGTCAGGTGCTCGACGTCAACCTCCTCGGCGTCGTGCTGTGCGCCCGGCGGGCGGCCCAGGTGATGTCCCGGCGGCGGGGCGGTCCGGGTGGCGCCGTCGTCGCCGTCTCGTCCAGTGCCGCCACCCTCGGCTCGCCGCACGAGTACGTGCACTACGCGGCGGCGAAGGCCGGGGTCGACGCGTTGGTCGTCGGCCTGGCCAAGGAGCTGGCGGACGACGGCGTACGGGTCAACGCGGTCGCGCCCGGGTTGGTGGACACCGGCATCCACGCCGGCGCGGGCGATCCCGGTCGTCCGGCCCGGGTGGTCGGCCGGGTGCCGATGCGACGGGCGGGTCGGCCCGACGAGATCGCGCCGGCGGTCGCGTGGCTGCTGTCCCCGGAGGCGTCCTACTGCACCGGTGCGGTGCTGCGGGTGGCTGGCGGGCTGTAGACCGGGACCCGGCGCTGCCAGTGATCGACGTGTGCTGCTGCCGGCCGGACCGGCCGGGGTCGAACGCTGAGGGCCCAGAACGCGCCGGGTGGTGGGCCACGTGAGCACCGACTTCGTGAGTTCGGGGCCAGCGGGATGAACTGTCAGTGGTCGAACGTATGTTCGGATCATGTCGCGGAGGTCGGGGTCGAGCGTGATCGAGGGGCTGGTCGTGGACTGGGTCATCGATCACCGCGTCGAGCCCACCCGGTTGCCCGCTCCCTGGCTGCGGGACGACGAGCTCGCCGCTGAGCTGCAGCGGGTGCAGCAGCGCCGCGCGCGGGACGCCGCCTACGAGGCCGAGCTGATCCTGGCCTTGGCCGCCGACCGGCCCACGACGGACGACCCATCGCCGGACCATCCCGGTGCCCGCCGGGTGGGCTGGACCGCGCAGCCGGCCGAGGGTGCGGTGAGTGAGTTCTTCACCGCCGAGCTGGCCACGGTGCTCAACGTCGGCCGCGGGACGGCGGCGATCCGGTTGACCCGGGCGCTGGTGTGGCGGGACGAGCTGCCGGCCACCTTCGCCGCTCTCAGAGCCGGGGAGATCGACGATCGGCGGGCGTCGGAGTTGGCCGACAAGCTGCAGCACACCAGCGCCGACGTCGCCGGCCGCGTCGAGGATGCCCTGCTCGGTGAGGCGTGCGACCTGTCGGTGACGAGGCTGGGCAAGCGGGCCACCGAGCTGATGCTGCGTGTGGACGCGGCGGCGGCCGAGGAACGCCGGGCGGAGGCGGAGAAGGCCGCCGACGTGCGCGTGTACCCCTCACCGTCGGACGGTCGGTCGGTGCTGGCCGCGGACCTGCCCGCCGACGAGGCCGCCGAGTGCTCCGACCTGATCGACCAGCTCGCGCGGATGCTCGAGGCCGACGGTGATGAGCGGCCGATCGGGCAGCTGCGGACCCAGGTGCTGTCGGCGTTGATCCGCCGCCCCGCCGACAACGGCCTGCCCGCCGTCGCAGCGCGCCTGACGGTCACCGCCGCACTGGATGCCCTGGAGGGTGCGAGCAGCGCGCCGGGTGAGGTGAACGGGCTGCCGATCACCGCCACCCACCTCCGCGATCTCCTCGCCCGGGTCGGGGCTCTCGGCCTCACCGCCCCTGACGGCGGCAGCCTCACGTTCGCCATCACCGGCCCCGACGGGCAGCTGCTGGCCACCGCCACCCCCGCCGAGCTGGCCCGGCTTGTGAAGCGCGGGTGCCCACAGCACCCCGGCAACGGCAACGGTCGCGGCGGCGATCGATGTAGCTGCGCGGTGCTCGGCCCGCCACCACCGACGGACAGGTACGAGCCCACCGACCGGCAACGCGCGTTCGTCACCACCCGCGACCGGCGCTGCCGGTTCCCCACCTGCGGCCAACGCATCGGCGCCAACGACCTCGATCACGTCGTCCCGCACGCCTGCGGCGGCGAGACCGACTGCGCCAACCTCTGCTGCCTGTGCCGCAGCCACCACCGGCTCAAGACCTTCGCCCCCGGCTGGCACTTCGCCATGACCCCCGACGGGGTCCTCACCGTGACCACCGCCAGCGGCGTCACCCGCACCACCCGACCACCCGGCCTGCGACCACCCGAACTCGAACCGGCCGGACCCGCAGCAACCGGACCCCGACCACCGGTCGGACCCGAGCCGCCAGTCACCGAACCGGCCGACGACCCGCCGCCCTTCTGAGGCGTGGAGCGTGCTGGTCGGAGAGCGGCCGCCTCGTCCAGTCGGTGTGACTGGCGTGGCGGGAGTGGCCGGCGAACGGTCCGCGGACCACTCGAGTCCCGGGTCGGTCCGCGCGTGCCGATAAACCCAGCGTGATCCGTCAGGACGTCGCGCAGGGCTCGCCGCGGAGCCCACAGTGGTTCGACCCCGAGCACCAGGCCGACATCCTCGCGGCCTTCGACAGCCACCTGGCCTCGGGGCTGCACGAGCGCACTCCCTTCTGCCCACGCCCTGAGCGTGTGCTGGAGCTGGGTCAGCTCGCTGCCGCCAGCGCACTTCCCGCCCGTGCCGCGCTGCTCCGCTGGGGCGCCCTGCCCGCCGCGGTGCGCAGCCACCTGCTCACCAACTGGTACGGCGTCCGAGAACACCGTCGCGCCGCCTGAGCCCGAGTCGCCCGGACCCCCACCTCCCGAACCCACGCCCTCCCGCCGACACCCCGGTGGTGGCGGGAGCCGGAACTCATCCCGCGGTGCGCTCACCGGCCGCCGGCGGATTGGGCAGCGCGCAGGCGGCCGTGCCGCCCGGCAGTCGCATCCGGTTCGCCGCCACCAGCTGGTAGACGCCCGCGGCGACCCAGCGGACCGGCGGCAGCACGAGCAGGAACCCGAGCAGCGGCAGCGGCCACCGCGCGACCAGCAGCGCGTGCGCCACCGCCTGCGCGCCCCCGTCCACCCGGCCGGACCGCCGCACCCACAGCACCTCGCGTGCGGCCCGCTCGGCCGTGGTGCCCAGCGCAGTGAGGTCTGCGCTCTGCCAGGACACCACCCGCGCGTCGGCGGGCAGCACCCGCGGCGCCCAGCCGGCCACGCGCTGGCAGAAGCCGCAGTCGCCGTCGAACAGCAGCACGGGTCGGGCCACGCTCACCTCCACGGGTGGGTCCGGGTCACGGGCGCGGGACGTTCCGCAGGTTGCTGCGGGCCAGGTCGATCATCCTGCCCACCCCGCCGCCGAGCACCATCTTCGACGCGGTCGCCGCGAACCCACGGATCTGCTCGCCGGTGATCGCCGGCGGGATGGACAGCGCGTTCGGGTCGGTCACGAACTCCATCAGCACCGGCCCGGGGTCGGCCAGCCCCGCGGCGAGGGTGTCCCGCACCTCGCGGGGGTCCTCCACCCGCATCGACCGGATGCCGACCGCGGCGGCGATCGCCGCGAAGTCCGTGGGCTCGTGGTCGGTCTCGAAGTCCGGGATGCCGTCGACCATCATCTCCAGCTTCACCATGCCGAGCGACGCGTTGTTGAACAGCACGATCTTGATCGGCAGCCGGTGCAGCCGCGCGGTGATCAGCTCGCCGAGCAGCATCGCCAGCCCGCCGTCCCCGCTCATCGACACGACCTGCCGGCCCGGCGCGGCGAACTGCGCGCCGATCGCGTGCGGCAGCGCGTTGGCCATCGAGCCGTGCCGGAACGACCCGAGCACCCGCCGCCGGCCGTTCGGCGTCAGGTAGCGCGCCGCCCACACGTTGCACATCCCGGTGTCGACGGTGAAGACGGCGTCGTCGGCCGCGAGCTCGTCCAGCTGCGCGGCCACGTACTCCGGGTGGATCGGGCGCATCTTCTCCACCCGGTGCGTGTAGGCGTCGACCACCTTCTCCAGCGACTCCGCGTGGTCGCGCAGCATGCCGTCCAGGAAGCGCTGGTCGGTCTTCCGCTCCAGCAGCGGCAGCAGCGCCCGGATCGTCTCCCCGACGTCGCCGTGCACGGCCACCTCGACCGGGCTGCGGCGGCCCAGGTGCGCGGCGTCGGCGTCGACCTGCACCGTGCGCGCCTGCGGCAGGAAGTTCACGTAGGGGAAGTCGGTGCCCAGCAGCACGAGCAGGTCTGCCTCGTGCGTGGCCTTGTGCGCCGCCCCGTACCCGAGCAGGCCGTTCATGCCGACGTCGTAGGGGTTGTCGTACTGGATGAACTCCTTGCCGCCCAGCGCGTGCCCGACCGGCGCCAGCACGTGCCCGGCCAGCTGCATCACCTCGTCGTGCGCGTCCCGGCAGCCCGCGCCGCAGAACAGCGTGACCGTGCCCGCTGCGTTGATCGCGTCGGCGAGCGCCTGCACCTGCTCGGCCGGCGGCCGCACGGGCGAGGGGCGCGAGACCATCGCCGACTCCACGGACGGGCCGCCGGACTCCTCGGCGGCCAGGTCGCCGGGCAGCACCACGACCGACACGCCCTGCTTCCCGACGGCGGTCTGGATGGCCACTCGCAGCGCCTGTGGCATCTGCTTGGGCGTGACCACCTCGCACCAGTACGAGCAGTCCTGGAACGTCCGCTCGGGGTGCGTCTCCTGGAAGAACGCCATCCCGATCTCCTGGGACTGGACGTGCGAGGCGATCGCCAGCACCGGTGCACCGCTGCGGTGCGCGTCGTACAGCCCCTGCAGCAGGTGCGTGTTGCCCGGCCCGCACGAGCCGGCGCAGACCGCCAGCCTCCCGGTCACCTGGGCCTCGGCGGCGGCGGCGAACGCCCCGCCCTCCTCGTTGCTGACGTGCACCCACTCGATGCCGTCGGTGTGCCGGACGGCGTCGACGACGGGGTTGAGGCTGTCGCCCACGACCCCGTAGATCCGTTCCACCCCCGCGGCGCGGAGCATCTGCACGAGCTGGACGGCGACGGTCGGGTGGGCCATGTGGAGCTCCTCCGGACGGTGGGTCGGGCGGCCGCCGCTCTCCTACCCGTGGTCGGCGACCTGAACATGGTGCGCCTCAGGTCTCCTCGGGCGGCGCGAAGCGGGCGAGCGCGTCGATCGCCGGGCAGGTGTAGTACGCCCCGGTCAGCGGGGTGAGGAAGCCGGTCAGGCCGTCGCGGACACCGTCGGCCGCCCCGGCCATCCGGCGCAGCATCTCGTGCAGCCGCCACCGGTCGCGGGCGAACCCGACGAACGCCGTCCCGTGGTCGGTGACCCCGCCGTAGGCGACGTTACGCCGGAAGACCGGCCGCTCCTCGCCGTCGACCTCCACGGTGGTCCGGGCCACGTGGGCGCTGGGCAGCATGACGTCCTCGGGCAGCTCGACGCTGTCGGCCTTCGTGCGGCCCATCGACATCTCCTGGCCGTGGGTGCCCAGCGACTCCCAGGCCGCGGTGTCGTGCCGCCAGAGCTGGTAGAGCACGACGCTCGACCCGGCACCCGGTTCGCCCGCCGGCACTGCGGCGACCTCTGCGGCGTGCAGCAGAGAGGGGTTCTCGGTGCCGTCGATGAAGCCGGTCAGGTCCCGGTCGTGCCGGTAGAGCCAGCCGGTCACCTCGCCGGCCACCCGGGCGGTCCCGGCCAGGGCGGCCAGCACGGCGCGGGCGTTGTCGAAGACCGCGGTCCGGTCGCCGCCGGCGACCCACACCCACGCGTCGTGCTGCGTCGCCGGCATCCGGTAGCGCCCGGCGCCGACGATCGGCTCGTCGAACCCCGCGGCGTCGGCCGGGGCGTCGGCTGGGGCGACGGCGGCCCACAGCTCCGGGCGGAAGCCGGCCACGACGTTCACCCCGCCGGTCGAGGAGAGCGGACCGGTCAGCCCGGCCACCCCGCGGACCAGGTCCTCCGCGGAGCGGCCGGGCTCGAGATCGAGCTCCAGGTAGCAGTGCTCGGGTGTGCCGAGCGCGAAGATGCCGGGCTGCGGGGTCACGGCGTCACTGTGCCCGACGCCCGCAGCCGGCGGGCATCAGTCGTTCGACGGCGGCTCGTCCTTGCCGGCCTCCTCGAGCTCGTCGGCCTCCTCCTTCGTCTTGTGCACGGCCTTGTCGGCGTGCTCGGGCGGCCCGTAGACGGTGTAGAGCACCAGCGGGTTGACGCCGTCGTTGACGAAGTTGTGCTTCTTGCCGGCCGGCACGACCACCAGGTCCCCCTGGGCGACCTTCTTCTCCTGCCCGCCGACCTTCGCCTTGGCGGTGCCGCTGACGAAGGTCAGGATCTGGTCGACGTCGTGCACCTCCTCGCCGATCTCCCCACCCGGCGGGATCGTCATGATCACCAGCTGGGTGTGCTCGCCGGTCCAGAGCACGCGGCGGAAGTCGGCACTCTGCTCGGCGACGGTGGCGATGGTGAAGTGCTCCATGGGCGCCGTTCCTCCGTTTCCCTCGATCTGCTGACCGGCGCTCGCCGGCCGTCGATGATCAGTCAAGAGCAGGTCGGCCGACGGCGCGATCCGAGCCCGCGCGGGCGGGCCTGGTGGAGGGCGCGGCGCCGCGGGACACTGCCGCCGTCAGCGCCGCCCAGCCCCCGGAGACAGCCATGCGGACGCACCACGACGGCACCGACCCCGAGACCGTGGCCGCGGTCTCGGACACCCTCGAACCGGACGCCGACGACGACACCGCCGGCTGGTCGCCGCCCGACCGGCCCTGGGTCTCCACCGGCTGGGGCACCACCGAGCGCGAGGAGGAGGCGGGGGAGGGGCTGTCCGGCCGGCTCGCCCGCGAGCTGCGCGAGGACGGCGGCGAGGAGGACGGGGACGGGCTCGGGGACGCCGCGGACACCGACGGCGAGCTGCGTGACGACGAGGTCGGCGACGACCGGGCGGGCCGGCTCGCCGACGCCGACGACGACGGTGTGGTCGACCGGGAGGACGAGCTCTACGCCGAGGACGAGGGGGTCGACGGGGGAGCCGCCTCGGCGGAGGAGTCCGCCGTGCACCTCGTCCGGGAGGACGGCTGAGGTCGGGACCGGCGGTGGTCCCAGGGACCTCCGGCTCTGTGCGACCGGCGGCCGGGGGGCCACGCTGGAGGGGAGCAGCCCGGTGGCCGGTGTGACGGGCACCGGACGAGCGGGCACGGACAGGAGGACACGGGGACGGAGCAGGACGGCACGCGGGACACGCTCGCGGCGGAGGTCGACGAGGCCATGGCGGACGGCACGGCGGAGGCGTCGACCGGGGCGGTCGGCGGTGGGGTCGTCGTCGGGCACGACGGGTCGGGGTGCGCCCAGGAAGCGCTCGTGTGGGCGGCGGGGCTGGCCGAGCGGGCCGGGTGGCCGCTGCACGTGGTCCGCGCCTGGCGGATCGCCACCGCACCCCAGCCGGCGAGCTGGTCGCCGGGCTACGTGCCGCCGATGAGCGACTACGAGAAGGCGGTCCAGGCCGACCTCGAGGCCGACGTCGTGGCGGCGCTGGGCGAGCAGCGCGCCGCCGGGGTCGTCTGCCACGTCGCGCACACCGCCCCGGTGAAGGCGCTGATCACCGCCGCCGGGCAGGCCGACCTGCTGGTCGTCGGTGCCCGCGGCCGCGGCGGCTTCGCCGGCCTGCTGCTGGGCTCCACCAGCGACCAGGTCACCCGGCACGGGCCCTGCCCGGTCACCGTGGTGCGCAGCGACCGCACGGACTAGCCACCGCACGGACCAGCGACCGCACGGCCCACTGCACCCCGGCGGGCCGCGGTCGGGCGCGTGGGTGTCCACTGACGTGGTGCCCGCCTCCGATCGTGTCCCGCCGTCCTTCCTGCAGGCCCACACCCGGGTGGAGCGGCCCACCCTGGTGCCCGAGGTGCAGCTGCACGTCGCCGACGACGTCGTCGCCCTCTGGGAGGCGATGGAGACCGAGGCAGGCGGCGCCGGCCAGGACCCGCCGTTCTGGGCGGCGGCCTGGCCCGGCGGTCAGGCGCTGGCCCGGTACGTCCTCGACTCGCCGGAGCTGGTCGCCGGCAAGCGGGTCCTGGACCTCGGCGCCGGCAGTGGGCTGGTCGCCGTGGCCGCCCTGCGGGCCGGCGCCGCGCACGTCGTCGCCAGCGACGTCGATCCCTACTCGCACACCGCGATCGCGCTCAACGCCGAGCTCAACGGCGTCCGCGGGATCGAGGTGGTGGGCGACGTGCTCGGCGACGACGGGCCCGACGTGGACGTCGTCCTGGCCGGCGACGTCTGCTACGACCGGGAGATGACCGCGCGGGTGCTGCCCTACCTCGGCACCCACTGGCTCCGGGGAGCCACCGTGCTGCTGGGTGACCCGGGCCGTGCCTACCTGCCGCGCGAGGGGCTGCTGCCGGCCGCCACCCACGACGTCCCCGACGCCGACGGCGGGCAGGTGCGCCGGACGACGGTCTGGCGGCTGCCCTGAGGCAGGTGTGACACGCGGTACGTCCGGGACGGGTCCCACGCCGCTGACCAGCGGTGTCATGGCAGAACCCGACGAACTGGCCGCCGAGCATTGTCACGAGGTCGTAACGAGCCTTACCGTGGTCGGGTCCGGCCGGACGTCACGTCCCCACCCGGGGAGCCCGCGCCGGATGCCGCCGAGTCGCTGTCCACAGCGATCCGGGGACCCACCGCAGCACTGGGGTGAATCCCGCCCGGGCACGCGCCCGGCCGGGTAGGGCGTCTTCCCGCCCGAATCCGTCAGCTAACTCGGTAGGCGGCCGCGGAAGAGCCCGGGAGCCCCCTCCTTCATGTCCCCCCGCACCACCCAGCACGACCACGATGGGCACGACCTCCCCGCCGACGGCGAGCTGCCCACCACGGTCCTCCCCGTCGCCGGGGACGAGTCCCCCCGCCGTCTGGCGCCCCCCGCCCGCCTGCGCCGCCCGGCGCTGTACCTGGCCGCCGCCGCGGTCGGTGCCGTCCTGGTCAACGTGGCCGTCTCCGGGCAGACCGACGCCCAGGCCACCGCGGCGCCCGAACCGGTGAGCATCGCCACCCAGCTCGGCCTCACCGCCCAGCACGCCGGCACCGTCGTCTCCGAGGGCCGGGTCGGTGACCGGCTCGGTGAGCTGGTGGCCGACCGGAGCCAGCGCCAGGAGGCGGAGGCCGCCGCCGCGCAGGCGCAGGCCGACGCCGTCGCGGCGGAGGAGGCACGGCTCGCCGAGGAGGCGCGCAAGGCGGAGGAGGCCCGGCTCGCCGAGGAGGCCCGCAAGGCGGAGGAGGCCCGGCTCGCCGAGGAGGCTCGCAAGGCCGAGGAGGCGCGCAAGGCGGAGGAGGCGCGCAAGGCCGAGCAGGCGCGCAAGGCCGAGCAGGCCGCCGCCGCTCCGCGGTCGCAGTCCAGCTCCCGCTCCTCGGGCGGCGGGGCCCCGGCCCCGGCCGCCGCCGCGCCGGCCGGCTCGTACCAGAGCTACGCGCTCTCCAAGCTCGGCGGCGACGCCGGCCAGTTCTCCTGCCTGGAGAAGCTGTGGGGCAAGGAGAGCGGCTGGAACCCCAACGCGCAGAACCCGCGCAGCACCGCCTACGGCATCCCGCAGTTCCTGGACTCCACCTGGAAGAGCACCGGGATCGCCAAGACCTCCGACGGCAACCGGCAGATCGACGCCGGCCTGATCTACATCAACAACCGGTACGGCTCGCCGTGCGGCGCGTGGTCGCACTCGCAGAGCGCCGGCTGGTACTGATCCACCCGGTCCCGACCGACCCGGCACCGACGAGGAGGGGCCGCCCGCAGCGGGCGGCCCCTCCTCGCCTGCGCAGCGCGCGACCACCCTGCCCGCACCGCACACCCGTGGGCCAGGATCAGCGGGTGGACCACCCAGACCAGGAGGGCTGAACCGTGGGCAAGCACCGGGCACCCGAGCCCGCGGCCTCGGACTTCGACGCCGCGACGGCCGCATTGACCGACGTCACCGGCGACTACCTCGTCGATGCCGCGCACACCCGCATCGGCGTCCGTGCCCGGCACGCGATGGTGACGACGGTGCGCGGCGCGTTCACCGACTTCGCCGGCACCGCGCACCTGGACACCGCCGACCCGGGAGCCAGCACCGTCTCGCTGCGCATCCGCACCGCGAGCATCGACACCGGCGCCCCCGACCGCGACGCGCACCTGCGGTCGGCGGACTTCCTGGACGTCGAGCAGTACCCGGAGATGCGCTTCGACTCCACCGCGGTGCGACAGGTCGACGACGAGGTGTACCGGGTCACCGGCGACCTGACCATCAAGTCCGTCACCCGCTCGGTCGACGTCGACTTCACCCTCACCGGCTCGGCGCTCGACCCGTTCGGCAACACCCGGGTGGGCTTCGAGGGTGCGCTCGCGATCAAGCGCAGCGACTGGGAGCTGACCTGGAACGCCGTCCTGGAGACCGGTGGCGTGCTGGTGAGCGACCGCATCCAGGTGGAGTTCGACGTCTCGGTGATCAAGACCGCCTGACCCGCCGCGGGCCACCCCCTCCGGGAGACGGAAGAGGTGTGTTCCACACCACTGCACCCCGCTACCGTGGCACTGAGTGCCAGCGGCCGTGGTCGCAGGCACCGGGGGACGACGGCGTCCCCCGGTCCGAGGAGCAGGGGAGTGCGCAGATGGCGAACGCGTGGTTCGAGACGGTGGCCGAGGCGCAGCGGCGGGCGAAGCGACGGCTGCCCAAGGGCGTCTACGGGGCGCTGGTCGCCGGCTCCGAGCGCGGGCTGACGGTCGACGACAACCTGGCCGCCTTCGCCGAGCTGGGCTTCGCCCCGCACACCGCCGGGCTGGCCAACGCCCGGCGGATGGACACCCACGTCATGGGCCAGGACCTCGCGCTGCCGGTGCTGATCAGCCCGACCGGGGTGCAGGCCGTGCACCCCGACGGCGAGGTCGCGGTCGCGCGGGCCGCGGCGGCCCGCGGCACCGCGATCGGGCTGTCCTCGATGGCCAGCAAGCCGATGGAGGAGGTCATCGCCGCCAACCCGCAGACGTTCTTCCAGCTGTACTGGGTGGGTGACCGCGACCTGATGGCCGCCAAGGTCGAGCGGGCGCGCCGGGCGGGGGCGGCCGGGCTGATCGCCACGCTCGACTGGTCGTTCTCCTACGGCCGCGACTGGGGCAGCCCGTTCATCCCGGAGCGGATCGACCTCGAGGCCGTGCGGCGGTACGCCCCGCAGGTGGCGCTCAAGCCCAGCTGGCTGTGGGACTTCGCCAGGACGAGGAAGCTGCCCGACCTCACCGTGCCCAACATGGTCGCGAAGCCCGGCGACCCGGCCCCCACCTTCTTCCAGGCCTACGGCATGTGGATGCAGTCGCCCATGCCGACCTGGGAGGACGTCGCCTGGCTCCGGGAGCTGTGGGGCGAGGACCGGCCGTTCATGCTCAAGGGCGTGATGCGCGTCGACGACGCCAAGCGGGCCGTCGACGCCGGGGTCAGCGCCATCTCCGTCTCCAACCACGGCGGCAACAACCTCGACGGCACGCCGGCCTCCATCCGTGCCCTGCCGGCGATCGCCGAGGCCGTCGGTGACCAGGTCGAGGTGCTGCTGGACGGGGGCATCCGGCGCGGCGGTGACGTCGCGAAGGCCCTCGCGCTGGGCGCCCGCGCCGTGATGATCGGCCGCGCGTACCTCTGGGGCCTGGCGGCCAACGGGCAGGCCGGGGTGGAGAACGTGCTCGACGTCCTCCGCGACGGCCTCGGCGCGGCGATGGTCGGCCTGGGGCGGGAGTCGGTGGCCGACCTCTGCCGGGACGACGTCGTCGTCCCGCCCGGCTTCGAGCGGTACCTGGGCGTCGACCAGGTCGCCGACGCGCCGGTGGAGAGCGTCCCCGCGCAGCACGGGGCCGCCCGGGGGTGAGCGGCCCCGCGCCCGGCGACGACCGCCGGCGGCGATGGCCTCCGGGCAGCGATGACTCTCCGGGAGCGATGACTTCCGGGGAGCAGGGCGGTCTGGGTGGGCACAGGACCCGTCCGGTCGCCGAGGAGGCCGCCCATGTGCTCACTGTCCCGCTTCGTGTCGCTGTGGTCGGTGCTCGAGCAGCGGGTGGCCGACGGCCGGGTCCCGGGGTACGCCGCCGCCGTCCGGTACCGCGGCGTCACCGAGGTGCGCACCGGTGGCTGCCTGGTCCGCGGCGGGGGCGACCCGGTCACCCCTGACTCGCTGTTCCGGCTCGCGTCGCTGTCCAAGCCCTACGCCGGTGCGCTGACCCTGGCCCTGGCCGAGGACGGCGTCCTGGCGCTGGACGATCCGGTGGCCCGGTGGCTGCCCGAGCTCGCCGACCCCCGGGTGCTCGCGACGCCGGGCGGGCCGCTGGCGGAGACCGTGCCGGCGGCGCGGGACATCACCGTGCGCGACCTGCTCACCAGCACTGCCGGGTTCGGCGCGCTCTTCGACGGCAGCCCGCTGGACGTCGCGATGGTCGCCCGCGGGCTGGGCGCCGGGCCGCTCCCGCCGCAGCTCGACCCCCAGGAGTACCTCCGCCGGCTGGCCGAGCTGCCGCTGGCCGCCCAGCCGGGGGAGCGGTGGCTCTACCACTCCTGCACCGACGTCCTCTCGGTGCTGCTCGCCCGGGCCGCCGGCAGTCCGCTGGGGGCGGTGCTCGCCGAGCGCATCACCGAACCGCTGCGGCTGGGCTCGACTGCCTTCTGGGCCCGCGACGCCCGACGGCTGACCGCGGCGTACCTCCCCGACGGCGGGCAGCTGACCGTGCTGGACCCGCCCGGCGGGTTCGCCGCCCGGCCACCGGTGTTCGAGGGGCTGGCCGCCGGGCTGGTCGCGACCGCCGGGGACGTGTTGGGCTTCCTCGCGGCGCTCGCCGACGGCGGGGGTCCGGTCCTGGCACCCGGCTCGGTCGCGGAGCTGACCACGCCGTCGCTGACCGAGCGGCAGCGGGACACGGCCGGGGCGTTCCTGCCCGAAGGGCTGTCCTGGGGGCTGCAGACCGGCGTGCGGGTCGACGACGGCATCCCCGGTGGCTTCGGGTGGGACGGCGGGACCGGGACCACCGGCTGGGCGGACCCGGCCCGCGACCTGGTGGCCGTGCTGCTGACCACCCGCGGGTTCGGCGGGGTGGCGGACGGCACGGACTGGTTCTGGCCGGAGCTGCACCGCTGCCTGTGACGGTCAGCCGCGGCGCATGCGCCCGAGCAGGCCCCCCGCGCCGCCGAGGGTGCGGGCGGCCAGCTGCAGGAGGGGACCTCCCGGGATGCCGGGCGCGGACTCGACGATCGGCGCCAGCCGCATGAGCCCGGGCAGCTGGTGCACCCGCAGCCGCCGGCGGGCGAGCGCGGTCACCGGGTTGGCCCGGCCCGAGGCGGCGTCCAGCAGCAGATCGGCGGGTGCCTCGACCGCGGTCCCGGACACCCGCCCCGGAGGCACGCGCGTGACCGTCCAGCCGTCGTCGGCCGCCGCGAACCGCCACCCACCGTCGGGGGTGGCCAGCGTGGCGTCCGCGGTGATGCCGGCAGCCGCGGCGAGCGCGCCGGTGACGTCGGCGAGGGCGGCCAGCCCGGCCTGCAGGGTCTGCGGCGGCGGGCCCGGTGCACCGGCGGAGACCAGGTCGAGCCCGTGCACGGCCAGCTCGTAGGCCTGTCCGAGGACGACGCTGAGCATCGGCAGCCGCCCCACCGTGGAGACCGTCGGGGTGGTGTCGAGCTCGGCCGGGGCCTCGGTCAGGTAGCGGACGGTCGCGGCCCGCGCCGCCTGCAGGGCGGCGAGCACCTCGCCCCGGCTCGCCGCCCGGTGCGCGGCGGTCACCCGGGCGTTGACCACGTCCGGGTCCGCCGGGGTGCCCGTGGCGCCGGACCGGGCGGCGGCGACCAGGTCGTCCAGCGCCGTTGCGTCGGGCCAGACGCCCAGGTGCGTGCAGACCTCCTGGGCGCGCCAGCCCGCCAGCCGGGTGCGGCGGCCCAGGTCGACCGTGTCGGCCTGGGCCAGGAACCCGTCCCAGGCGCCCAGCACCAGCGCGCCGACCTCCGCGCGTCCGGCGTCGGCCATCCCGTGCGCAGCGCTCATGCCCGACCCCTACCCGCACCCACTGCCGCTCAGGCGGGCCGGAACCGCGCCGACAGCGGGTCGGCGAACCGGGCCAGCAGCGGACCGGCCACCGCGAGCACCAGCACGTACCCGGTCGCCAGCGGTCCGACGGCGGTCAGCCCGGCGGTGACCGCCAGCCCGGCGATCACCACCGAGAACTCCCCGCGCGCGACCAGCGCCGCCCCGGCGCGCAGCCGGCCGGGCACCGCCACGCCGTCGCGGCGGGCGGCGAACCAGCCGGTGCCCAGCTTGGTGGCCGTGGTGACCAGCGCGAGCAGCAGCACCGCCGGGAGCACCGGCAGCAGGGCGCCCGGGTCGGTGGACAGCCCGAAGGCCACGAAGAACGTGGCGGCGAACAGGTCGCGCAGCGGGGAGAGCACCGCGCGGGCCCGCTCGGCCAGCGACGCCGGGACGGCGATGCCCACCAGGAAGGCACCTACCGCGGCGGAGGCGCCGAGGGCCTGCGCCGCGCCGGCGACCAGCAGGGTCAGCCCGAACAGCCGCAGCAGCACCTGCTCGTCGTCGGGGTGGTCCAGCACCCGGCCCAGCCGGTGTCCGTGCCGGCTGGCGGCGAGCAGGACCAGCAGCACGGCGCCGCCGGCCAGCGCGATCCCGGCGACGGCCTGCAGCGGCCCGCCCCCGGCCAGGGCCACCACCAGCAGGGGGAGGAACAGCGCCATCGCGACGTCCTCGAGCACCAGCACCGACAGCACCGCGGGGGTCTCCCGGTTCCCGAGCCGGCCGAGGTCGCCCAGCAGCCGGGCGACGATGCCCGAGGAGGAGATCCAGGTGACGCCGGCCATCGCCAGCGCGCCCTGCCACGGCAGCCCCAGCAGCAGCCCGGCGAGGAAGCCCGGTGGTGCGTTGAGCAGCAGGTCGACCAGGCCGGAGGGCCCGTGCCGGCGGAGCGAGCCGAACAGCTCGGGAGCGGAGAACTCCAGCCCGAGCGCCAGCAGCAGGAGGACGACGCCGATCTCGGCGGCCGCCTCGAGGAACGGTTCGGCGGTGCTCAGCGGGGCGACCCCACCCTCCCCGAGGGCGAGGGAGGCCAGCAGCACGAACGGGATGGGGGAGAGGCCGAGCCGGCGGGCGAGCAGCCCCAGCGCGGACAGCCCGAGGAACAGCAGCCCGAGTTCGACGAGGAGCGCCGCGACGTGCTCCACCGCCGGGGCCTCAGGACTGGCCGGTGAGCAGCGCGGCGAGCGCGGCCAGTCCGGCCCCCGAGCCGATCGCCACCAGCACGTCGCCCACCTGCAGCACCTGCTCCGGCCCGGGTGCGGTGACGACGTCACTGCCGCGGACCAGCGCCACGATCGAGCAGCCGGTCAGCGTGCGGGCGCGGGTGTCGCCCATCGGCCGGCCGGCGTACGGCGACCCGGCGGGCACGGTGACCCGGGTCGACTCCAGACCGGGCACCTCGCGGGAGAGGTCCGCGAAGCGCTGGGTCACCCGGGGCGCACCGAGCACCTCGGCGACCGCGGCCACCTCGTCGGCCTCCAGCTGCAGCACCTCTCGGGCCTGGTCGGGGTCGCGCCGGTCGTAGAAGACCAGCTCGACCGCGCCCTCCCGGCGGACCACGATGCCGATCGGCTGCCCGGCCCGGGTGGTCAGCTCGTAGCGGACACCGACGCCGGGCAGCAGGGTCTCGACGAACTCCACGGGGCTCACCGTCACCGCCCCATCGTGGCAGCCGGGGCTCCGCTCCCGGGGGAGGGCCGCAACGCCAGCTGGGTGCGCAGCGCGGCGACCAGCGCCAGCGGCTGGTCCAGCATCGGGTGGTGCCCGGCGTCGGGCAGCTCGACCACGGGCAGCGGTTCCGGGGTGAGCCCGGCCATCTCCGCGCCCATCTCCGCGGTGACCAGCCCGTGCGCGCAGCGGAGCAGGGTGGCCGGCCGGCGCAGCCGGGGGAGCAGGTCGCGCAGCCGCAGCCGGGTGCCGAAGAACTCCGGGTCGAACGCCCAGGTCCACCCGCCGTCGACGGCGCGCAGCGAGCCGCGGGCGACGTGGTCGCGGATCCACGGCAGGTACACCTCCTGCGGCGGGAGGGTGCGGAACCGGGCCATCGCGGCGTCCAGGGTGGGGTGCACCGTGTGCGGCCGGCGCCGCTCGCGCAGCCGGCTCTCGTCCGGGGGTGCGTCGTTGAGCGGGGAGTCGATGACCACGACCCCGCCGACCGCGGCCGGGTGCTCGACCGCGGTGGTGACGGCGACCCACCCGCCCATGCTGTGCCCGACCACCAGCGGCCGGTCCAGCCCGGCGGCGGCGGCGACCGCCACCACCTCCTGCGCCCACACCAGCGGGTCGTACCCGTCGCGGTGGTCGCTGTCGCCGTGCCCGGTCAGGTCCAGGGCCACCACCCGGTGCCCGGTGAGCTGCGGCGCGACGTGGTCCCACCAGCCCGAGTGGGCGGCGCCGCCGTGCACCAGCACCACCCCGGGCGCGCCGGCCGGCCCCCAGGCGCGCAGGTGCACGCGGGCGCCGGCCACGACGACGTCGAGGTGTTCCGGCTGGGCGGCGAGGGCCTGGGTGAACCACGTCGGTGGGGTCATCCCCGGATCCTGCCCGACGGCCTCACTGCTCCTTCGCGACGAGAACGGGCTGGGAGCTCCCTCCGGTGCGCGGAGGCAGCTCCCAGCCCGGGGTCGGCGGGAGGGGCGAGGTCACTGCCCGTTCAGCAGCTCCTCGAAGGAGGTCACCGGGTCCGCGAACGGGTCGGCGGGGCGGGTGCTGACCGGCTGCCCGGCGACCAGCCCGGCCAGCTCACCGGCAGCACGCTCGACCCGGTCGGCCAGCGACCGGCCGATGCCGCCGCCGGCCCAGTCCTCCGAGGCGGCGAACACACCGGTGGGCGTAGGCACCGCGCGCAGGTAGGCGAAGAGCGGCCGCAACGCGTACTCCACGACCAGCGAGTGCCGCGCCGTCCCGGCGGTCGCTCCCAGCAGCACCGGCTTCCCGATGAGCGCCTCCTTGTCCAGGACGTCGAAGAACGTCTTGAACAGGCCGCTGTAGGAGGCGGAGAACACCGGCGTCACGGCGATCACCGCGTCGGCCCCGACGACGGTGTCGATCGCCGCCTGCAGCTCGGCGTTGGCGAAGCCGGTGACCAGGTCGTCGGCCAGGTCGCGGGCGTGCCCCCGGAGCTCGACGACCTCCACGGTGGCGTCGTCGCCGCGGGCGCGCAGCGCCTCGACCGTGGCGGCCGCCAGCCGGTCGGCCAGCAGCCGGGTCGAGCTGGGGGTGCTCAGCCCGGCGCTGACCACCGCGAGGGTGCGGGTGCTCACGCCTGCGCCCCGGCGTCGACGGTCCGGCCGGTCACGTCGTCCGCGGCGTGCACGGTGCTGTCGTGCCCGCCACCGGCGGCGGCGACGAGCGAGGCGTGCGTGGGCGCCTCGGGGACGTGCGCCGGCTTGAGGGCGGCGAACTCCTTCCGCAGCACCGGCACGACCTCCTCGCCCAGGATGTCCAGCTGCTCCAGCACCGTCTTCAGCGGCAGGCCGGCGTGGTCGATGAGGAACAGCTGGCGCTGGTAGTCACCGACGTAGTCACGGAAGCCGAGGGTCCGCTCGATCACCTGCTGCGGCGAGCCGACGGTCAGCGGGGTCTGGGTGCTGAACTCCTCCAGCGACGGGCCGCCGCCGTAGACGGGGGCGTGGTCGAAGTAGGGGCGGAACTCCCGGACGGCGTCCTGGCTGTTCTTCCGCATGAACACCTGCCCGCCCAGCCCGACGATCGCCTGGTCGGCGCTGCCGTGCCCGTAGTGCTCGAACCGGCGACGGTAGAACTCGACCATCCGCTGGGTGTGCTCGGCCGGCCAGAAGATGTGGTTGTGGAAGAACCCGTCGCCGTAGTAGGCCGCCTGCTCGGCGATCTGCGGGCTGCGGATCGACCCGTGCCAGACGAACGGCGGGACGCCGTCCAGCGGGCGGGGCGTGGAGGTGAAGCCCTGCAGCGGGGTGCGGAACTGCCCCTCCCAGTTGACGACGTCCTCCCGCCAGAGCCGGCGCAGCAGCTGGTAGTTCTCCACCGCCAGCGGGATGCCGTCGCGGATGTCCTTGCCGAACCACGGGTAGACCGGGCCGGTGTTGCCGCGGCCCATCATCAGGTCGACGCGGCCGTCGGAGACGTGCTGCAGCGTGGCGAAGTCCTCGGCGATCTTCACCGGGTCGGTGGTGGTGATCAGCGTCGTGGAGGTGGACAGGATGAGCTTCTCGGTCCTCGCCGCGATGTAGCCCAGGGTGGTGGTGGGCGAGGAGACCACGAACGGCGGGTTGTGGTGCTGGCCCTGGGCGAAGACGTCCAGCCCCACCTCCTCGGCCTTCAGTGCGATCGTGATGAGCGACTTGACCCGCTCGGCCTCGGTGGGCGTGCGACCCGTCGTCGGGTCGGGCGTCACATCGCCGACCGTGAAGACCCCGAACTGCATGGCGTGCTCCCTCTCGTCCGAGCCGCACTGGTTGAGAGTGCAACTACTGGCCGGTGGAACCGTACCCGAGGGCGGTCCATTCCCGTGGCCTGGAGACGACGAACGCCCCTCCGGTCGGGTGACCGGAGGGGCGTTCGTGGGGGCGTTCGGGACCTACCCCAGCGGGTCGACCGTCTCGTGCTGGTCCACCGAGGCGGCGAGCCGGGACAGCGCCCAGTCGCCGTCGCCGAGCAGGTGGTCCAGCGCGGTGAGCCGGCTGGTGTAGTGCCCCACCGAGTACTCGGCGGTCACCCCGATCCCGCCGTGCAGCTGGATCGCCTCCTTGCCGATGTGCCGGCTCGCCCGGCTGACCTGCAACCGTGCGCGGTCCGCGGCGGTGACCACGTCACCGTCGGCATCGACCACGAGCGTGGCCCACAGGACCGTGCTGCGGGCCAGCTCCAGCGAGACGTACATGTCCGCCGCCCGGAAGGTCAGCGCCTGGAACGTGCTCAGCGGGACGCCGAACTGCTTGCGCGTCTTCAGGTACTCCGCCGTGGTGGTCAGCGCGGTCTCCATCGCGCCCAGCGCCTCGGAGCCGTAGGCCACCCGGGCCCGGGCCTGCGCCTTCTCGATGGCCGACGACTGGTCGCCGGTGGCCTCGCCCAGCGGCTGGGCGGGGGTGCCGGCGAAGGAGACCCGGGCCGAGCGGGTGCCGTCGTGGTTGCGGTGCCCGGTGCGGGTCAGCCCCGCGGCGTCGCCCCGGACGAGGAACAGCCGGGTGGCGCCGGGGGCGCCTCCGGACGAGACCAGGGCGCTGACCACCAGCAGGTCGGCACGGGCGCCGTTGGGCACCGGCTCCTTGACCCCGGTCAGCGTCCAGGAGCCGCCGTCCTCGGTCGCGGTGACCGCCCGGGCCACCGGCTCCCAGCGGGTGCCGACCTCGGCGTGCGCGAAGGCCGGCAGCAGCGACCCCTCGGCGAGGGCCCCGAGCACCTCGGCGCGCTGCGCCTGGCTGCCCAGGTCCGCGACCAGGCCGCCGGCCAGCACCACGGCCTCCACGAACGGTTCGGGCGCGAGCACCCGGCCGATCTCCTCGGCCGCGATGGACACCTCCACCGGGCCGGCGCCCATGCCCCCGTCGGCCTCGGCGAAGGGCAGGCCCAGCACGCCCATCTCCGCCAGCTGGCTCCAGGTCTTCTCGTCGAAGCCGGGATCGGTGCCGACCACCTGTCGGCGCTGTTCGCTGTCCCCGTAGGCGCGGGCCAGCAGGCTCCTCAGTGCGTCGCGGAGGCCGTTCTGCTCGTCGTCGTAGCTGAACTCCACGGTGACCTCACAACCCCAGGATCGAGCCGGCGATGATGGTGCGCTGCACTTCGTTCGAGCCCCCGTAGATGGAGACCTTGCGGTGGTTCAGGTACGAGGGGGTCGCCACCTGCGCCCACGCCGGGACGTCGGACCCCCGGCCGGGGAACGAGGGCACCGAGAGCGGCCCGGCGACGTCGACCAGCAGCTCGGTGGCCGCCTGCTGCAGCTCCGAGCCGCGCAGCTTGAGCACCGACGACGCCGGGTGCGGCTTGCCGCCGGCGGAGGTGGCGACCACGCGCAGCGCGGTGAGCTCCAGGGCGAGCAGCTCGTTCTCCAGCTCGGCGATCCGGGCCCGGAACAACGGGTCCTCCGCCAGCGCGACGCCGCCGGAGGTGATCCGCCGGGCGTGGGACTTGGCGTCGGCCAGCATCCGCTTGGTCGAGCCGATCCGGGCGATGCCCACCCGTTCGTTGCCGAGCAGGAACTTCGCGTAGTCCCAGCCGCGGTTCTCCTCGCCGACCAGGTTCTCGGCGGGCACCCGGACGTCTTCGAAGAACACCTCGTTGACCTCGAAGCCGCCGTCCAGCAGCTCGATCGGCCGCAGCGTCACCCCCGGGGTGTCCATCGGGAAGAGCAGCAGCGAGATGCCCCGCTGGCGCTTCTCCGCGGTCGGGTCGGTGCGCACCAGGCAGAAGATCCAGTCGGCGTGCTGGCCCAGCGTCGTCCAGGTCTTCTGGCCGTTGACCACCCATTCCTCGCCGTCGCGCACCGCGGTGGTGCGCAGCGAGGCCAGGTCGGAGCCGGCATCGGGCTCGGAGAAGCCCTGGCACCACCAGATGTCGAGGTTGGCGGTGGCCGGCAGGAAGCGCTCCTTCTGCTCCTGCGAGCCGAAGGTGGCGATCACCGGGCCGATCATGCTGGTGTTGAACGCCAGCGGCTCGGGCACCGACGCCAGCTGCATCTCCTCGCGCCAGATGTGGCGCTGCAGCGGGGTCCAGTCCCGGCCACCCCACTCGACCGGCCAGTGCGGCACGGCCAGCCCGGCGGCGTTCAGGATCCGCTGCGCCTCGACGAACTGCTCCCGGGTCAGCTCCCGGTGGGCGGCCACGGCCGCCCGGATCGCCGGCGGCACGGAGGTGGTGAAGAAGGTGCGCATCTGGTCCCGGAAGGCCTCGTCGTCCGGCGACAGGTGCAAGCGCATGGGGGCCCCACTTCCCGACGGCGGCTCTGCCGTCTGTGACGTGGCTCCCAACATCCCACACGGGCTACCGGTCGGTAACCGGGGGCTTCGGCACGGGCACCGGGAGGCGTGACCGGCGCCGGGCGATGGCGGTGACCGCTCGTGCGCGGGCAGCCGGGCACCCCGCCCGAAGGGGGGAACCGGTCCGGGATCGGCTGGAGCCGGGGCCGGGCGTGGACGAGGGTGGGAGCAGGGCGCGGGACCGTGTCCGGGAGCGGAGCGGGGGACGACGTGGCAGCCAGAGCACCGGTGGCGGCGGACCAGCCCTCCTCGGAGGTGGTCGCCGCCGTCTTCCACGGGGTCTCGGTGAGCTCCTCCAGCGCCATCCTGGTCGTGGAGCGGATCAGTGGCACGGCCCGCGTGAGCTGGAGCAACGAGAAGGCCGTCGGGGTCCTCGGCTACGCCCAGGAGGACCTGCGGGCGCTCCCGGTCGAGCAGCTGCTGCCCTCCCTCCGCGCCGGCGAGCTGCGCCTGCTGCTGCGCCGCGAGCGCGCCGTCACCATGACCCTGCCGGTGCGCTGCGCCAGCGGGGTGTCGCTGGAGTGCTCGGTCTCCGCGGTGCCGGCGCCCGGCGGCCGGCGCTGGACCGTCCGCCTGGCGGCCACCTCCAACGAGCAGGAACGGGCACTCCGGGCCACCGCCGACGCGCACGAACGGCGATTCGCCACGCTCACCGAGCGGTCCCCGATCCCCACGCTGCTGTCCGAGCAGGGGATGCGGTTGGCCCACGTCAACGACGCGTTCTGCGCGCTGGCCGGTCAGCAGGCCGAGGAGCTGCTGGGCACCGGCTGGATGGACGTCGTCCACCCCGACGACCTCGACGAGGTGATCGAGCAGGCCACCGCCGTCCTCCTCGGCGGCGAGGACGGCGTCGAGGGCGAGGCGCAGGCCCGGCTGGTGCGACCCGACGGCACCGAGCTGACCACCGTCATCCGCTTCGCGCACCTGTTCACCCCCGGCGTCGGCGCGGGGTTCGTCGGCACCATCGAGGACATCACCGAGCGGCTGGCCTTCGAGGCCCGGCTGGCCCACCAGGCCAACCACGACCCGCTGACCGGGCTGCCCAACCGCACCCTGCTCGCCGACCACGTCAGCACCTGGTTCGTGCCCGGCGCCGGCGGCCTGGCCTGCATCTTCCTCGACCTGGACAACTTCAAGGTCGTCAACGACTCCCTCGGCCACGCCGCCGGCGACGAGCTGCTGGTCGAGGTCGCCACCCGGCTGCGGGCCACCGTGCGCCCCGGGGACCTGGTCGCCCGCTTCGGGGGCGACGAGTTCGTCGTGGTCTGCCAGCAGGTCAGCGAGGCCGACGCGGTCGCCCTGGCCGAGCGCATCGGGGCGCAGCTGCGCCGGCCGGTCCGCCTGGGCGGGGTCGACCTGCGACCGCAGGCCAGCGTCGGGGTGACCGTGCAGACCGCCGAGCACCAGGCGGCCGAGGAGCTGATCCGCGACTGCGACATCGCCATGTACCAGGCGAAGTCCGGCGGCAAGGGCCGGATCACCGTGCTGGACTCCGACGCCCGCGCCCAGGCCCGGGACAAGCTGCGGCTGGTCGCCGAGCTGCGGTCGGCGATCGAGCGGCGGGAGGTCACGCTGATGTACCAGCCGATCTTCGACGCCGTCGTCGGCACGGCGACCTCGGTGGAGTCCCTGGCCCGGTGGCAGCACGCCGAGCGCGGGGCGATCAGCCCGAGCGTCTTCGTGCCGCTGGCCGAGGAGAGCGGCCTGGTGGCCGGGCTCGGGCTGCTCGTGCTCGACGAGACCTGCCGGCAACTGGCCGAGTGGGACCGTGAGCTGGGCGCCGCGGCCCCGCGCCGGGCGCACGTGAACGTCTCGGCGCTCCAGCTGGACGACAACCTGCACGGCCACGTGGCGTCCGCGCTGCGCCGGCACCGGCTGTCGGCGGACCGGCTCTCGATCGAGATCACCGAGTCCGCGCTGATGAAGGACCCCACCTCGGCCCGGGCGGTCCTGCAGGACCTCCGTGACCTGGGCTGCCAGATCTCCATCGACGACTTCGGTACCGGCTACTCCTCGCTGGCCTACCTCCGGCACCTGCCGGTGGACTGCCTCAAGGTCGACCGGTCCTTCGTCGCCGAGCTCGCCGACGGGCACGCCGAGATCACCTCCGCGGTGATCGCGCTGGCGCACAACCTGGGGCTGTGCACCGTCGCCGAAGGGGTGGAGACCCCGGCCCAGGCCCGGCTGCTGGCCGAGCTCGGCGCCACGTACCTGCAGGGCTTCAGCCTGGCCGCCCCGCTGTCCGGCGCCGACGCGACCGCCTGGTTCGCCGCGGCCGCCCAGCGGTGACCGCGCCGCGGGGGCGCGGTCCGCGCCCCGCCCTCCCTCCCCGCCCTGCCCGATCCGCCAGACCTGGAGTCGTCGTGACCACCCCCCTCGCCGCCGCGCCGACGTTCGACCTGGAGCGCGTGCTGGCCAGCATCGACACGATGGCCGCGCAGCGCCCCGTGGCCGCCCAGATCGTCTCGGTGGCCAACTCCGACCAGGCCAGTGCCAAGGAGCTCTCCCGCATCCTCAGCGCCGACGTCGCGCTCGCCGGCCGGGTGATGAAGCTGGCCAACTCCGCCTTCTACGGGATGCGCGGGCGGGTCACCTCGCTGCAGTTCGCGGTCACCGTCATCGGCTTCGCCACGGTGCGCACCATGGCCACCGTCGCGCTCACCGACCTGGACGACGAGTCGCGCCTGCCGGACGACTTCTGGGAGCTGAGCACCACCGTCGCGCTGGCCGCCTCGACGCTGGCCCCGCGCTTCGCCGAACGGCCGCAGGACGCGCTGTGCCAGGGCCTGCTCGCCCAGATGGGCGTCGCCCTGCTGCACCACAACGACCCGGAGGGGTACGCGGAGCTGTGGGCCGAGCACCGCTCGTTCACCGGCCGGCGCGCGGCGGAGGTGCGGCGCTACGGCATCTCCGGGCTGCGGCTGACCGCGGTGGCCCTGGAGCAGTGGGGCTTCCCGGCGGAGATGGTCTCCCCGCTCAAGCAGGTCGACGACCTCGGCTCGTTCGCCGGGGCACTGCTGCGGGCGGCCTTCGAGGTCGGCGCGCGGCTCACCGACGACGACCACCAGGAGCAGAGCATCACCGGGCTGACCTGCGGGCAGCTGCGGGACCGTGACGTGCTGCCGATCCTGTCCCAGGTGCGCGTCGACGCCGAGGAGCTGCGCAGCGCCCTGCTGGGCTGACCCCGGTCCCGGGCGCGGTCCGGCGTCCGGGGGGACAGTGGGAGGTGTGTACGACTCGGACTCCTTCACTCCGGACTTCATGGCCCTGCTCGCCCGCGAGGTGCTGCGCGAGCGCGCCGGTGCGCTGATCGCCGAGGCGTGCGCCTGGGCGGTGGGCCTGTCCGACCAGCCGCACCACCTCCGGGTGCGGGGCCGGGTCGTGGCCACCGGGCTGACCGTCGGCGCCCGGGCCCTCACCGGGCAGCCGCTCTCCGGTGAGGAGGACGGCCGGCTGGAGCTCGGTGACGCCCGGCCGGGCAGCTTCCAGGACGCGCTCAACGCGGTCACCGCCGACGGCACGCTGGTCGCCGAGCGGTTCGACCGGGAGGTGATCGAGCCGTTCGCCCTGGAGACCTGCGTGCTGGCCGCCGAGCGCGCCCGGGACACCCGGGCCGCCGCGTGGGCCGAGCTGCTCGACGAGCTCGGTGAGGACGGCCGGGACCTGGCGGAGGTGGTGCGCCTGGGGGAGTGGGAGGCGCCGCTGCGGATCGACGCCGAGCACCTGGTGCTCGCCGCCATCGGGAGCGCACCGCTGGTGCAGGTGGAGGCCGAGGGCCTGCCGCTGTCGCTGGTCCGGGCCGCGGAGGCGGTCACCCGGGCGGCGGCCCCGGCTCCGCCCGCGCCCGACCCGGCGCGGGACGACCTGGCGGGCGCCCTGTTCCTCGCCGAGGCCGCCGTCCGGCAGTCCGGCCTGCCCCTGCCGGTGCCGCCCGCCCAGGCCGACCGGCTGCTGGAGCTGCTGCTGGCCGAGGGGCTGCTGCCCGAGGAGGTGCCGACGCTGCTCGCCTCGCTGCCGGTCGAGCCGGCCACCGCGGCGGAGGTGCGGGCGACGATCGCCACGCTCCGCCCCGGCCGCTGAGCCGCCCGGTCAGCGGGCGGGCAGTCGCACCACGTCGGCGGTGACGCCCCCGTCGTCGTCGAGCCGGGAGGCTGCCGGGCTGTCGTAGACCACCAGCAGCCGGGAGTCGTCGCCGGGCAGCAGCCCGATCCCCTCGGCGTGGTCGTCCCCGACGCCGAAGGGCAGGTCGACCTCGCGGGTGAGCTGCTCGCCGCGCACCACCTGGGGGGTCTCGGCCGTCAGCGCCCCGTGCCAGCGGAAGACGTGCACCGGGCCGTCGAGGTCCATCGTCGGCCCGGCCAGCACCAGCAGGTCCTCGCCGTGCGGGCTCAGGTCGCGGACGCCGAGGCCGCGCAGGTCGAGCACGTGCTTGCGGTAGGGGCGGCCGTCGGGGAACGGGGTCAGCACCAGCCGGGTCGAGTCCGCGGGGTCGGTCTCCGGCCGCAGCTCCAGCACCATCGCCCAGCCGCGCAGCACCGGGCCGCGCAGGCCGAGGAGCACCCGGTCCCCGGCGACGGCGATGCCCTCCACGTCCAGGCCGTTGTCCTTCCCCGGGATCGGGAGGAACGGGGCGAGGTGCTCGTCGTCGGCGAGCAGCTCGCGCAGGTCCGGCCCGGCCGCGCCGAACACCGCCGCGGTGCGGGTGCCGTCGTCGTCGGTCACCTCCCGCACCGGCGTCGGCAGCCCGTCGGCCTCGGCGATCGGCAGCCGCACGAGCACCTGCCGGTTGACCTGGCCGGAGACCTTCGCCAGCCGGCGGAACGCCTTCTCCCCGTCGTGCTTGTCCTTGATTCGCTTGCGCCGCAGGCTGTGCGACCCCACCGCCCAGAGGTACCCGCCGGAGCGGGCCAGCCCTTCGATGTCGGCCTCCTCGTCCTCTGCACCGGGGAGGTCCACGAGGTCGGCCAGCGGGAAGGTGGTCTCATCGCCGTAGCCGGTGGGTCGCCCGGGGTCGTCGGCGACGAGCCGTTCGATGGTCGCCGTCTCGTCGCCGGCGACCCACAGCACCGGGCCGTCGCTGCGGACGGCGGAGAGGTTGGTGTGGGTCTGCGCCGCGCGGGAGGCAGAACCGAAGGACAGCCGGACGGTGCGCTCGACGCTCACGCCGGTCAGCCTGGCACGCCGCCCGGGAAACCGCCGGTCCCGGGGCGCCGTGGGCCGGGGCATGGAGCTGACCTGCCCGACGTGCCGAGGGACGATGCACACCTACGAGCGCAACGGCGTCCCGCCGGCCCCGGCAGCGGGGCATCCCCGGCAGGCCGCCGGCCACCGGCCGGCCCAGGGCGGTCAGCCGTCGCTGGGCTCGGTGGTCAGCGAGGTGCTCGGCCAGGTGCGCAGCAGCGGCCACTCCGGGTACGGCCACAAGCGGAGGAAGCAGTCGTTCCGGGGGGAGCTGTTCGGCTGATCACCCGCCGGTTCAGGCACGCGCGACGCGGGCACTGGGGCTGCCGTGAACGAGACATCTCCCACCAGCACTGCCGGCAGCGTCCTGGTCACCGGGGCCGGCGGCGTGATCGGCGCGCACGCCGCGGCCGAGTACGCCCGCCGTCCCGGCTGGCGGGTGCGCGGGGTCAGCCGGCGCCGGCCCGCGGACCTGACCGGCGAGCACCTCCCGGTCGACCTCCGTGACCCGGCGGCCGCCCGCGACGGGCTGGCCGCGGCCGCCGACACCACGCACCTGGTGTTCGGCGCCTACGCCGAGCGGCCCACCGCGCGCGAGCTGTCCGAGGTGAACGTCGGGATGCTGCGGCACACGCTCGACGGGCTCGCGGCCGCCGGGGCACCGCTGGAGCACGTCACCCTCTACCAGGGCGGCAAGGCGTACGGCGCGCACATGGGGTTCTTCAACACCCCGGCCAAGGAGAGCGACCCGCGGATCGTCCAGCCGAACTTCTACTACGACCAGGAGGACCTGCTCCGCGAGGTCGCCGCCGAGCGCGGCTTCCGGCTGACCGTCCTGCGCCCCGAGGGCGTCATCGGCTACGCCGTCGGCAACCCGATGAACCTGCTCATGGTCATCGCCGTGTACGCCGCGATCAGCAAGGAGCTCGGCCAGCCGCTGCGCTTCCCCGGCAGCCTCGCCGCCTACGACGCCCTCTACCAGGTGACCGATGCCGAGCTGCTGGCCCGCGCGACGGTCTGGGCCGGGAGCGAGCCGGCCGCCGACGGCGAGGTCTACAACGTGACCAACGGCGACCAGCTGCGCTGGCGGCACCTCTTCCCGGCGTTCGCCCGCGCCTTCGGGATGGAGCCCGCGGAGCCCCAGCCGGTGCCGCTCGCCGAGGCGATGGCCGACCGCCGCGACGTCTGGGAGCGGCTGGTGGCCCGGCACGACCTGGTGCCCACCCCGTACGAGGACCTGGTGGGCTGGGAGTTCGGGGAGTTCATCTTCACCTCCGGCTTCGACAACGTGAGCTCCACGATCAAGCTGCGCCAGGCCGGCTTCGCCGACTGCCTGGACACCGAGGACCGGTTCGTCGAGCTGTTCGAGCAGCTCGCCGCGCGGAAGGTCATCCCCCCGCTGCGCTGAGCGGGCCGACGTCGAGGCCTCGGGTTGAGCAGGACCGGTTCCCGGTGCTATGAGAGATCACGGAGAGATGCCGCCCGGGCACCCGCCCGGTGCGCTGCTCCTCCCGGACAGCGTCGTCCGTCCACTGGTCCAGATGTCCTTCCCCGGAGGATCCCTGTGCTGGTCGACACCCAGAACGCCGGCTCGTCGCCGTCGCCCGTCCTGCGGGCGGTGCCCGGTGGCGGACCCACCGCGGAGCGGCCCGGCGCACCGCTCCGCGTAGCCCTCGTCGCGCCGCCCTACTTCGACGTCCCACCCGGTGCCTACGGCGGTGTGGAGGCCGTCGTGGCCGACCTGGCCGACGCCCTCGTCGACCGTGGGCACGACGTCACCCTGCTCGGGGCCGGCCGCGACGGCACACGGGCCCGGTTCCGCCCGCTGTGGCCGCGGGCCGTTCCCGAGCGCCTCGGCGAGGCCGCCCCGGAGGTCGTGCACGCCGCTGCGGCGCGGCGGGCCCTGCTGGAGCTCGCCGACACCGGCGGCCTGGACGTGGTGCACGACCACACGCTCGCCGGTCCGCTCAACGCCGCGGTGCTGCGTGCCCGCGGCGTCCCCACCGTGCTCACGGTGCACGGGCCCGTCGACCCCGACGCCGAGCGGGTCTACCGCGACCTGGCGGAGGACGTCGGGCTGGTCGGCATCAGCCACCGCCAGCGGGAACTGGTGCCGGACCTGAACTGGCTCGGCGTCGTGCACAACGCCCTGCGACTGGACGCCTGGCCGTTCGCCGCGGACAAGGGGGACCACGCGCTGTTCCTCGGCCGCTTCCACCCGCAGAAGGCGCCGCACCTGGCCCTGGACGCCGCCCACGCCGCAGGGCTGCCGCTGGTGCTGGCCGGCAAGTGCCAGGAGCCGATCGAGAAGGAGTACTTCGAGCGGGAGGTGCGACCGCGGCTGCGCGACACCGACCGGGTGGTCGGCGTGGCCGACGCAGTGCGGAAGCGCGAGCTGCTGCTCAGCGCACGCTGCCTGCTGTTCCCGATCCAGTGGGAGGAGCCCTTCGGGATGGTGATGATCGAGGCGATGGCCTGCGGCACGCCGGTCGTCGCGCTCCGCGGCGGCGCCGTCCCCGAGGTGGTCGACCACGGGGTGACCGGGCTGGTCTGCGAGACCCCGGCCGACCTGCCCGCCGCGCTGGACGCGGTCCGGGACCTGGACCCGGCGGCGTGCCGGGCCCGGGTGGCCGCCCACTTCTCCGCCGAGGCGATGGCCCGCGGCTACGAGGCCGCCTACCGGCGGGCGCTGGCCGCGGCCACCGGCCCGGTGACCACCGGCCGGCACCTGGAGGAGGTGGGCTGAGGTGACCGACGGGCCGCTCAACGCCACCGAGCCGGTGCGGATCGGCGCCGACGGCGGGCTGGTCACGCTCGTGGACGGCTCGACGTTCTGCCTGTCCACCGCCACCGGTGACGTCGTCCCGGGCGACGTGCAGGGTCTCTACTTCCGCGATGCCCGGGTGCTCTCCCGGCTCGAGCTGCGGTTGGACGGCGGCGTGCCCCAGCCGCTGTCGGTGCAGCCCGAGGAGACCTACGGCGCCCGCTTCGTGCTGCGCCGTCCCCCGGCGGGCGGCCGGGCGGACAGCACCCTGCTGCTGGTCCGTGAGCGACTGGTCGCGGACGGGCTGCGCGAGGTCCTCACGCTGCAGAACCTCGCGGCCGAGGCGACGACGGCGACCCTCACCCTGTGGCTGGGCGCGGACTTCGCCGACCTGTTCGCGGTCAAGGCCGGCCGCGCCGACGCCGGCGAGGTGATCCCGCAGGTCGAGGGCTCCGCCCTGGTGCTGGCCGGTCGCGACGGGGAGCGTGGGCTCCGGGTCAGCGCGACCGGTGACGTGGTCGTCACGCCGTCCGCCCTCACCTGGCGGGTCGTCGTGCCCCCGCGCGGGCGCTGGTCGACCGAGGTGACCGTGCAGCCGGTGCTGGAGGGACGCCTCGTGCCACCCCGGGTCGACCGGGGGCAGGGCATGGAGACCAGCCGCCCGGCGCACCAGCTGCGCGAGTGGCGCCGGGCCAGCACCGCCGTCACCGCCGACCACCCGGTCCTCGCGGAGGTGCTGCGGCGGACCGAGGACGACCTCGGTGTGCTGCAGATCCGCGACCAGCTCGGTGACCGGCCGGTCGTCGCGGCCGGTGCGCCCTGGTTCATGACCCTGTTCGGCCGGGACAGCCTGCTGACCGCCCACATGGCCCTGCCGCTGGAGACCTCGCTGGCGGTCGGCACGCTGGAGACGCTCGCGCGGCTGCAGGGGCGCACGGTCGACCCGCTGAACGAGGAGGAGCCCGGGCGCATCCTGCACGAGCTGCGTCTGGGCCCGGACCGGGACAGCGCGCTGGGCAGCAGCCGCTACTACGGCACCGTCGACGCCGGGCCGCTGTTCGTCTCGCTGCTGACGGAGGCGTGGCGCTGGGGAGCTCCCGAGGACGAGGTGCGCGCCCTGGTGCCGGCCGCCGACGCCGCCCTGGAGTGGATGGACCGGTACGGCGACCGGGACGGCGACGGCTTCCTGGAGTACCAGCGGGCCACCGACCGGGGCCTGCTCAACCAGGGGTGGAAGGACAGCTTCGACGGCATCAACGACGCCGCCGGCCGGCTCGGTGAGCCACCGCTCGCCCTGGCCGAGGTGCAGGGCTACGCGTACGCCGCCCGGCTGGCGCGGGCGGACCTCGCCGAGGCGTTCGGTGACCCGCTGACCGCCTCCCGGCTGCGGCGGCGGGCCGCCGAACTGCGGGACGCGTTCGCCGAGCGGTTCTGGCTGCCCGACCGCGGCTGGTTCGCCGTGGCGCTGGACCGGGACAAACGGCCGCTGGACGCGCTGACCAGCAACGCCGCGCAGTGCCTGTGGAGCGGGATCGTCACCGACGAGCACGCCGCGGAGCTGGTGCAGCGGCTGGCCGACCCGGTCATGGACAGCGGCTTCGGTCTGCGCACGCTGGCCGAGGGGATGGGCGCCTACAACCCGATGAGCTACCACAACGGGTCGGTGTGGCCGCACGACACCGCACTCGCGGTCGCCGGGCTGGTCCGGTACGCCCACGTGCCCGGGGCGGTGGAGCTCGCCCAGCACCTCGCCGACGGGCTGCTGGACGCCGCAGCCGCGTTCGGCGGGCGGCTGCCGGAGCTCTTCTGCGGCTTCGGCCGGGCCGAGTTCGACCCCCCGGTGCCGTACCCGACCTCCTGCTCGCCGCAGGCGTGGGCCAGCGCCGCCCCGCTGTTGCTGGTGCGGGCGCTGCTCGGCCTGGAGCTGGACGTGCCGGGTCGGCGCATCACGCTGCGGCCCCGGCTGCCGGAGTCGTGGGGCCGGGTCGTGCTCGACGGGCTGGACCTCGGGGGCGAGCGGCAGGTGCGCATCGAGGCGGTGGGGGAGCGCGCGGACGTCTCCGGGCTGCCCGACGGCTGGACGATCGACGGGCTCCGGCCCCCGGCCCCGGCCCGCTCCGCCTGACCCGCACACGCGAAGGGGCCAGGAGCATCGGCTCCTGGCCCCTTCGCGTGGGTGTCGATCAGCTGCTGATGGCGATCCGGCGCGGCTTCGTCGCCGGTGACTTGGGCACCCGGACGGTCAGCACGCCGTCGTGCAGGTGGGCCTGCACTCCGTCGGCGTCGACGTCGCCGGGCAGCGTCACCGCGTACCGGAAGGCGCCCACGCGTCGGGTGCGCCGGTGCAGCACCCCGGTGCGCTCCTTCTCCTGGACCTCACCGGAGACGGTGAGCACCCGGTCCTGCAGCTGGACGTCGACGTCGTCGCGGGCGACGCCGGGGAGCTCCAGCTCCAGCGACCAGGCGTCGTCGGTCTCCTCCAGGTCGGCGGAGGGGACCCAGCGGTCGGCCACCCCGCCGAGCTCGGACTGCCAGAGCGAGGTGAACCGGTCGTAGAGCTCGTCGAGCTCACGGAAGGGGTCGCGGGTCGCCAGGTTCCGCGACCGGGAGAGAACGGGCAGTGCCATCGTGGTCCTCCTCTCGGGGTCTTCGTCGGACACCCGACCAAACGTGCAGTCGCCGCTGTAGATTCCCGGCGGGCCGGGTGTTCCGGCGCGGCGTCCGGGTAGGGCGGGCACATGCCCAGCTACCGAGTGAACGAGGCCGGCGTCCGGCACGCACAGCAGCTCATCGACGCCGGGGAGTACGACGCCACCACCGAGTGGTCCGAGGCAGCCCCCTCCACCCAGGAGCGCAACTCCGAGATCGAGGACGAGGGGCGGGAGGAGTGGAGCCGCTGGTACCTCGCCGAGGACACCGACGCGGGGGAGGGGACCAAGGGCCGCTTCCGGTTCCCCTACGGCGACTTCTCGAAGGTGAACCGGGCGGCGCTGATCCACGCCGAGCAGCGGGCGTCGCAGAACGACCACGAGGACGTCCGCCGCGCCGCGAAGGACCTGCTCGACCGGCTGGACGCGAAGCGCGCCTGAGTCGACGGCCTGGGCCCGGCGGCGCCCGGGACGGATGACGCACCCGGGCCGGCCGGTCCGGTCCGCCCACTGCGGCCACCTCCGGCGGCGCGCAGACTGCGGGGACGCCGGGGCGCGGACGCTCCGGCGCGACGGTCCGCGGGCGCACCGGCGCGGCCGCCGTCGGCCGGCCCGGTGCGGGGAGCGCAGATGAAGGTCACCGCAGCGATCGTCGAGCAGCCGGACGCGCCGTTCGTCGTCCGGGACGTCGAACTGGACGAGCCCGGGCCCGGTGAGGTGCTGGTCCGCGTCACCGCGACCGGCTTCTGCCACACCGACGGACTCGCCCGGGAGGGCCAGATGCCGTTCCCGCTGCCCGGCGTGCTCGGCCACGAGGGCGCGGGGACCGTCGTCGCCGTGGGCGACGGGGTGACCAACGTCCGCGAGGGCCAGGCCGTCGTCATGGGCTGGCCCTGGTGCGGGCACTGCCGCAACTGCCTCGACGGTGAGCCGCGGTACTGCCTGAACCTCGGCGAGCTGGCCTTCAGCGGCCACCGGCCGGCCGGCACCTCCGGGCTGCGCACCGCCGGCGGGGACGCGCTGGCCGGGGCGTTCTTCGGCCAGTCCTCGTTCGCCACCCACTCGCTGGCCACCGCCACCTCGCTGGTGCCGATCCCCGACGGCCTGCCGGTCGACCTCATGGGGCCGCTGGCCTGCGGCCTGGCCACCGGCGCCGGCGCGGTCTTCCACACCGCCCGCCCGATGCCGGGGTCCTCGTTGGTGGTCTACGGAGTCGGCACGGTGGGCCTGGCGGCGGTGATGGCCGCGCGCAACTCGGCCGCCAGCACGATCATCGCCGTCGACCGGCACGCCTCCCGGCTGCAGCTGGCCCGGGAGCTGGGCGCGACCGAGGTGGTCGACGCCGGCGAGACCGACCCGGTGCAGGCGGTTGCCGACATCTGCGGGGGACCGGCGGACTTCGCCCTCGAGTGCACCGGCATCGTGCCGGTGGTCCGGCAGGCGATCGACTCGGTCGGGATGCGCGGGCAGGCGATCCTGATCGGCGGGGCGCCGGCCGGGGCGGAGTTCAGCGCGGACCACATGAGCACGCTGTGGGGCAAGTCGATCGTCGGCACCCTGGGCGGCAGCGGCCGCAGCGAGCGGCTGATCGGCGCGCTGATGGACCTCTACGCCGCCGGCCGCTTCCCGATCGACTGCCTGGTGGAGCGCTTCCCGCTGGAGCGGATCGGCGAGGCGATGGAGGCCTCCTACAGCGGCGCGGTGGTCAAGCCGGTCATCGCCATGCCCGAGGCCTGAGCCGCAGCCCGACCCGAGAGTTCGGCGGACGTCGCACGGTGGTCGACCGTGCGACGTCCGCCGGCCTACCGCGGACCGGCCGGTGGGGCCTACCGTCGCCCTCGACGGAACCCACCAGCGCCGGAAGGGAACGCACCATGCCGAAGACCCTGGTCCTCGCCAACCAGACCCTGGGCGGGGAGGCGCTCCTCGACGCGGTGCGGGAACGCGTCGCCGCCGGCCCGCACCGGTTCCACGTCGTCGTCCCCGCCACCCCCCTGCACGACGAGGCCGACGTCCCCGCCGGCGGGCCGTCGTCGGAGGAGCGGGCCTACGCGCTGGCCAGCCAGCGCCTGGACCGCGCGCTCACCGAGATCCGGGAGCTCGGCGGCGAGGTCGACGGCGAGGTCGGCGACCCCGACGCCCTGACCGCGGTCCGGCTGGCGCTGGGCCGGTTCGCCGCCGACGAGGTGGTGGTCTCGACCCTGCCGCTCGGCATCTCGCGCTGGCTGCGCGGCAACCTGCCGGCCAAGATCGAGAAGGCGTCGGGCCTGCCGGTCGTCCACCTCGTCGACGACCGGGCGCACGCTGGCTGACCGCCCCGGCTCACGCGCCGGGGCGGTCAGCCGGCGGGTCAGCGGGGAACGGTCACCCGTGCGTCACGCGGGGAGTCGCTGCGCGCGCCGAGTTGGGACACCGGCCCGCTCACCTGCCGCGAGCCCTTGACCGTGGCGAACGAGGTCTCGTAGCCGACGGTCGCCCGGGGGTCCAGGCGGGGGTCGACGGACAGGCCCTTGTCGCCGTTGCTGCGGATGAACCAGTAGTCGGCCTGCACGCGCTCCGGGGTCACGTCCAGCACCACGAAGCCGTGGCCGATGCCCTCCAGGTAGCGGACCCAGGGGTTGGCGGCCTGGAACGCGGCGGTCGTGGCGGTCGCGGCGGCGGCCGAGCCGACGGCCTCCTTGAAGCCGTTGCTGGTCACCGACGGGCAGACGAACTCCACGCCCACCGAGTTGCCGTCGCCGGGGTAGGCGGCGACGTCGGTGGGGAGGTCGTTGGCCCACGAGGAGTGGATGTCCCCGGTCAGCACGACCGGGTCGGTGCCGGCGGCGGCCATGGCGTCCAGCACCGCGCGCTGGTCGGCCTGGTAGCCGTCCCACTGGTCGGTGTTGAACACCGAGCCGGGGACGGTGCCCGGCCGCGGGACGGCGAACACCCGGGCGAACACCGTCTGGTTGCCGACCAGGTGCCAGTCGGTCCGCCCGGTGCGGAGCCCCTTCGTCAGCCAGTCCAGCTGCGGCGGCTCGGGCAGGTGGCGGCGCGGGTCGGCCAGCGCTGGGTTGACCGCGCCGTCGACCGTGGCCGGCACCTGCTCGCTGCGGTTCTGCCGGGTCTCGATGACCGACAGCTCCGCCAGGTCGCCGAAGCTGAAGCGGCGGAAGAACTGCCGGCCCTTGCTGGGCAGTGGCTGCCACATCGCGGGCTCCCGGATCGGCATCCACTCCAGGTAGGCCTGGAACGCCTTGGCCCGGCGGAACAGGAAGTCGCCCTCGGGCTTGATGCCGTCGGGCTTGCCCGGCTCGGTGTAGGGCGTGTCCGGGTCGTCGTCCCGCTCGTGGTTCTCCGCGCCGAAGTCGTAGGCGTCGTTGGTGATCTCGTGGTCGTCGAAGATCACGATCCACGGGTGCTGCTGGTGCGCGCGCTGCAGGTCCGGGTCGGTCTTGTACAGCGCGTGCCGGATCCGGTAGTCCTCCAGCGACACCATCTCGTGGACCGGCTCGTGGTCCCGGATGCCGATGAGCGCGTTCGGCCCGTACCGGTCACCGGAGCCCGCGGCGCCGGCCACCCGCGGGGAGTTGCCGTACTCGTACAGGTAGTCGCCCAGGTGCAGCACGAAGTCCAGGTCGTCCCGGGCGGCGATGCCGCGGTAGGCGGTGAAGTACCCGCCGGTGTAGTTGCTGCAGGACACGAACGCCATGCGCAGCGCGTGCGTCTGCCCCGGCTCGTCCGGCGCGGTCTGGGTGCGGCCCACCGGGGAGGTCTGGCCGGCGCAGGTGAACCGGTAGAAGTAGCGGGTGTAGGGGGTCAGCCGGTTCACCACGACCTTCACGGTGTGGTCGCGGCTGACGTCGGCGACGACGTTCCCGCTGCGCACGATCTCGGTGAACGCCTCGTCGGCGGCGACCTCCCAGCGGACCGGGACGGCCGGCCCGCGACGGCTGCCGGGCAGCGACTCGGGGGTGGGCGTCACCCGGGTCCAGAGCAGCAGCTCGGTGGCCGTGGGGTCGCCGCTGGCGACACCGAAGCCGAAGACGCCGGAGCGGGCGGTCTCGGCCACCGCGGCGCGGGCGGCCTCCGGGGTGAGACCGGCGAGGGTCAGGGCCGCCGCCGCGGCGGCGCCGCCCTTGAACACGGTGCGGCGGGACAGGGGTGCATCGAAGGACATGCGGGCACTCTCGGTGACCGCAGCAACCAGTCGACGGTCGCCAGGTGAACACCGGACGTCGTCCCGCTGGCTGCCGGTCCGGCCGCCCGGCGTGTCCCCGCCGGGGTCAGCGCGCCGGCATCATCGACCCGGTCTCGGCGTACCGCGCGTGCCAGCTCAGCGCCTCGGTCATCAGGTGCGGGGTGTGCCTGCCGAAGCCGCCGCGCTCGGCCCGCTCCAGGTAGTCGGCGAGCATCGGCCGGTAGTCCGGGTGCGCGCACCGGTCGATGACCAGCTGGGCGCGGCGCCGGGGGGACAGCCCCCGCAGGTCGGCCAGGCCCTGCTCGGTGACGACGACCGCGACGTCGTGCTCGGTGTGGTCGACGTGGGAGACCATCGGCACGATCGAGGAGATCGCCCCGCCCTTCGCCGTCGACGGGCTGACGAAGAAGGAGACGTAGGAGTTGCGGGCGAAGTCGCCCGACCCGCCGATCCCGTTCTGGATGCGGCTGCCCATCAGGTGGGTGGAGTTCACGTTGCCGTAGAGGTCGGCCTCGATCATCCCGTTCATCGCCAGCACGCCCAGCCGCCGGATGATCTCCGGGTGGTTGCTGATCTCCTGCGGCCGCAGCAGGATCCGGTCGCGGAACTCGTCGACGTGCGCGCTGAACTCGGCGAGCGCGGTGGGGCTGAGCGAGAACGCCGTCGCCGAGGCGAACGACAGCGTGCCCGAGCGGAGCAGGTCGAGCATGCCGTCCTGGATCACCTCGGTGTAGGCGGTCAGCTGCTCGAACCGCGACTCCTGCAGCCCCGCCAGCACGGCGTTGGCCACGTTCCCGACCCCGGACTGCAGCGGCAGCAGGTCCGCCGGCAGCCGGCCGCGGGACACCTCGTGCTCGAGGTACTCGATGAGGTGGCCGGCGATCGCGCGCGCGGTGTCGTCGGGCTCGGCGAAGGGGGTGTTCCGGTCGGGGGCGTCGGTCGCCACGACCGCGACCACCTTCTCCGGGTCGACCCGCAGGTGCGGCACCCCGATCCGGTCGCCGGGGCGGGTGAGCTGCACCGGCCGGCGGTTCGGGGGCAGGGCGGTGCCGTAGTAGACGTCGTGCATCCCCGCCAGCCCGGCCGGCTGCCAGGTGTTGACCTCCAGCACCACCCGCTCGGCCAGGTCCAGCCAGGTCTTGTTGTTCCCCACCGACGACGAGGGGACGAGCAGGCCGTCCTCGGTGATGGCGCTGACCTCGACCACGGCGACGTCCAGCGGGCCGAGGAACCCCTCCCAGGCCAGCTGCGCCACGTGCGACAGGTGCACGTCGACGTACTCGGTCTCGCCGCGGTTGATCTTCTCCCGCAGCACCGGGTCGGACTGGTAGGGCAGCCGCAGGCCGATGCCGTCGGCCGCCGCCAGCGCGCCGTCCACGTCCGGGGCGGTGGAGGCCCCGGTCCACAGGTCGACCTGGAAGGGGTCGCCGGCGGCGTGCGCCTCGGTGATCCGGCGGGCGAGCACCCCGGGCACCGCCTTCGGGTGGCCGGCGCCGGTGAACCCGCTCATCCCGACGGTGTCCCCGGGCCGGATGACGGCGGCGGCCTCCTCGGCCGGCACCACCTTCCGGGCCAGTGCGGCGTTCCGGATCCGTCCGGCGTCCATCCGACCTCCGCGCGCCTGCGGCCGCCCGGTCCGCGGCCGTCGCTGCCCGACGCTACGGGCGGGACGTCGGTCCCGCGCGGTACGGGCCGGACGGCCCGGGGTGGGCGACCGCACACCGCCCGGCGGTGCCCGCGCGGGCCCGGGCTGGGAGGGTGTGCGGAGCGGTGGAACGTCCCCGGTCGGCACCGGGGCAGCAGGGAGCAGGTGGTCATCGGTGGTCGCGGGGCGCCGACGCGGGGGACGGCGGGCGGATCAGCCGCTGACGCAGGAGCCGGTGCACCTGCCGGAGCCGGACGAGCGGGAGGCCTACCGGGTCCTGGACTTCGCGCTGCGCGCGGGCGAGGTGCTCCTCTCGGGCGGGGCCGGGGCCGCGGACGTGATGGCGACGATCGTGGCGCTGGCCCGCGCCTGCGGGCTGGAGCGGCTGGTCTGCGAGGTCACCTTCACCACGATCACGCTCACCTGGCTGCGGGCGGCCGACGTCGCACCGGTCACCAGCGTGCGGCTGGTGCAGGTCCGCACCCCCGACCACACCCGGGTGACCGAGGTGCAGAACCTCGTCGCGGACCTGGTCGGCCGGCGCTGCACGCCGGATCAGGCGATGGACCGGCTGGAGGGGATCCGGCAGGCCCGCCACCCCTACCCGCGCTGGGCGGTCACCGCCTCCCGGGCGGCGCTGGCGTCGGCGATCGCCGTGCTGCTGGGCGGCGGCGTGCTCGTCTCGCTGGTGGCGTTCGCGACCACCGTGGTCGTGGACCGGCTGGCCGGTGCGCTCGCGACGCGGGGCATCCCGGACTTCTACGCCAACCTGCTCGGCGCGGCCGTCGCGACGGCCGTGGCCATGGCGCTGGTCGTCGCCGACCTGGGGGTGCGGCCGGCCCTGGTGGTGGCCAGCGGCATCGTGCTGCTGCTGCCCGGCATGACCCTGGTCGGGTCCGTGCAGGACGCGATCACCGGCTACCTGCTCACCGCGAGCGCCCGGGCCTTCGAGGTGTTCGTGCTGACCGCCGGGATCGTCGCCGGGGTGGCCGGCGTGCTCTCCGTCGCCGACCGGCTGGGGGTGGGCCTGGCGGTCAACCAGCCACCCGCGACCGGGCTGGGGGAGCTCCCCGCGCAGTTCCTCGCCGCCGTCGTCGCCGCGGCTGCCGCGGCGGCGGCGAACTACGCGCCGCGGCGGACGATCCCCGCCGCCGGGGCGGCGGGCGCGCTGGGCTGGGGGGCGTTCCGGGCGCTGGACCACCTCGACTTCAACGCCGCGCTGGCGACCGGGGCGGCCGCCGTGGTCATCGGTGTGGCGGCGCACGTCATCGCGCACCGGCAGCGGGTCCCGCCGCTGGTGCTGGTCGCCGCGGGGATCATCCCGCTGCTGCCTGGGCTCACCATCTACCGCGGCATGCTGTTCCTCGCCTCCGGTGACACCGGCACCGGGTTCCTGCTGCTGAGCCAGGCCACCTCGATCGGGCTGGCACTGGCCGCGGGGGTCATCCTGGGCAGCTTCCTCGCCCAGCCGGCGCGCCGGGAGGTCCAGCGGTTCGAGCGACGGGTCGACGGTTCGCGGCTGGTCGGCGCGTTCCGGCGGCGGAAGGCCTGACCGGGGCGGTTTCACCGCCGCGGCGACGGGCAGGTGCAGGGCGCACCGGTGCCCGCCGGGACCGCCTGAGCGCCCACTGCCGAGCGCCGCCGTCCGGGCCCGCACCTCCAGCAGACGACGGGAGACTCCCATGGCCATCGCCACGATCAACCCCACCACCGGCGAGACGCTCAAGACCTACGAGCCGCTCAGCGACGAGGCGCTCGAGGAGAAGATCGGTCGCGCGGCCGCTGCCTTCCGCAGCTACCGCCTGAGCTCGGTCGAGGACCGGGTCCGCTGGCTGCGCGCCGCGGCCGACGTCCTGGACGCCGACACCGACGCCGTCGCCGAGCTGATGACCACCGAGATGGGCAAGACCCTCGCCTCGGCCAAGGCCGAGGTCGGCAAGTGCGCGAAGGCGCTGCGGTACTACGCCGAGCACGGCCCGGCGATGCTCGAGCCGCAGCAGCTGGACTCCGACGCCGTCGGTGCCGAGCAGGCGTACGTGACGTACCAGCCCCTGGGCGTCGTGCTGGCGGTCATGCCGTGGAACTTCCCGCTCTGGCAGGCGATGCGCTTCGCCGCCCCGGCGCTGATGGCCGGCAACGTCGGCCTGCTCAAGCACGCCAGCAACGTGCCGCAGACCGCGCTGTACATGGAGGAGCTCTTCCGCAAGGCCGGCTTCCCCGACGACGTCTTCCAGACGCTGCTGATCGGCTCCGGGACCATCGAGCGCGTGCTGCGCGACGACCGGGTGGCCGCCGCGACGCTCACCGGCAGCGCCCCGGCGGGTCAGTCGGTCGCCTCGATCGCCGGCGACGCGCTCAAGCCCACCGTCCTGGAGCTCGGCGGCTCCGACCCGTTCATCGTGATGCCCTCGGCGCACCTCGAGACCGCGGCCGGGGTGGCGGTCACCTCACGCAACCAGAACAACGGGCAGAGCTGCATCGCGGCCAAGCGGTTCTTCGTGCACCGCGACGTCGCCGAGGAGTTCACCCGGCTGTTCGCCGAGAAGATCGGCGCGCTGACCGTCGGCGACCCGATGGACGAGGGCACGGAGGTCGGTCCGCTGGCCACCGAGTCCGGCCTCGCCGACGTCGAGGCCTACGTGGAGGACGCCCGTTCCAAGGGCGCCACCGTCGTGGTCGGCGGGCAGCGGGTGGACCGGCCGGGCTGGTTCTACGAGCCGACCCTGCTGACCGGCGTCACCCCGGAGATGGACCTCTACGCCGAGGAGGTCTTCGGCCCGGTCGCGGCGCTGTGGACCGTCGACTCCCTCGACGAGGCGATCGAGATCGCCAACAGCCACCCCTACGGTCTGGGCTCCAACCTGTGGAGCGAGGACGAGGGGGAGCGGGCGCAGTTCATCCGGGACATCGAGTCGGGCATGGCGTTCGTCAACGGCATGACCACCAGCTACCCGGAGCTGCCGTTCGGCGGGGTGAAGCAGAGCGGCTACGGCCGCGAGCTCACCGAGCAGGGCATGCGCGAGTTCATGAACGCCAAGACCGTCTGGGTGGGCGCGCCCAGCAGCGAGCAGGGGACCGGGGACACGGCGGGCTCGGCGAACGAGTGACCGCCCCCCGGTGACCGGGCGGCAGGCGGGGTCGCGAGCCGCGCGCACCCCGCCGGCGCGCCGGGATCAGCCGGGAACGCCCCGCCCCGCCGCCACCGCCGCCGGGTGCTCGGGGGTGAGCAGCACGTCGGCGGCGGGGTGACGGCGGCGCCCGGGCCGGCGGGCGGTCCGGGCGACGCCGAGGACGGCGTAGGCCGCCACGGCCATCAGCACGATGGTCCCGCCGGAGGGGGTGTCGGCGTAGAACGAGGCCACCGTGCCGCCCACCGACACGGCCACCCCGATCAGCACCGCGACGGCGAGGCTGGATCGGAAGCTGCGGGCGACCAGCTGGGCGCAGCCGGCGGGCAGCACCATCAGCCCGCTGATCAGCAGCAGGCCCAGCACCCGCATGGACAGGGTGACGGTGGTCGCGGTGACCACGGCCAGCAGCACGTTCAGCGACAGCACCGGCAGGCCGCCGGCGCGGGCGTGCTCCTCGTCCAGCGCCACGGTGAACAGCCACCGGCCCAGCCCGACGGTGACCGCCAGCACCACGGCGGCCAGCACCGCGAAGAGGACCAGGTCGCCCCGCGTGGTGGTGGTGAGCGCGCCGAACAGGTAGCCGTCCAGCGTGATCGGCGTCCCCGCCGGCGCTCGGGTGACCACGACGACGCCCCCGGCCAGCCCGCCGTAGAACATGACCGCCAGCGCGACGTCGGCGCTCGCCGAGCGGCGCGCCCGCAGCACCTCCACCACCACCGCGCCGGCCACGGTGACCAGCAGCGCGGTGAGCACCGGCGCGGACCGGGTGACCAGACCGACCGCCACCCCGAGCAGGGCGACGTGCCCGAGGCCGTCACCGATCAGCGACAGCCGGCGCTGCACCAGGTAGACCCCCACCGTGGGCGCGGTGACCCCGACGAGGACGGCGGCCACGAGGGCCAGCCGCATGAACTCGTAGCTCAGCACGGCGCCGGCGTGCCCGGCAGGGTGACCACCCGGGTCACCACGTCGGCGAGCGGGCCCAGCTCGTGCAGCACCACGACGGCGGCGGCGCCGGTCTCGGCGAGCCCGGCGAGCGTGCCGGCGAGCACCCGCTGGCTGGCCGCGTCGACGCCGGCGGTCGGCTCGTCGAGCAGCAGCAGCTCCGGGTCGCCGGCCAGCGCGCGGGCGACCAGCGCGCGGCGCTGCTGACCGCCGGAGAGCTCGGCGAGGGGACGGCGGTCGAAGCCGGCGAGGCCTGCGCCCTCCAGCGCGCAGTCGACTGCGCACCGGTCGGCCTCGCCGAAGCGCTGCCAGGGGCGCAGCCGGGTGAGCCGGCCGGTGGAGACCAGCTCCCGCACGGTCACCGGCACCCCGCCGGTCACGGTGTGCCGCTGGGGCACGTAGCCCACCCGGTGCCAGTCACGGAACCGGTCGCGGGGCCGGTCGAACACGCGCACCTCGCCGGCCAGCACGTCGCACAGCCCGAGCAGCCCGCGCACCAGAGTCGACTTGCCCGACCCGTTGGGCCCGCGGACGGCGACCACCTCCCCGGGGCGGACCGTCAGGTCGACCCCGCTGAGCACCGGTTGCCGCCCGTGCCCGAAGGCAGCCCCCTGCACCGACAGCACGGCCTCCGGCGCAGGTGGGAGGAGCGCGGCGGCCGGTCCGGGGCGGGCGCTCAGGAGCACTGCTGCCCCTCGCGCAGGTTGGCCAGGTTGGCCCGCATGAGCGCGAGGTAGTCCTCGCCCTGCGACTGGTCGGTCAGCCCCTCGATGGGGTCCAACTGCCGGGTCTGCGCGCCGGTCTCCCGGGCCACGGTCTCCGCGACGGCCGGGCTGACCAGCGTCTCGACGTAGATCGTGTGCACGTCGTGCGCGCGGACGAACTCCGTCGCCTCGGTCAGCGCACCGGTCGAGGGCTCCGCGTCGGGGGCCAGCCCGCTGATGCCGAACTGCCGCAGGTCGTAGGCGTCGGCCAGGTAGCCGAAGGCGGAGTGGCTGGTGACCAGGTCCCGGGTGGCGCAGTCGGCCAGCCCGGCCCGGAACTCGCCGTCCAGCGCCTCGAGCTCTGCCCGCAGGTCCTCGGCGTTGACCGCGTACCGCTCGGCGTTCGCCTCGTCGACCGTGCCGAGGAAGTCCGCGAGGGCGTCGCCGACGTCGGCCATCCGCATCGGGTCGTGCCAGAAGTGCGGGTCGGTCACGCCCTCCCCGTGCTCGTCGTCGGTGTGCTCGTCCTCCGGGTCTGCCTCCTCGTCGTGCCCGTGGTCGTGCGGCTCGTAGGTGAGCGACAGGTCGGCCGCCGCGCCGGCGTCGAACGCCCGGTCACCGGCCTGCCGGTGCACCGCCGCGTCCACGGCGGGCTGCAGCGCCGGGAGGTACACCACGGCGTCGGCCTCGGCCGTGGCCGCGACGTCCCGGGGGGTGAGCTCGTACTCGTGCGGCTCCGCGCCGTCCGGGGTGAGGGCGGTGACGGTGCCGAGGTCGCCGACCACCTGCTCGCTGAGCCAGGCCAGCGGGTAGAACGCGGCCACCACCGTCACGTCGTCGCCCCCCGGCGAGCCGGCTGCCGCGGACGACCCGCAACCGGTGAGCAGCAGCACGGCGGCGAGCGGTGCGGCGAGAGCGGGGGAGCGGCGGAGAGGCGGGGACATGCCGCCATGCTGTCGCTAACGACAATCATTGTCAAAAAGCGTGCGGCGGCCACCACCGGAACGGCATGAGAGGGTGCCCGCAGCCGGCAACGGGAACCGTTCTCCGGGCGGGCTGTGACGAGGGAGGCGGACATCGGCGAGCTGCTGGCCGACCGGCCCATCCGGCGGCGCGGGCCCCGCAGCGGCGACCTGCTCGGGGCGGGTGTCGCGGTCCTGGTCGTCGCGCACTTCACCGCCCCCGGGCTGCTGGCGTCCCCGGCGCTGCTCGCGTGGAGCACCGTGTTCGTCGCGGTCTGCCTGCAGGCGCTGCCGTTCCTGGCACTGGGTGTGCTGCTGTCTGCGGCGATCAGCACGCTGGTGCCCGCCTCGTTCTTCACCCGCGTGCTGCCGCGGCGCCCGGCGCTGGCGGTGCCGGTGGCCGGGGCGGCCGGCATGGTGCTGCCCGGCTGCGAGTGCGCATCGGTGCCCGTCGCCGGCAGCCTGGTCGGCCGGGGCGTGCCGCAGGCGGCGGCGCTGGCGTTCCTGCTGGCCGCGCCGGCGATCAACCCGGTGGTGCTGGTGGCCACCGCGGTCGCCTTCCCCGGCCAGCCGGAGATGGTCGCCGCCCGGTTCGCCGCCTCCCTGCTGGTGGCGGTGCTGATGGGCTGGCTCTGGACGGCGTTCGCCCGCCCCGGCTGGCTGCGGGTGCCTCGCGCCCCGGCGCCGGACCCCGCGGCCGGCCGCGGCGACGCGTTCCGCCGGGCGGTGCAGCACGACCTCGTGCACGCCGGTGGCTTCCTCGTCGTCGGCGGGCTGACCGCGGCCACCCTGAACACCCTGGTGCCCCGGGCCTGGCTGGAGACGGTGGCCGGATCGGCCGTCCTGTCGGTGCTGGTGCTGGCGGCGCTGGCCGTGGTGCTGGCCATCTGCTCGGAGGCCGACGCCTTCGTGGCGGCCAGCCTCACCTCGTTCTCGCTGACCTCGCGGCTGGTGTTCCTCGTCGTCGGCCCGGCCGTCGACGTGAAGCTGGTGGCGCTGCAGGCGGGCACCTTCGGCCGCGGGTTCGCGCTGCGCTTCGCGCCGGCCACCCTGCTGGTCGCGGTCGCCGTCGCGCTCGGCGTGGGGGAGGTCCTGCTGTGAGGGCGCGCCCCGACCGGCCCACCCAGCAGGCGCTCCTGCTGCTGCTGGGCCTGGTCGTGCTGGTCGTCGCGCTGACCGACCAGCACCTGGCCTACGTCCGCGCCGGGTTCCAGCCCTTCCTGGTCGCGGCCGGGGTGCTGCTCGTCGCCGTCGGTGGGCTCGGGCTGCTGCGCGACCGGGGACGCCGGCCCGAGCACCCGGGGCCCGGGGTGGGCTGGCTGCTGGCCGCGCCGGTCGCCGTCCTGGTGGTGGTCGCACCGCCCGCCCTGGGTGCCTTCTCCGTCGACCGCCTGGCGCCCGCCCCGGTGGCGGTCACGACCGCGCCCGGGGCGGGGATCGGCCCGGACGACCCCGGCGCCGACCACCGCACCATGACGCTGCTGGAGTACACGATCTGGTCCCAGGCCGACCCGGCGGCGCTGGCGGAGCGTCGGGTGCGCCTCGTCGGCTTCGCCGTCCCGCGCGACCACGGTGACTGGGACCTGGCGCGGTTATCGATCAACTGCTGCGCCGCCGATGCCACCGCGCTGCGGGTGCAGGTGGCCGGCGGCCCGCCCGCGCCGGCCGCCGACCAGTGGGTGGAGGTCGTCGGCACCGCGGGCCGCCGGGACCCCGGTGGACCGCCGGTGCTGCGCGCCGTCCACGTCGAACGGATCGCCGCACCGGCCGAGCCCTACGAGTGATGCAGCAGGGCAGAGATGGCCGCTCCTGCCCTCACAGGGCGCCTTCGCGGGCGCCGCGCCAGATGTCGATGCCGGCGTCGACGGCGTGCTGGTCGATGGCGGCGAGCTCCTCGGCCGAGAACTCCCGGTGGTCCAGGGCGGCGACGTTCTGCTCCAGCTGCCCGACGCTGCTGGCGCCGATCACGAGCGAGGTCACCCGCTCGTCGCGCAGAGCCCAGGCCAGCGCCAGCTGCGCCAGCGACTGCCCCCGCTCCCGGGCGATCCCGTCCAGCGCCCGGACGTGGGTCAGGTACTCCTCGGTGATCATCCCCTGGTCCAGCGACTTGCCCTGGGTGGCGCGGGAGCCCTCGGGAACCCCGCCCAGGTACTTGTCGGTGAGCATCCCCTGGGCCAGTGGGGAGAAGCCGATGCACCCGGCGCCGACCTCGGCCAGCGTGTCGAGCAGCCCCTCGGTCTCGATCCAGCGGTTGAGCATCGAGTAGGACGGCTGGTGGATCAGCAGCGGCGTCCCGAGGTCGGCGAGGATCCGCGCCGCCTCCCGGGTCATCTCCGGGGAGTAGGAGGAGATGCCGACGTAGAGCGCCTTGCCCGACCGGACGGCGGTGTGCAGCGCGCCCATCGTCTCCTCCAGCGGCGTGCTGGGGTCGGGCCGGTGGCTGTAGAAGACGTCGACGTACTGCAGCCCCATCCGCTGCAGCGACTGGTCCAGGCTCGCCAGCACGTACTTGCGTGAGCCGCCGCCCTGGCCGTACGGGCCGGGCCACATGTCATAGCCGGCCTTCGTGGAGATGACCAGCTCGTCGCGGTACGGGCGGAGGTCGTCGCGCAGGTGGCGGCCGAAGTTGACCTCGGCGCTGCCGTAGGGCGGTCCGTAGTTGTTGGCCAGGTCGAAGTGGGTGATCCCCAGGTCGAAGGCGCGGCGGAGGATCGCGCGCTGCCGGTCCAGCGGCACGTCGTCGCCGAAGTTGTGCCACAGGCCCAGGCTGAGCAGGGGCAGGTCCAGCCCGCTGGTGCCGGTCCGCCGGTAGGTCATCGCGTCGTAGCGGGTGGGGTCCGCTGAGTAGGCCATGGGCAGATCGTGCCCGGCGGGCAGCGGGTCAGCGACGCCGGGCCGGACGGCGGCGCGGGCGGTCGGCGGCTGCCGTGCCGGTGGACCAGTGCGCAGGGCGGGTCAGCGACGCGGGCAGCGAGGTGCCGGCGTCGCCGGTGGCGGCGGTCAGCTGCGGCTGGGTCAGGAAGAGCGCGCCGGTGAGGTCGGCGCCGCGCAGGTCGGCGGCGCGCAGGTCCGCCCCGAGCAGGTCGGCGTGACGCAGGTCGGCCCCGCGCAGGTCCGCCCCGATCAGGTAGGCGCCGCGCAGACTCGCCCCGTGCAGGTCCGCGCCGCGCAGGGCCGCGCCCATCAGGTCGGCGCCGCGGCGGTCCCGGGCCCGGTCGGGCACGGCGGCGCGGAGCACCTCGCTGACCCGCCCCAGCAGTTCGCCGACCTCTCGCCGCAGTGCGGCGGCGTCCAGCCGGGTCAGCTCGCCGGCGGTGGTGCGGGTGAGGTCGTCGGTGCGGGCGTGGGCCGCGCCGACCTCGGCGGCCAGCGGTCCGGGCGGCAGCAGGGCGCGTGCCTCGGTCAGGTGCCAGAGCAGCTCGGTCAGCTGCCGCATGACCGGGAACACGGCGAAGACCGCTGCCGCCGTCGCGGGGTCGGTGCGCCAGTCCTGGCCGGGGAAGGTGTCCTGGGTGACCCGCTGGCCGGCGCCGAAGCAGTCGAAGACGACGCAGCCGGGGAACCCGCGGTCGCGCAGCTGGTCGTGCACGCCGCACCGGGAGTCCGCCTGCAGGTTCGGGCACGGCGTGCCGGCGGGCTTGTCGATCGCGAAGTCCGCGGAGGCGGCGAAGGCCGGCGCGACGCAGCACAACCCGGTGCAGCGGCTGCAGTCGGCGGTCAGGTCGCGGCGCGCGTCCGCCAGCTGGCGGAGGGGGGTGCGCGGGTCGGGCACGGGAACCTCTCTGCAGCGGGGGGCGGCGCCCGGGGTCAGCCGATGCGGCAGGCGCAGCCGCGGTCCAGTGTCCCAGCGGCGGTGGCCCGGCAGAACCGGGCCCCGATCGGGTCGTGGGCAGCCATCGGGTGGGGGCAGGCCGGGCAGCCGGGCTCGTCCCCGGACCGGAGGTCGGGAGCCGGCAGGGCGGCAGCGGGGTGCGGGAGGTACGCGGGTGCGGTCATGGCAGCGACCTGACTCCGCCGACGGCGCGGCGGTGGTGCCCCGGGAGGGGATCGCCGTCCCGGACGGCTGTCCTGGACCGGCGAGGTGACCGTGCTCGCGACGTTACGCCCGCCCACCGGCGGCGCGGCGGGGCAGCGCGGCTGAGCTCGGGCGGGCGGGCACCGGCGTAGCGTCCGTCACCTGGAGCCGACCGGTTCCCGGTGAGGGAGTGGTCATGGTCGACAAGAACGCCTCGAAGAAGTCCGGCAGCAGCATCAAGGAGAAGCGGGCCGCCAAGAAGGCGGCCGCGGACACCACCTCCGGCATGGAGAAGCTCACGCACGGCAAGCACTGATCGTCGCGGCCGGGGCGCCCCGCGCCCCGGCTCGCGGATCAACCCGGCTGCGCCGCCAGGTGCTCGCGCAGCACGGCGACCACCAGCTCGTGGTCGGCGACCTGCGGCAACCCGGACACGACGACGACGCCGACCGGGCCCACGTCGCGCACCAGCACCGGGAAGGCCCCGCCGTGGGCGCGGTACCGGTCGGGGTCCAGCCCGAACTGCTCCTCGAACGTCGTCCCCGCCTCACGGGCCCGCTGGCCGACGTAGAGGGAGCTGTGCCCGAACCGGTCGACGACGGCGGCCTTGCGGCGGATCCAGGTGTCGTTGTCCGGCGCGGTCCCCGGCAGCGCGGCGTGGAAGAGCTGGTGGCCGTTCCGGCTGATGTCCACGGCCACCGGCAGCCCCTCGGCGCGGGCCCGGGTGACCAGGGCGAGGCCGAGGTCCCAGGCGTCGTCGTTGTCGAACCGGGTGAACTGCAGCTCCTGCTCCTCGGCGAGCAGCTGGGTGCAGGAGGGGAAGTCGTCGGCCATGCGCCGTTCCTACCCGATGCCCCGGGCGCCGGCCGCGTCGGTCGTCAGCCGGCCAGGGTGGTCGCCAGCAGCAGCAGGCCCGAGGCGGCACACAGCCCCAGCGCCAGCCGGCGGACCACGGCGAGCCCCAGCCGGCGCCGGACCGGCCGGGCGAGCAGGTGCCCCACGGCCACGAACGGCAGCAGCGTCAGGCCGCTCACGGCCGCCCGTCCGGTCAGCTCCCCGCCGGTGGACAGCAGCGCCAGCGAGATCACGGACGTGACCACGAAGAACAGCGCGAGGTTCGCCCGCTGGGTCGCCGCACGGTCCGGCCGGTAGGTCACCACCATCGGCGGCCCGGGCGCCGCAGCGACCGTGGAGAACACGCCCGCGGTCAGGCCGGCCCACCGGAGGGCCCGCGGGCCTGAGGGCAGCTGCAGGCCGGCCGCGGAGACCACGCAGGTGACCAGGACCAGGCACCCGATGGTCAGGGCGAGCGCGGTGTCGTCCACCGCGCGCAGCAGGAGCACGCCGGCCAGCGCGCCGGGGACGCTGGCCAGGGCGGCTCCCCGGAGCACCCGCGGCTGCCACGCGCTCCGTTCCGACCACGCGACGGTCACGGTGACGAGGAGCCCGACCAGCAGGAGCGGCCCCGGCACCAGGTCGGGGTGGAACAGCAGCAGCAGCGGCCCGGCCACGATGCCGAACCCGACGCCGGCGGTCGCCTGGGCGACCGTGGCCACCACCACGACCAGGCCGCTGAGCAGCCAGGCGGTCACGATGCGGCGCTCAGCTCACACCTCGGTCACGTCGAAGGTCTGGGTGGGGGAGACGTACTCGTCCTGTGCGGCCACCAGCAGGATCTCGCGTGCCCCTGCCTCCGCGGTGCGGCGCAGCAGCCCGAACACCGACGCGGCCGCCCGCCCGAGGGACTCGGCGGCCGAGCGGGTCTCCAGCCAGTGGGCGAGGAAGAGCGCGGCGATCGCGTCACCGGCACCGTTCACCGAGACGCCCAGCCGTGGGGTGCGCACCCGGAAGTGCCGCCCGCCCTCGGAGGCCAGCAGGTCGACGGCGTCGGCGGGGGTGTCGTCGGCGACCAGTGAGGTGGTGAGCACCACGCGCGGGCCGAGCGCCTGCACCCCGGCGACGGCGTCCTTCACCGAGGACAGCGACGTCGTGCGGGTGCCCGACAGCAGGTCGAGCTCGAAGTGGTTCGGCGTGACCAGGTCGGCGGCCGGGACGGCGACCTCGCGCATGAACTCCGGGATGCCCGGCCGCACGAAGATCCCGCGCCCGACGTCGCCGATCACCGGGTCGCAGCACCAGACCGCCCGGGGGTTGGCGGCCCGGACCTTGGCCACGGCGCCGAGCACCGCGTGGCCGATGTCGGCCGAGCCCATGTACCCCGACAGCACCGCGTCGCAGCTGCCGAGCACGCCGCGGTCGGCGATCCCCTGCACGACCTCGTCGACGGCCTGGCCGTCGAAGACCCGGCCGGTCCAGTCGCCGTAGCCGGTGTGGTTGGAGAACTGGACGGTGTGCACCGGCCACACCTCGACGCCCAGGCGCTGCAGCGGGAAGACCGCCGAGGCGTTGCCGGCGTGGCCGTAGGCCACGTGCGACTGGATGGACAGCACGTTCACCATGACGGGAACGGTCGCACACCGGCCGGGCGGCGTCGCCCGGCCGGTGTGCCGAGGGCGGTCAGCCGCGCGGCTGGACCTCGGCCATCGGGCCCCAGCCGGCGAGGTCCGCGGAGTCGACGTACATGATCGACGGGGTCGCGGCGACCCAGTCGGGCATCTCGCCGATCGCCTTCTGGAAGTGTGCGGACGAGGTGTGCGTGGCGCCGGCCGCCGCGTCGGCGAAGCCCTCCACCAGCACGTAGCTGTTCGGCTCGTCCACGCTGCGGGACCACTCGAACATGATGTTGCCGGGCTCGGCGCGCACCGCGCTGGTGAACTCGGCGACCAGCTCCGGCCAGCGGTCGGCGAGCTCGGGACGGACGGGGAACTTCACGACGATCAGGATCACCGGTCCAGGCTAGCCAGCGGGCCGGTCGCGCGCGGCGTCGTCCCGGGCGGCCGAGAGCCGCTCGAAGACCGCGGCCAGCGTGGTCTGCTCCTCGGCGCTGAGCAGGTCGACGAAGTGTGCGCGGACGGTGCGCACGTGGCCCGGTGCGGTCCGGGCGATCGCCGCCCGCCCCGCGTCGGTCAGGTGCACCATCGTCCCGCGCGCGTCGTCGGGGCACTGCCCGCGGGTGAGCAGCCCGCGCTTCTCCATCCGGCGCAGCTGGTGGGCCAGCCGGCTGGACTCCCAGCCGACGGCGCGGCCGAGCTCCCGGGCCCGGACGGCGCCCTGGGGCGCCTCGGACAGCGGGGCGAGCAGCGCGTACTCCGCGGCGGAGAGCCCCTCGGCGGTCAGCTGCTGGTCGACGGCGACCTCGATCCCGCGGCTCAGCGACAGGAAGGCGCGCCACACCCGTTCCTCGCGCTCGTCCAGCCAGGCGATGTCGTCCATGCCGAGGAGCGTAGCCGCGGGTTCCCTGACACGTCAGCAAAACGGCGTACGGTGGAGGGCCGACCACCCGCACGAGAGAGAGGGAGCCCCGTGGCCTTCGAGTTGGGCATCATCACCTTCGGCGAGGTGACCCCGGACCTGTCGACCGGGACCACACCGACACCGCAGACCCGGGTCCGGGAGACGATCGAGCAGGCGGTCCTGGCCGACCAGGTCGGGCTCGACGTTTTCGGGGTGGGCGAGCACCACCGGTCGGACTTCATCGCCTCCTCGCCGGTGCCGCTGCTGTCCGCCGCGGCCGCCCGCACCGAGCGCATCCGGCTGACCAGCGCGGTCACCGTGCTCAGCTCCGACGACCCGGTCCGGGTGTTCCAGGACTTCGCCACCCTCGACCTCATCTCCGGCGGGCGGGCCGAGCTCATCGCCGGGCGCGGTTCCTACACCGAGTCCTTCCCGCTGTTCGGCTACTCCCTGGCGGACTACGCCGAGCTCTTCGCCGAGAAGCTCGACCTGCTGCTGGCGATCCGCGGCACCAACCCGGTCACCTGGTCCGGCCGGCACCGGGCTCCGCTGGTGGCCGCCGACGTCGCCCCGCGCCCCCTGCAGCAGGAGCTGCCGATCTGGGTGGGTGTCGGGGGCACGCCGTCGTCGGCGGTGCGCGCCGGCGCGCTCGGGCTGCCGATGGCGCTGGCCATCCTGCTCGGCCCGGTGAACTCCCACGTGCCGACCGTCGGGTACTACCGGCAGGCGGCGGCCGAGGCCGGCCACGACCCGGCGACCCTGCCGATCAGCATCAACACCCACGGCTACGTCGGCCGGACCAGTCAGGCCGCGCGGGACACGATGTTCCCGTACTTCTCCGTCGGCATGCGGGAGAACAACCACCAGCGCGGCCGCGGGTTCGACCTCCCGCGCCGGGCCTTCGACGCGCAGGCCACCCCTGGCGGCGGCCTCGTCGTCGGCAGCCCGCAGGAGGTCATCGACAAGATCGCCACCTTCGCCGAGCTGTACGGCGTCACCCGGGCCAACGTCCAGCTGGGCTTCGGCGGCGTGCCGCAGCGGGAGCACCTCGCCGCCATCGAGCTGTTCGGCACCGAGGTCGCCCCGGTGCTGCGCCGGGAGGTCCGGGTGCCCGCGGAGGCCCGGGCATGAGCCGGCCGCTGCGGGTGGTCGTCGTCAACGGCAGCCCGCGCGTCGAGGGCTCGCGGACGATGGGCCTGGCCGGCCTGGTCACCGACACCCTCGCCGACCTGATGCCGATCGAGGTGGCGCGGGTGGACGTGTACGGCCTGGGCCCCGGCTTCACCGGCGCGGTCACCCGGGACGACGTCCCCGCCGACGTCGAGGCGGCCCTGCGGACGGTGGAGACCGCCGACCTGCTGATCCCCGCCGTGCCGGTCTACCGCGGCTCCTACCCGGGGATGTTCAAGCACCTGTTCGACCTGGTCGACCAGTACGCGCTGGCCAACAAGCCGGTCCTGCTGGTGGCCACCGGCGGCAGCGACCGGCACGCCCTGGTCCTGGAGCACCAGCTCCGGCCGCTGTTCGCCTTCTTCCAGGCGCTCACCGTGCCGGTCGCCTTCTACGCCGGCGCCGCCTCCTTCGACGGCGCGCTGGTGCTCGACCCGGAGGTCTACAGCCGGGTGGAGATCGGCCTGGCCGACGTCGCCGACCTGCTGCGGGCCAGGGCGGCTGCCGCGTGAGCGCCGGGCAGCACCGGGTGGCGGTGGTGGGCGCCGGGCCGGCCGGCTTCTTCACCGCCGAGGCGCTGAGTCGGCACCGGGAGGTGGCGGTCGAGGTCGACCTGTTCGAACGGCTGCCGGCGCCGTTCGGGCTGGTCCGCTACGGCGTCGCCCCCGACCACCCCCGGATCACTCGGATGATCACCAGGTCGCTGCACCGGATGGTCGCCCGCGGCGGCATCCGCTACCTCGGCAACGTGGAGTTCGGCACCGACCTCACCCTGGACGACCTGCGGCAGGCCTACGACGCGGTGGTGTTCACCACCGGCGCGAACCGGGACGCCGAGCTGCGGGTCCCCGGCGCCGAGCTCCCCGGGTCGCACGGGGCAGCGGAGTTCGTCTCCTGGTACGCCGGGCACCCCGAGGCCCCGCGGGACTGGCCGCTGGACACCCCCTCGGTCGCGGTGGTCGGCGCCGGCAACGTGGCGCTGGACGTCGCCCGGATGCTCGTGCGCGACGACGCGGGGCTCGCCGACACCGACGTGCCCGACACCGTCCGCGCCCAGCTGGCCGCCAGCGCGGTCACCGACGTGCACCTGCTGGCCCGGCGCGGCCCGGCGCAGGCCCGGTTCACGCCGCTGGAGCTGCGCGAGCTCGGCGAGGTGCCCGGGGTCGACGTCGTCGTCGACCCCGCCGACCTGCAGTTCGACGACGCATCGCGGGCCGCCGTGGCGGCCTCGCACCAGCTGGGCCAGGTGGTGGAGGCGCTCACCGGCTTCGCCGCCCGGGACCCGGCGAGCCGCACCGCGCCGCGCCGGCTGCACCTGCACTTCCTCACCCGCCCGGCGCGGCTGCTGGGCACCGACCGGGTGACCGGCGTCGAGCTGGCCCGGACGTCGCTCACCGGCGACGGCACCGTCGCCGACACCGGTGCGACGACGGTGCTGGACGTGCAGGCGGTCTACCGCGCGGTCGGCTACCGCAGCTCCCCGCTGCCCGGCGTCCCCTTCGACGCCGTCGCCGGGCTCGTCCCCAACGCCGAGGGGCGGGTGCTCGGCCCGGACGGCTCCGCGCTGCCGGGCCTGTACGCCAGTGGCTGGGTGAAGCGTGGGCCGGTGGGCCTGATCGGGCACACGAAGTCCGACGCGGGGGAGACCGTCGAGCACCTGGTCAGCGACCTGCCCGGGCTGCCCCGGGCCGGGCAGCGCGACCCTGACGCGGTGCCGGCGCTGCTGCGGCAGCGGGGCGTCCACCTCGTCGAGTGGTCCGGCTGGGAGCTGGTCGACGCCTTCGAGCGCTCGCTCGGCGAACGGGCCGGCCGGGAACGGGTCAAGGTGGTCGACCGCGCGGAGCTGCTCCGCGCCGCACGGGGTCCGGCGGCCGGGTGACCGGGCCCGACGGCCTGCTGAGCATCAGCGAGGTGTCGCGGCGCAGTGGCCTCACCCTGCCCACGCTGCGCTTCTACGAGTCGCGCGGGCTGGTGACCTCGGTGCGGGGGCCGGGCAACAAACGGTTCTTCGCCCGGCACGTCCTCCGGCGCCTCGCGGTGGTCGCCGCGGCTCAGCGGGTGGGGCTGTCGCTGGCCGAGATCCAGCAGCTGCTCGCCCAGGTGCCCGCCGACCGGGCCCCGACCGCCGAGGAGTGGTCCCGGCTGACCGGCACCTGGCTGGCGCGGGTGGACGAGGCGGTCGCCGGCCTGCAGCGGCTGCGGGTCGACCTCGGCTCCTGCATCGGCTGCGGGTGCCTGTCGCTGGCCACCTGCGGGCTGGTCAACCCCGGCGACGCGGCCGGGTCGCTGGGCGCCGGAGCCCGGTGGCAGGCGGCCCGGCGGGCCGCTCGCCCCGACCGACCGGCGCCCGGCTCAGCCCAGGGCGGCGAACGCGCTGCCGTGCCAGATCAGCGGCGCCCGCCCCGGCACGACGTCGAGGTCGAGCACCCGTAGCAGCACGATCAGGTGGTCCCCGGCCGGCAGCTCGGACTCCACCGCGCAGTCGAACCACGCGGTCGCCGGCTCGATGCGCAGCGCGCCGTCGGCGGTGGCGGTCCAGTCCACCGCGTCGAACCGCTCCGGACGGCGCGAGGCGAGCCTGCGCGCCAGCTCGCCCTGCCCCTCGGCGAGCACGCTGATCCCCAGTCGGGGCAGCCCGCGCAGCGCCGGCCAGCTGCGGATGCCGTGCTGCACGCACAGCGAGACCAGGGGCGGGTCCAGCGAGACGCCGGTGAACGTGGAGGCCACCATCGCCAGCGGCGCGGTGCCGTCGAGGGGGCCGTCGAGGGCGCCGTGGACCAGGCCACCGACCGCGACGACCCCGGTGGGCACCGCCCCGAACGCCCCCCGGAGGGCGTCGGCGGAGACCTCCGCCGACCGGGGGGCCGGGAGGTGCTCGCTCACGCGGCCTTGGTCTCCCAGAAGATCTTGTCGATCTCGGCGATGTAGTCGAGCAGCTTCTGGCCCTCGGCGGGGTCCATGCTGCCCTTGCCGCCGGCGGCGCCGGCCTGCTTGGTGGCCTTGTTGAACA